>JABDEJ010000088.1:7726-8133 GCA_013287095.1 Bacteroidota bacterium | reverse complement strand
GGGAATTATTGTGAAATAGTATTGTAAATACGCCATGATATTCAAATGTCAGATCTATTATTTTTTTTATCTCCTCCAGCGCACTGTCCGGGGTTAGTTTCATGTATTGCTGCAAGCTCCTGTCCATCACCATAGTTGGGTGCAACATGAGGGTTGTTTCTTCGTTGCGCTCCAGGTTAAACCAAATAAAAGGTCTTGAAATGAAACTTTTGAAACCAGTATCATGTATAGGGCAAAGGGTATAATCATCCTTAATCCCAGCTTGCACCAGTAATTCAAAAGTTTCAGGAAGCCTGTATTTCAAAAAGTGCATCCGGGATGATTTTACTTGTTTGCCTGTAATTGACTCAAGTTCAGATTTTTCGGTGGTTATTAAATCCCCATTCATGAAACTCTTATATGAAGGA
>JABDEJ010000088.1:0-7653 GCA_013287095.1 Bacteroidota bacterium | reverse complement strand
GAATGCCAACTTCAATTCCCGAATCAGAAATATCTTTAATGAGCTTTCTATATGTCGTGTTATTAAAGGTATGCCTTCCATCATGAGGGCTTTTGCGGTTTATCAAAAAGAAAAACAGGAGCTTATCAGCCTTCACTTTATCTATAATATAATCATAAACATCATATGGATCTTTGTCACTTGTTATTGCTTTTATCTGTTCATTGACGAGTTGAAATTTTAATTTGACCAGTTTTTTTTATTAAAGTGGCAGATGATAATATAAATCCCTTGTGCTTATGTAGATATGGGGAGTCAACATCAAAGCTGATCTTGTAGTCAAATGTTTGATTTTCTCTTTGAATATCCGGGTATTTAGATATTAGTTGTTCCTAAAGATATTTTGCATATATGTCCACAACAGGCAAGCGGTACAAGCCATATTTGTGAAAAATACTTGATTTTTCATCATGTCGTTCATGTGTATCAAAGGAAGAAGATCTGTAGTATTCGTATTGGCTAATCAGGTAAAATGCACTTGAAAACAAGTCAAAATCAATGGAATATGCTTCACTTGTAGTTTTTTTGAAACGAAGCTTAGGGATTTCTGTATTCTCAATATAAACTTCCTGGTTTCTTATCTCATCCTCAAATAACAAGTCTTCATTTGGTATGCAAATCATACCTTGTGTTAAAATACCGTAATAAATTATCTGACCATTTGCAATATCAGTTTTAGAAGGATCAAAATCATCCGGAATAATAACAATCCTGAAATCAATTCCAAGAATAGTCCCAAGAATGATTTTTGCAATATACTGCAGTCTCGGGCTGTCCTTTATACTGTAAATCAGTATCAAATCTAATATTTGAGGAATTTCTTAGAGGCATAATGCCCATTGGCAAAAACAACCATAATATAAAATCCACTTTGCATGGTTGTCAGATCAAGGGTTTCGGTATCATCTTGAATAGTTTCAAAAAAACGGGTATAATGAACGCGTCCATACTCATCATATATAAACATATAAGCGTCTTCCTGTTGTTTAAGATAAATCCGGTAGTTTACTTCTCCTGAAGTTGGATTAGGATAAAGATGCTGGAGTGTTACTTCTTCACATGTGCCATAGGTAAAATTTAACAGATGTGCCTGGTCAAAAAGGCAAAGGTTGGCATAGGTATGCTGGTCACATCCACATATTGGTTGCCACATGGTATCCTGTTGATAACTACATGTTACAGTTGTTGTATTCAATGTATCTTTGCAGGCGTTAAATTGGGCATAAAGATTTGATTTGGCACCAATCAGGAGGACAATAAAACAGAAAGCGAAGAATATTCGTTTATAAATCAATTTCACAGTATGGCAGTCTTTCCACAAAGTTGCTTAATTATACGTTAATTTAACTCATATTTGCAGTTTTTGTTGCGAAATATATAAAAATATGGGGCTTTTTTCCCGAATGTTTGGCCAGTCAGGCACAGGATCCATTCAAAACGAGGGCTTTATTAAGACCGATATGCACTCTCATCTTTTACCTGGAATAGACGATGGGGTAAAGAGTTTTGCAGAGTCGCTTGAGATTATCAGTGCCATGCATGCCATGGGCTATAACAAGTTTATTACCACGCCTCATATTATGGCCGATTTCTACCGCAATTCACCCGAAGAGATCAGGGCGCTTTGCGAAGAGTTAAGACATGAACTGAAAAAGAATAATATTGATGTAGAAGTTGAATGTGCTGCTGAATATTATCTCGATGACCATTTTGAAGAAGAGCTTAAAGCTGGAAATCTGATGTCATTTGGGGATAAGTATGTACTGGTTGAAACATCCTATCTGAATCCAGCCAACAATTTTTTTGAAGTACTGTTCAATCTCAGGATGGGAGGGTACCAGCCTGTTTTGGCGCACCCGGAGCGTTACGTTTTTATGTATGATGACTTCAATACCTATAAGGATATTTTTGCCAGAGATGTCTATTTTGCGCTTAATCTGGCTTCTTTTGTTGGGTATTATTCCAAAGAATCCAAAAAAGTAGCTGAGTGGCTGGTAAAGGAAAAGATGGTGCACTTAATTGGTTCTGACGTGCATCATGTCAGGCATTTACCCCATTTCAAAAATGCGATTAATACTCCGGCCTACAAACAATGTGAAGCATTAAATTTAAAGAACAACAGTCTTTAAGTTTTCAGAAATTCAGGAAAGTATTTTATTAATGTACCTTCATTTCATAAAGCCTGTATGCGGGTGGATATTAGCTTTGACAGCCCTGATTATTTTATTGCCCTTCCTATTCATCATCATTATAATACTAGCAATCAAGAACCATGGCAAAGTTTTTTTCTTCCAAAAACGTCCGGGATTAAATGAAAAACCTTTTTTGCTTTTGAAATTCAAAACACTTCTGGATACAACTGATGATTCAGGTATTTTGTTGCCTGACTATCAACGCCAATTTGCATTCGGATCTTTTTTAAGGCATTTTCATTTTGACGAGCTTCCACAATTTATTAATATTTTAAGAGGAGAATTGGATTTTATAGGCCCGCGACCGCTTTTGGTTGAATATCTGCCATACTATGATTCAATTCAAAAAACCAGGCACAGCATACGCCCAGGGATTATTGGCTTGTCCCAGGTAATGGGTGGGAATAAACTCAATTGGCCGCAGCGACTGAGACTGGATGTTTTTTATGTTAAACATCAATCATTCAAATTAGATGCATTAATTGTTTGGCTAACGATCAAATATTTCTTCCTAAAGAAAAGTAAACCAGATGAGGAGTCGATTTTTAGTGGAGAATCGTTCGTGGACTATCTCGGCAAAAACCTATAAGGTTTCCAAAACCTTATAGGTTTAAATTATTTTGCGTCAGCCAATTAGCAAATCAACACATAACTCCATTATCACATCATCTTAATTCTGCTTTCTTCATACCCAAACGCATAAGCAATAATCCGCTTAATGCCGTGCAAAACAAAATCCCTGCTTGTCTATAATCCCCGAAAATGATACTGCCTATTAAAAAGAGTAATGAATAGGTCATTAAAATGGCACTGAACCAGGACAAGACAAGGTAAGGAATTGTTGATTTTTTATATGGGATATTCAGGAGCAACCTGATTGGTTTCCAGTTGCCTTGCGGTTGTATGCGCTCATAAAATTTTTGCAAAACTTCTGGTGTTTCAGGTTTTGTTAGAAAGGTCATTGCGATCCAGCAAACAGTGGTTATGGCTACAGTGATTAAAAAACTGTTTGGGAATACAATAGAAGTCATTGTTTTAAGACATCCATAAACAATGAATGGCACTATTGTCGCCGTTATTTCACTCCAAACATTTATGCGCCACCAGTACCATCTCAATATCAAAACCAGTCCCAGCCCGGCCCCGCATTCTATTACAAAAATCCACACTCCTGATATCGAACCAATTTGGGTATATGCAAACAATGCGATTAGCATAACTACAATGGTGAATATCCGGCTCATTAACACATAGTGCTTCTGGGCTTTGGCTTCATTTTCAAAAGTATCGTCTTTTCTGATAAAGCGTTTGTAAAGGTCATTAATAAAATAACTGGTACTCCAGTTAAGCTGAGATGCAATGCTGCTCATGTAGGCCGCGAGAAAAGTTACCAGAAGCAATCCTTTCAATCCGGGCGGCAAAAAATCACGCATGGCCATTACATAGCCAAGCTTCTTATCATCCACACCAAGAGTAGGGTAGAGGACGATGGTTGACAACCCTACCAATATCCACGGCCAGGGACGAATGCAATAATGTGCTACCTGAAAGAATAGGGTTGCCCAAAGAGAATTCTTTTCATCTTTGGCGCTCATCATGCGCTGCGCTACATAGCCACCGCCGCCGGGTTCAGCACCGGGGTACCATGATGCCCACCACTGCACCCCCACAAAAGCAAAGAAGGCTGCCACGCTCAAAGACAATCTGCCCAAAGTACCCGAATCCCCATTTAGCGTAATTTTTGGTAGGAACTGAAGGCTTTCCGCAGGAAGTTTGGCCTGGAGTCCGGCAATACCGCCAACCTGGGGCGAATTGACGACTACTACCGCTAAAACAATTACCCCTGTCATTGCAATAGAGAACTGGATAAAATCATTGATTGCCACACCCCATAATCCTGAAATTGAAGCATATATAGCTGTAAAAATCATGGCGCCTGCTACATAGTAAATAAGGTGGTCAACCGGAATATCAAAAAACACATGGAGAATACTTGCCAAAGCCACATTGATCCAGCCCATGATGATTGAATTCATAAATACACCGAGATAAACCGCTTTAAATCCCCTGAGAAAAGCGGCAGGTTTGCCGCCATAGCGGATCTCAACAAACTCCACATCAGTGGTAATACCGGCACGGCGCCAGTAACGCGCGAAGAAAAATACGGTGAGCATTCCGCCAATAAGCATGTTCCACCAGAGCCAATTGCCCGCAATGCCATTTTTGTTTACGATTTCGGTGACCGCCAATGGGGTATCTGCTGCAAAAGTGGTGGCAACCATGCTGAACCCCGCAATGTACCAGGGCAGTTTGCGTCCGCTCAGGAAAAACTCTCCAAGGCTTTCACCTGCACGGGAAGAGTATTTAATAGACACGAAAATAATGATAAGGAAAAACGCCCCGATAAACGCAAAGTCCAAATAATTAAGCGGCATATTGGTAAAGGTCAGCGGTACGGTGGTAAAAACCATATTTAGCTTTTCGTTTAAGTTTTGTAATGAGTTATCCTGCGGCGAATATAGAGATTTCTTCATGAAAGGAAATCCAAGCCAGTCAAGGGATAAGATATTTCAAATCATCTTTTATTAAACAGATTTTGTATTTAGACGTTTCTAGTAAGCAGGGGAGTTAAAAAGTCCTCGCTTAAAACATATTTTATGACCTAACTAAACTAAAATTTTAACCCTTATGAAAACCAACCAAAATTATTTCAAGTGGCCGCTCAGGTTGTTAGCGGCGGTAGTATTTTTCATTACCATTTACAATGCAAACGCTCAGGATACCTGGACTGGTCTAAGTATAACCAGTGGTGCTTGGAATGATGGAACTAATTGGAGTACTTTCAGTGCGCCAACAACTTCAGACAATGCAATAATCCCTGCCTCGTATACAGGTTTTGCTCCCGTTCTTACTGGTACTGATGGAGTGCTCGCACTTACCATATCTACCGGTCAAACTGTAACTGTTAGTTCAGGTTATAGCTTAACAGTTGCAGGTAATCTTACCGGTTCAGGGACGTTGGACTTATCCGGCGCTTCAGGAACAGTAAATATCGCCGGCAATATTTCCATAGCTACTATTGCACCGGGAACCACAAATAACATCGTATTAAATGGCGCTACTAATCAAAATATCGGGGCGGCAACTTTCGATAATCTGCAAGTTAACAATGGCGCTACTTTAACTGGCAATATCCTTGTAAATGGGAATCTGACCGGAATTGGCTCCCTTACGGCTGGTTCCAGCCAAATCACCGTCAAGGGCAATATGACGGGCATTACATTTTCTGCGGGCACTTCAACGGTTATTCTAAGTGGATCAAGTACACAAAATATTGATGCTTTTACTTTTAACAATCTCGAAGCAGACAATAATAGTATCGTACTGGCAAATCCTGAAATTGTTAACGGCAACCTTACCGGGAGCGCTACCCTTGCCGGTGTCACCGGAGGGTCATTATCCATTGGTGGGAATATGTCAGTTTCAGGCTATACTGCAAATACATCCACCGTGACTTTAGGAGGGTCTTCACCCCAAACTATTAGCAACGCTTACTCCTTGTATAACCTGACGCTGGACAATAGCGCCGGAGCTACATTAACGGGGGGAAACCTTACGATAGGCCATAATTTAGTCCTTACCAGCGGTGTTTTGACCACAGATGCTTCAGATCTTCTGATATTGTCTTCAACACTTTCAGTTGCAGGTGCAAGCAATACCAGCTTTGTTGATGGTCCGATAAAAAACACTGCCCTTGATGGTGTCAATAATTCGTTCACTTTCCCTACAGGTAATGTAAATAAATATGCACCAATAGGTTTGAGTAATGTTTCCGATGTTTCTCAATATACCGTGCAGTATTTTAAATCAGGCCATAGCGCTACGCCTCCTGGAGGTGCCACAGCCAGTACCGATGAATATTGGACCCTGATAGAAAACTCCGGTACGGCTTCGGCCAGTGTAACCTTAAATTGGTTAGACGCTACATTTTCTGGAATTACTACCCCGGGCGATCTCAGTGTATACCGTACTACCGGTTCAACATGGGCAGACCTTGGCAGTACCGCACACACCGCAGCCTCGGTAACTGCTTCGGTGCCGGCAAGCGATATGGACCCCACATTTGGATATTATACCTTTGGCGATAATAGCGGCGTAAACCCACTTCCGGTATCACTAGTTTCTTTTTCGGCGCAATACCAGGATAACCAGGTAAACCTCAACTGGGCAACGGCTTCTGAGCAAAACAATGATTATTTTGATGTAGAACGTTCTTTAGATGCGGCAAACTGGACCAGCATTGGCCAAATTCAGGGACACGGTACTACTAATCTGACAAATTATTATTCTGACATAGACAACCTTGCCGGAATAGTACCTGCAGGAACATTGTACTACAGGCTAAAACAGGTTGATTTCAACGGCAATTTCACCTATTCTATGATACGCTCCGTTGATATTTCAAATTCAGTCCCAACAGTTTCTGCCTACCCGAATCCCACGAATACCATTCTAAATGTGAACTGGACCGGTAATTTGGAAGGCAATACAATACTGAAAGTGGTGAATGAAACAGGGTCAAATATATATCAGCAAATGATATCCGGTAGGGGTTTGATGCAAAAACAGATTGATATGAGCACTTTACCGGCAGGTCTTTATTTCGTACAACTTATTGATGGGAATAACAATACTTTAGCAAATCAGTCAATCATTAAAAATTAATTATTCGGGAATTGTTCGTTTTGATAAGGGCGGTCTGAAAGGAGCGCCCTTTTTTGTTTTACATAAAATAATAGATTACCGCTATTACGATTCCAAATGTAATTCCCGTAACAATCATTTTTAACGCTTTGGCTCTGTCTTTCTGATAATATTCCTTTTGTTCTGAGGTGAATGTTTTGCCTAAATCCCCAAAATTGAAAACGCCTCTTATTCCGAAATTCACACAGAATTTAAAATATACCTGCTGAAAACTTACTGCAAAAGATGCCGCAAGAACAAATACAGTAATACCCCACCAATGATTGGCATGAAGCAGTTCTAGAACGATAATGTCCACTACAAACAAGGCCAATGAAATATACAAACTCTTCTTCCGGGCTGTAATTTCTTCTTTGCCAATGTTGCAAACACCTGGTATATATTGGTTTTCGTTTTCCGATTCAATTGTATTTTCCAAAATGCTATTTTTTTTCTGTTTATCCCTGATTTCTGACTCCTGATTTCACACCCAAACAGTGGTCCCTTCGGTACAGTTCTGGCAAATGTCAATTTCATTCCTGGAACGCAGTACGGAGCCCCTGAAATTTTGGTAGGCTCTCCCGTGCCATAAACTTGCAAAGCTTTCAACTTCAATATCTCCCAATACATGTGTTGCATCTTTATCAAAACAACAAGGAACAACTTTGCCATCCCAGGT
>JABDEJ010000087.1 GCA_013287095.1 Bacteroidota bacterium | reverse complement strand
GCAATCATAGGGTAAAAGGAGTAAGAGGTGAAAAGTAAGAAGTCCTTAGAAAATAAAAAAAGTTGGGAAATTATAATTTAAATATATACAAATCAATCGATAAAGAGGCAGGTCAGAATGAGACACTTCTCACTTCTTACTTTTCACCTCTTACTTCTTACTCTTTTGTAAATGACTGAAATATACTTTCCAGGCTCCGGCCTTCACGTTCCATTTCATAAATGGTATTGTCATTGGCGACAGCCCATTTGAATATGGTATCCCTAAGATCATCTTTGGCATCATAAAACAATATCCAGACTTTGCCTTTTTGTTCAACATCCAGGACACCATTGATCTTCTTTAAATCAGAAGCTTTTACAGGGTTCTTAAATTCTACGCGAAGCATGTTATTTCCGGATGCCTGCTGGGTGAGCTCTTCGGTTGGATTATCGGCAACGATCTTTCCCTTATTGATAATAATTACCCTGCTGCACATGGCCTGTACTTCCTGCATGATATGGGTAGATAAAAGAACGGTTTTTTCTTTACCGACTTCTTTGATCAATCCTCGGATCTCCACCACCTGGTTTGGATCGAGGCCTGAAGTAGGTTCATCAAGTATCAATACTTCGGGGTTATGCAATAAAGCCTGCGCAAGTCCAACCCGTTGACGATATCCTTTAGAAAGCATCCCGATCTTTTTGTGCTTTTCAACACCAAGTCCGGTCATTTCGATCAATTCGTTGATGCGGTTGGATACATGACCGCTGTATTTAGAAATACCAGCAATAAATCGCAGGTATTCTTTTACGTACATTTCTGTGTAGAGAGGATTGTGTTCGGGAAGGTATCCGATCCTTTTACGCACTTCAATGCTTTGCTCTTCAATATCGTAGCCGGCTACATTGGCTTTGCCGGATGTGGGTGCAAGATAGCAGGTAAGCATTTTCATGGTTGTTGATTTACCGGCGCCATTAGGCCCCAGGAACCCCGTGATCTGCCCGCCATGCACTTCGAACGAAATGTTGTCGACAGCTCGCTGCACTCCGTAAATCCTGGTAAGTCCTTCTACTCTTACTGACAAATTATTTATTTGCTTTGTTAACGAACATCCTTCCTTAAAATTGTCATGCCGTAATAACTGAAGGCCGACAAGGCGGCAAAATTAGGCAATGAGCAGGTTATATTGAAATTAAAGGAAAGACAATTATTACAGATTATCGGAACGTACCTTTGTAAACAGATGTTTAAACATGTGTTTCATAAAGAAAACATCATTCCCATCAAAAAATAAAACAAATCTAAAATGACGACAATCAGCGAAGGCATGATCTCAACATGGAAAGTTGGGCACAGAACCCTCGACAACATGGTTCCAAAAATAACCGAAGAAAATATTAGCAACCGCCTTCATCCAGAAACGAATTCTGTAGGTTTCTTACTGAGGCACATTGCTGAAGCAGAGCACGGTTTCAGCCATTCGGTATTTAAAGGCCCTGCCTTGACTTTCGAAAGAAAGACAGTTGGGCCTGGCATAACTGATACCGGGGAACATACCAATGTCGAAGGGATCAAAAAAATGCTTACAGATTCGGGAATTGCCCTGGAAAACGCCTTCAAAAACCTAACCCCTGAGGAATGGGAAGAAAAAGTTGAAATGCGCATGGGTACCTGGAGCAGAAGAGATTTTGTAGGATATCTCCTGGCGCACAGCAGCTATCATACCGGCCAGATCGGGCTTGGATTGAAATATGGGAAATAGGTGATAGGCGTTAGGAATCAGGGGTCAGCAGGCAAAAAAAAGAGAGGGAAGGAAGTTAGTCGTTAGTCCACTTATTACTATTGACTCCCGAAAGGCTCGGGACGAGTGCCAACTGTTGACTATTGACTGTCCAAATGACTATCGTCATCTGGTTCAATATGTATCAGTACGTCTGAGATATTAGGCATGGCGTGGAGAATGGCATCTTTCACCCGGTGAGAAATATTATGGCCTTTATGTACGCTCAGGCTGCCATCCACTATAACGTGCAGGTCAACATAATAGTCGAATCCCATTTTGCGGACAAAGCATTTATCGAGGCCGGTTACGCCATCAACTTTCATAGCGACCTGCTTCACTTCTTTTATAATTGAGTCTGAAGGTGCAGTATCCATCATTTCTGCAAGAGAAGGCATTAAAATTTTATAAGCATTGATCACTATGATCACTGACGCAACGATTGCAGCCCAGTCATCAGCGCTTTCATATCCTGGCCCCATAATAATAGCGATACTAATGCCGATAAACGCCGCGGCAGAAGAAATGGAGTCGCTTAGGTGATGCCAGGCATCGGCATAGAGGGCGGTACTGTTGATCTTTTTGCCGATCCGCATTACATATCCGAAAAGAATTTGCTTGACAAGGATTATCGCCCCGAGAATGTACAGTGTAAACTGCCTGGGCAACAAGTGGGGTGTCAGGATTTTGTGAATACTTTGTACAACCACCAATACGGCCGCTCCTAAAAGTGCCAGGGCCACAAAAGCCCCCGCGATAGGTTCCGCTTTGCCATGTCCATAGGGATGGTCTTTGTCAGGGGCTTTGGAAGCTACTTTAAGTCCGAACCAAAGCACAAAAGAGCTGAAAATATCTGCAGCAGATTCTATTCCATCGGCAATCAAGGCATAAGAATTACCCAGAATACCTGCAGAAATTTTAACAATCACAAGGAAAAAGTTGATGACTCCTCCGGCAACGACCGGTTTCATTCCTTTGGTAGCAGGATGTGCGGATGGGTCTCTTTGAGTCTGGGAGCGGGAACTCATTATGGTTCAAACTTACGTAAAATTCAAAGTTGGCAACTTTTTAAAAGTTGACAACTTTCCCTCGCAGTAACCAATCAACTTCTGAACAAAATCAGTCTTTTTTTCATTGATACATTATTAACTTTGTCTTTATGAGAGCTATCTGGTCAGGATCTATTGGTTTTGGGTTGGTAAATATCCCCGTGAAGCTTTACAGCGCGTCTGAAAGTAGTACTATTAGCTTTAATATGCTGAATAAAAAAGATTTATCGCCCATAAAATATGCCCGTATTGATGAAGAAACCGGAAAAGAAGTGCCCTGGGCTGATATTGTAAAAGGCTATAAACTTGATGATGAATATGTGGTTATGGATGAGGATGATTTTGAAAAGGCGGCTGCCAAAAAAAGTAAAGTCATTGATATCACTAATTTTGCTGATGAAAAGGAAATCCCTACGGCGCTCTATGAAAAGCCTTATTACCTGGAACCCGGTAAGGATGCGGGGCATTCTTATTCTTTATTACTCGAAGCCCTCAAAAAATCAGGCAAATTGGGAATTGCAACCTTTGTGTTGCGTAACCGTGAATCGCTTGCCGTATTAAAGCCAATGGATAACGTTATTATATTAAACCAGATAAGGTTTCCTGAGGAGATGAGGCCCATGCGAGGATTGAACCTGCCGGAGAAAAAAGCATTTTCGGATAAAGAACTTGATCTGGCATTGACATTGATAGATCAATACACTACCAAGCTGAACCTGGAAGAATATAAAGACACTTATACGGCAGAACTGATGAAATTGATCCGGCTGAAAGCCCAGGGTAAAACGCCGAAAGCCAGCAATTTAAAGATAGTACCAACAGGCGCATCCGACCTGATGAAACAACTAAAAGCCAGTTTGGAGAAAAAGAAAAAAGCAGCGTAAGACAATGTGATAATGTGCTGATATGCCAATGTGTTAATGAATCAATGTGCAAATGAAAAGAACCCAACATTGACAATCTTTTAATTTTTTAATCTTTTAATTTCCCAAATGTCACTACAGAAATATAAAGAAAAGCGTCACTTCAAAGATACACCGGAGCCGGAGGGTGGAAGGGCTGTTGAAAAAAAATGCTTTAAAATTTGTAATTCAACGGCATGATGCTTCTCATTTGCACTATGATTTCAGGCTGGAGATGGAGGGGTTACTCAAGAGTTGGGCAGTGCCGAAAGGTCCGTCTTTGGATCCTCATATCAAGCGCCTTGCTATGATGGTTGAAGACCATCCTTATGATTACCGGACTTTTGAAGGTGTCATTCCTGAAGGGAATTATGGGGCAGGAATTGTGGAAATATGGGATGAGGGCACCTATACTACAGAACCCGAAACCGACAAGAAAAGAGGGGAAAAACTTCTTTTGAGTGAATTAGAAAAAGGGGAAATCAAATTTATCCTGCACGGCAAAAAATTGAAAGGTTCCTGGGCATTGGTAAAAATGCATGGCATGGGAGAAAATGCGTGGCTGCTCATCAAGCATAATGATGAATATGTCGTAGAAGGCTATAACGCTGAAGAGCATGTTTCGCCTGATTCTCTTATTCATAAAAAGGAAGACGTAAAAAAAAAGTCCGCACAGTAAAAACGCATCTGCTCCAATCCGCTCCTGATAAACCCGCCATTCCCGAAGGCGCTGTAAAAGCATCATTTCCAGGCATGATAAAGCCTATGCTGGCAAAGTATATTGATAAGCCATTCGACGGTGATGAATGGATTTTTGAATTAAAATGGGATGGGTACCGGGCTATGGCTAATATTCAAAATGGGAAAGTTGAACTGTATTCGAGAAACGGCCTTCATTTTGAACATTTTGAGCCTGTTAAATATGCCCTTGAGAAATTACCGTTTGATGCTGTTATTGACGGTGAAATAGTAGCTATCGATGAGAATGGAAATGCAAGGTTTCAATATTTACAGAACTACGAACCAGAAACTTCGTTCTTACAATACAATGTTTTTGATATCATCTATTATAATGGATATGATCTTAAAAATGTGCCATTGATTCATAGGAAGGAACTGCTTTCTCAATTAATTGAACCCCAGAATGTGGTGGTATATTCTGATCATATCATAGGTAATGGTACCGGTTTTTTCGAAGAGATTAAAAAGCGCAACCTGGAAGGCATTATCGGCAAACTCGCAAACAGTCCATATAGACCCGGAAAAAGGACTGGGGAATGGGTAAAAATAAAAACATCCAAAAGGCAGGAAGCAGTTATTTGCGGCTATACCGAGCCGAAAGGAGGCAGACAATTTTTCGGTTCGCTGGTGCTTGGGGTTTATGATAATGAGGATAAACTCAAATTTATTGGAAGTAGTGGCGGGGGATTTGACAGCAAAAGTCTAGAATCCATTTATAAAGAATTGCAGAAGATCAGAAGGGATACATCGCCCTTCGGTTATAAAATACCTCAGAAATCCAAAGTATATTGGGTACAACCAAAACTGGTTTGTGAGGTTTCTTTTGCTGAATGGACAAAGGATTGCAGTATGCGTCATCCCGTTTTCATGGGACTCAGACCTGATAAAAACCCAAAAGATGTGAAAAGGGAAATAGAATCTTCAACCAAAGAAACGATTCAAAAAGCTTTGGAGCAAGAGAGGAAACCTGAAAAAACAAAATCGAAAAAAGCCATGGATACTACAGTAAAAATTGATGGTATTGAATTACACCTCACGCACCTCGACAAAATCCTGTGGCCGGACGATGGTATTACAAAAAGAGACCTGATCGAATACTATCGTGCCATGCACAAATTTATCCTTCCGCATTTAAAGGATCGCCCTGAGAGCCAGAATAGGTTCCCTAATGGGATCAATGGCGGTAGTTTTTTTAAAAAGAATATGGAAGAAGCGCCCGATTGGGCTGAGACCTTACCAACTAAAAGCGATTCCCGAGGGGAGATTGTAAATTATCTGATTTGCAACAATGAGGCGACCCTTGTCTATATGGCAAACCTTGCGTGCATTGAAATGCACCCGTGGAATTCGAAAATTGGAAGCCTTGACAATCCTGATTGGATTGTGATAGATATTGATCCAAGCGAACATAATACTTTTGACCAGGTGATTGAAACTGCTTTGGTTGTAAAATCAGTGTTTGACAAAGCCAAAGTAAGTAGTTTTCCAAAAACATCCGGAGCGACAGGAATACATGTTTTTATCCCCATGGGTGCCAAATACACTTATTAAGAAGGTAAAACCTTCGCAAATGTGATAGCCGAACTGACACAAGCGCAACTTCCTGGTATCACTACAACCGTTCGTAATACCAAACTCCGGGGTGATAAAATCTATATCGACTATTTGCAGAATAATAAGGGCCAGACGCTGGCATCGGCTTATAGTGTCAGGCCAAAACCGGGCGCAACTGTTTCAACACCGCTGCATTGGGATGAAGTAAAAAAGGGTTTATTACCAGCTGATTTTACCATTAAGAATGTCCCGGCGCGTGTTAAAAAAATAGGGGATATTTTTAAAGAAGTACTGGGTAAAGGAATTGATATGGAAAAATCTTTGAAACTGCTGGGAGATTGAACGGTAGATTTGACATCTTTCCCTCCTCGAGTTAGTCAAGGAGAGAGGTATAAACAAAATAGCTTATTAAGGGTTATCTTAAAACC
This sequence comes from Bacteroidota bacterium, assembly GCA_013287095.1. The sequence goes on along the minus strand of JABDEJ010000087.1, from coordinate 2,239 downwards.
TTTTATTAATCTAAAACAGTTACGATATGTCAATTCAGAAAAACAAAACACATTCAGGTACCGGAAGTTCCCACGCCAATAATCATCTTAGGAAAGCTTTTCTGGAGTCAGGTTCTATTGTAAATAAGAAAATTGATGCTATAACTCATTCATACTATTATCTATTCGATGATGATGATTATGCCACCTTAGGAAGAAATATCTCTGAATACACCCTACCTAAAACTGAAAACGTCAGTAGCCCTTCAAAAGGGGAAAAATCCTGATCAGAAACTTTGTTTAAAAGAATCTTACAGCCTTTGTCGTAGCCGGATTGGCAGTCGGTGCCGGATTTGATGGTTGAATAATTTCAGCCCTGGTAGCAGGTAGCTGTTTTTTCATTTCTTTCATTGGTAACAGAGGCGCAATGACAACGGCCACAATAGATACCAATTTGATCAAAATATTCAAACTCGGACCTGAAGTATCTTTGAAAGGGTCGCCTACTGTATCACCTACTACTGCGGCTTTATGCGGTTCAGAACCTTTGAAATAGGTCTGACCTTTAATTTCGACACCTGTTTCAAAAAGCTTCTTTGCATTGTCCCATGCACCACCTGCATTACTTTGGAAGAATGCCATCATGATACCGGATACTAGTACCCCTGCCAGGAAACCGCCAAGACCTTCACCACCGAGGATAAATCCAACGATAACAGGAAACAATATAGCAACCGCACCCGGAACAATCATGTGCCTTAAAGCAGCCTTGGTAGATATTTCTATACATTTATCATAATCCGCTTCGGCAGTACCTTCCATGATGCCTTTTATTTCACGGAACTGACGTCTTACTTCTTCCACCATCGCATTGGCTGCATCACCAACGGCGCGAATCGCAAAAGACGAAAACAAAAATGGGGTCATGCCACCGATCAATAGACCGCCTAATACATTAGCATGTGATATATCAATAGATTCAACATTTGCCGTTTCCCTGAAAGCCGCAAACATCGCCATAGAGGTCAAAGCAGCAGAGGCAATAGCAAATCCTTTTCCGATTGCCGCCGTTGTATTTCCCACAGAATCCAGTACATCTGTCCTTTCACGGACTTCTTTTGGCAAATGGCTCATTTCTGCAATTCCGCCTGCATTGTCAGCTATCGGTCCGAAAGCATCAATAGCTAACTGAATACCAGTAGTAGCCATCATACCTGCTGATGCAATTGCAACACCGTAAAGGCCGGCAACGGCATAAGCGCCAATGATCCCTGTTGCCAGAATAATAACCGGAATAGCGGTTGAAAGCATTCCAACACTTAATCCGGCGATAATATTGGTACCAGCGCCTGTTTCGCTTTGACGAGCGATGAATTTCACAGGTGGACGATCTTTAGAAGTATAATATTCGATAACAAGGCTGATAAGAGTGCCAACAGCAAGGCCGATAAGAATGGCAAAAAATACCTGCAATGGCGTGAATGACAGGTCACCAATCATCATTTGTGCTGGTAAAATATAATCAATCAGGAAATAAGAAGCGACAGCAGTCATGATAACCGCACCAAAATTGCCCATGTTAAGAGCAGATTGAGGATTGCCACCTTCTTTCACTTTCACAAAATAAGAACCTATTATAGAGAATATCATTCCGGTTGCGGCTACCAATACGGGTAGTAACACGGTAGATAATTCCCCAAATTTACCGCCTGTGAATTTTACGGTTAATCCCAAAACCATGGTAGCTATGATAGTACTCACGTAAGAACCAAAAAGGTCAGCGCCCATACCTGCTACATCGCCTACGTTATCGCCTACGTTATCCGCAATGGTTGCAGGGTTACGAGGGTCATCTTCAGGAATGCCTGCTTCTACTTTACCTACAAGGTCGGCACCCACATCTGCAGCTTTGGTATAAATACCACCACCCACACGGGCAAATAATGCGATACTTTCTGCACCAAGTGAAAAACCAACAAGTACTTCCAATATTTTTTTCAGGCTCCAGGCTGCCTCTCCTGTAATGCTGTGTATGTTATTAAATAAATAGAATAGGCCTACAATGCCGATAAGTCCAAGGGCAACAACATTGATCCCCATAACCAGTCCACCTGAAAAAGATACCTGTAATGCTTTGGAAAGGCTGGTTCTGGCAGCATTGGTGGTACGAACATTGGCACGGGTGGCAATACGCATCCCCAGAAAACCAGCGAATGCAGATAGGCACGCCCCGATGACAAACGCAACTGCAATAAGCCAG
>JABDEJ010000086.1 GCA_013287095.1 Bacteroidota bacterium | reverse complement strand
TGCCCAGGTACTTGCCTCTGACCAACAAGAATATTACGAAAATTTCTACTTGGCAAATACTTCCGAGCAAAGAATTACCAACGTACACACCTATAAAACAATAACCTATAAAAATATTTATCCTTTTATTGATCTTGTTCTTCACGCCAAAACACGAGGTATGAAATATGAATTTGTTGTTTATCCAGGTGGGAAGGTGAGTGATATTAAAATGCAATGGAACGGGTTTGAAGGCATTAAAAAAATCCGGTCTGCACGGGCAGGAAAAGATTTGGGGATTGAATATTCTTGTTCATTGGGAAAAATGACAGAATCAGCGCCATACACATTCGTACGGGCGGACCCGTGTGTCCGCCCAAGCAAATCGATTGCTAGTGAAGAGCGGACACTTGGGTCCGCCCCGACAGAGAAAATCGAAAGCCAATCCATTTTAAAAAATGGCCTCATTGGTTTTAAAACAGGCCGGTATAATAGAGCAAAAACCCTGGTGATTGACCCTGTTATAGATTGGGCCACTTATTTCGGCGGAAACGTAAACACTTACAGCACTTCAATAACATTGGATAGTTCCCGTAATATTTATATTACTGGAACCACAAATTCACCCGTACATATAGCAACAATCGGAGCATATCAGACAAAATATACCGGACCTTTTTCGGTTGACTCGGATTACGATAACGGAGGGATTGCCTTTATTTCAAAATTCTCATCAAAAGGCAATATTATATGGAGTACCTATTACGCAGGGCCTAATGGTAGTATTGGCATTGATATTGTGAGCGACCCGAAAGGAAATGTAGTCATCATCGGTAGCACTGGCGACGATACAGGGTTGGCGAGTCCGGGCGCCTATCAAACCTATAGTTACACTCCAGGGACTAGTGGGAACTATGGCGCTACTTTTGTTGCAAAATTTTCTTTTTCCGGAACCCGGTTATGGAGCACCTATTTTGGGGGGAACCAAGGCGCTGAAGGGCTCGGAATTGCCACAGACGCATCAGGCAATGTTTTTATCACAGGAACAACGGTTAGCCTTATTGGCATAGCCACAGCAGGGGCGTACCAAACCGATTATGGTGGTAACGTAGGCAGTACTTCTATTGGAGATGCATTTGTAGCCAAATTTTCTTCGGCGGGCAGCCTCGTTTGGAGTACTTATTATGGGGGCGAAAGAACGGATAAGGGTATGGGCATAACAACAGATATGGCTGGAAATGTTTTCATTACGGGACAGACAAGCAGTACTTATGGGATAGCTACGTCTGGGGCCTTTCAAACAAGCAATCCACATAGTGTTCAATCTTTTATTGCAAAATTCTCAAATTCAGGCAGCCTTCTTTGGGGCACCTATTTTGGTGGCAATAGCGGTAATGCTGGTACCAGTATATCAGTAGACCCGTCTTCCGGTAGTATATTTATTTTAGGGTATGCAGATTCAGGTGACTCGGGTTTAACAAGTTCAGGGGCGTTTCAAAGTACTGCTAACGGTTTTGTTGGAAATGTTTTCCTTGCAAGGTTTTCATCTTCAGGTAGCAGTAGATTATGGTGCACCTATTTTGGTGATGGCGGTACAGAATGGAGTTATGGCAATGATGTGGCCATTGACCCCAAAGGCAATGCATGGATATCTGGTGGCAACGGAAATGCGTTTTTAGCTGAATTTGACATCGGTGGCAATCGGATTTGGAGTACCAGCTATGGAGGGTCTGGCGAGGAAACAGGTAATGGTGTAGCAGTTGATGACATTGGCAATGTCTATATCACTGGAAGCACAAAAAGCAGTTCAGGCATTTCAACTTCAGGAGCATTTCAAACCGCTTTTACCGGCGTTGAAGACGCCTTCATCGCAAAATTCAAGACATATTATCACGACCCGGGTATCGCTTCAATTACATCGCCTGGGCATACAACTTGTACAGGCAATCAAATCGTAAAGGTCATTCTTAAAAATTTCGGGACCCTGAGCCTGGATTCAGTTACACTCGGTTGGAAAGTTAATGGAAAGTTGCAAAAACCCATCCATTGGGCTGGAAAACTGTTACCTGATAGTTCAACCGTGGTTACCCTTAACCAAGGATTGTTTGCAATCGGTATTGATTCCGTAAAAGCCTGGACTTCAAATCCAAATGGAGTAATTGATTCATTTAATGAGAATGATACATTTGGTACGGTTATTAATGTTAATCCCCTACCAGTTATTGATGGCGGTCAAAATAATTACTCCATCTGCACAGGCACACATATCAAAATCGGCGCAAATGCCCAGCCCAACTATACCTATTCATGGACATCTGTTCCTGCAGGGTTTGGCTCCACTTTGGCAAACCCAGTCGTAAACCCTGCGGCCAATACGGTATATGATCTCACCGTAACGGATACGCTCACAGGCTGTACCAATACCAATTCGGCAAATGTCACTGTAAGTATCCTCCAGGCTCCGGTTGCAAATGCGGGAACAGGCCAAAGTATTTGTATGGGCGCTTCTGCCCAAATCGGGTCAAATGCATTGAGCGGGGATACGTATTCCTGGTTATCAAACCCTGTTGGATATACGTCAACCATAGCCAATCCTGTGGTAACCCCTGTCCAAACCACTTCTTATTCCCTCACCGTTACAAACACATACGGCTGTACCAATTTTGATTCGGTGATCATCACAGTAAACCCCAGGCCGCATCCCGTAACAGGAACAGCACAAAATATATGCTCACAAACAGCAATACAATTGGGAGGCGCACCAAGTGCAGGGCATCTTTATCAATGGACTTCAAAACCAACAGGCTTTAAATCTACGATCAGCAACCCTATTGATAGCCCAAATATATCCAGGACCTATTACCTGAAAGAAACCATTTCAGCTACCGGATGTACGGATTCCGATAGTGTGCGTATCTCAGTTATGCCTCGGCCAAATGCCAAATTTTCTGTTAAAAACATTGGCGGTTTTGAGTACAAGTTTACGGTTAATAACCCCAATTATCCATCATGGCAATACCGCTGGGATTTTGGGGATTCATCTTCGACTGCTTCGACAGGCTCATCTTCGACTGGCTCAGATACCGGGTCGGGATATAATGTATTGCATGTTTATCCCAGGAATGGGAAATATAACATTAGTCTTACGGTTTCATTGCCAGGATATTGCACTGAAGTTGATTCTGATCTGCTTAGCATTAATCAAGGTTTTTCACTCAATATTTTCCCAAACCCATTCGGCCTGCAAACAAATATCCAATACCTGCTTACAAGTCCCGGCCATGTCAAAATCACCATGACAGACGAAGTCGGGCGGAATATCGGCACTTTGGTTGACAAGCAACTTATTCAGGGAGAATATGATACGTATTTCAGCGGTGCGGCCTGGAAAACCCGCCCGGGTATGTATTTTGTTGTTTTTCAGTTGGATGACAAAGTGATCGTAAAGAAGATCATCCAGATAGATTCGATTTATTATTGAAAATAAGGAGTCAGGGGTCAGGTATCAGGAGTCAGGAGTCAGGAAAAATAGAGTTATCAACCTTCATGATCTCCCGTACTCAAAAATCAACTTAATTTTTATCTGGAATGTTCCGGTCTGTGTGCCACAAACCGGGGATAAGGGACCTGTATACCATAACGCCCGGGACTAATACCAACAATAATTCCTATTCATAATTCCTAATTCTTAATTCTTAATTATTTACACACTTTTTTCATCATATTGATAGCGAGTTCATAATCCATTCCAGCCGCAATTTTAAGGTCGGCACAATAGTCTGACCCATCATTTAGCTTTGCCTTGGCAATAGCGCGGTTATAGTACAAATAGGCGTCTCCGGGATATTCTTTGATAGCCAGGTTGAAAGCATTTATTGCATTTTTAAAATCGCCTTTTTCGGCATATACGAGCGCCATCCTGAAATAAGTATCCCCATAACCGGGCTTTAGTATGATCACTTTTTTATATGAAGCGATTGAGGAATCATATTGTTTCAGGCCATAATCCGCCCTGGCAAGGTTGTACCATACCGAATAATCTGAAGAATCAAATTTCATATAGTATAACAAATCTTCTTTTGCCTCATCCAGCATGTGCAATGCTACCAAGGCATCCCCCCGATTCGCATAATCTTCATAATTCTTTGGGTTCGCTTCAATAGCCTTCGTAAAAAACAGCGCAGCGCCCTTGTTATCGCCTGATCTCAAATCTGCATAGCCCAGCCTTGAATACAAATCCGGACTGTCATAATTAAGGTCAACCGCTTTATTAAGGTCTGATGCCGATTTGTCATATTTTTCAAAGTAAAACCAGGTCAGGCCCCTGGCAGCAAAATAACTGCCCTGGGTTGAGTCAATTGCAATGGCCTCCGAAAACAGTGGCAGGGCATCTTTGAAATCCTGCATGGCCGTATCTATATCGCCAAGCCGCTCATAGACTTCTGCAGTTTTGGTGTGGTGGTTTACAAGCCATTGATAATCATTTCTTGCTAATTTTAAATTATTTTCCTCATAATAAACATTTCCCCGTCTATATCTGGCTTCTTCATACGTACTATCTATTTTAAGGGCAGAAGTAAACAGTTGAATGGCATCATCAGGATTCTCATTGGCATAATATTCCACGCCTAAGAACGTAGAATCAATGGCTGCTTTCCGGCCAGGCTTGTCCTGTGCATTCATCATGCAAGCATATAATATAAAAAGAAACAGAAGCGCTGATTTAGGATATTTTGCTGTTCCTATTTCACTCCTTTCCCTTAGCGTCTTAGCGCCATTGCGCGATATTTTTTTCTCGCAAAGGCGCAAAGACGCTAAGATTTCGGTAAAGAGTATATGCTTTGCCTCTTTCATCATCCCTCTTTTTCAAGTTTTCCTTTTTCTACTTTGAACGACTGCACACTTGCATTTTCGCCTATATAGGTTTTCACTCTTTCTGCGGAGGTATCCGTCAAAAAAACCTGTCCGTCTGCATCTCCTTCAACAATGAGACGGAATAAAATGCCCAAACGATGCCCGTCCAGCCGTTCGCATACATCATCCAGCAATAATAAAGCCGTTTGTCCGGTTTCAGATTTGATAAATTGTCGTTCGGCCAATTTTAGCGCGAGCAAAAATGTCTTTTGTTGTCCCTGAGAACCGAATTTCCGTAGTGGTTTACCCCCAATCTGAAAATCAAGATCATCACGATGGGGGCCAACATTGGTGCGTTGCAGGATAAGATCTTTCTTGATCGAATGTTCCAGCATCTGCGCATAATTTCCGCCTTCCATGGCGCTCAGGTATTGAAAGGACACTTCTTCGTTTTTCAGGGAAATGCGGTGATAATAATCTGCAAAAAAAGGTTGAAAATCCTGGCAGAATTTTTTGCGGGTGTTATGGATATCTTCTGCTATCGGCGCCATCATGGCATTATATGTACCAATGAGTTCTGAAGGCTGGTTGCCATTTTCAGAAGCGATTTTGCGCAGTTCGGCATTCCGCTGTTGCAATATCTTGTCATATTTAATAAGCTGGATGAGATATTGGTTGTTCAATAGTGAAATAGCGCTGTCAAGCCATTTTCTGCGTTCTTCACTTCCCCCTGTTATCAGTTCCATATCGCCGGGCGCTACCATCACCACCGGAAAAACACCATAGTGGTCTATGAGTCTTGTGTATGCCTCATCATTGCACTTGATGACCTTCTTACGGCCTTTGATCAATACGCATAAAACTGAATCGACCTCACCCCTAAATTCCAAAAATCCTCTCGGATTTTCTCCTTGGGGAGAGGGAGAGATAGGTATATTGTTTTTAACAAATTCCCCCTTTACACTAAAGAAATCCGCATCGTCCCGAATGAGTTGCTGGTCAATGGAATTAAAATAACTTTTGCCGGTGCACAGATAATAAATAGCATCGAGCAGATTGGTTTTACCTGCCCCATTAGACCCGGTAAAACAAACGAGGCCAGGATATAACACAGCTTCTGCGGCTTCATAATTTTTAAAATTCTCTATTTTTACAGAACTAAGGAACATCTGGCGAAATGTAATTTATTATGCAAAGATAGTTGTTGTTTGATGGGATGAGGGCTGACAACTAAAAGGTCGGTTCACGGTTTAACCTAAAAAAGTTGAATGTACATACCTACATTCAAACATAACACGCTATTTTTGTCCTTTATAGTCAAAACGTCAAGGTTTAAAGTAATCCAAAAAATGAATATGAAAAAAGTGATCGGAATTCTGGCCCTGCAGGCACTGATGTTTGCACCGGCGTACGCACAGTTTGATACCCCAAACAAGCCTGATATTAATAGTATCAAAAGCAAGGTATTGCTTGTTGAAACCCAGGATGAAGTCACACGCACACTCATGGACCTACGGCCAACCCCTGACCTGCAACAAAGATATAAAGATGGCGTTGCCCATTTCAACCAGCTTATTCAGACAGTGGTAGATAAGAATTACAAATTCGGGAAAAAGGTAGAATACATGTCTGCACCGAAAGTAGCTGCCCTTATCAGGGATGGCAAAGCCTCCAAATATGCTATTTTGCACTATACCATTCAAAATTCAAAAGTTGACCCCATGGATATCGGGCCGGTATATGGGGGAGATTATACGGATTCTGTTCGCGATTACAGCAAAAGCAAGGGATTTGGTATCATTTCCATTCAATTGGTAAATTCAGATAAGAAAGCCGAGGATATCTATTCTGTAGCCTTCCCTGTAGCCTACCCTTCAGGGGCAGACCTTGTTTACGCCTTGCAAATGATGCAGTATGTTTTCGGAAAAGTGTTAAAAACCCCTGACTACCAGATTAAAGATTTCAGGGCTGAAATGGAGAAAAATAACAAAGCGCTCAAAAGAAGAACACTTTTGATCGCCAAAAGCCAGGTCTCACCCAAAACAACACTCGAGGAATTAAAGACAGAATACTATCACCCTATAGAAATAGTGGATTATAAAACCATAGATGATGCGGTAATGAACAATGATTCAAACTATGCATACGTACAGGTATTGCCCATAAAAGCAAGCGCAAGCACGGCAGGGAAAATCAATATTTTGTTGCGTGACCTGGTACTGGATGCGAAGGATGGAAGAATCCTGGCAACCATGAAACCCGGGCGTATGAGCCGCGAAAAAATTGCCGACGATATTACCAAAAAAGAGGTAAAGATGTTTTTGCTTGATCAATAGTTAAAGGCAAACCTTTTGTATTTTAAAGAGATTGAATTCGGTGGTAAAGCTTATTATAATACCATTGAATTAAGGTATAAAGTCCTGAGAAAACCGCTTAATTTAAAGTTTGATGCTGAGGCGCTTGCGATGGAATATAAAGACCATCATCTTTGTGCATTCTCCTTAAATGATACACTTGCTGCCTGCCTGATTATGTCCCCACAGGAAAATGGATCGGTAAAAATGAGACAGTTTGCCGTTGAGCCTGAACTTCAGGGCCAGAGCATTGGTAAAAGGCTTGTATCATTTGCAGAACAATGGGCTGCTGAAAGCAATTATAAAAAAATAGAACTTCATGCCCGTTTAACTGCAGTTCCTTTTTATGAGAAGCTTGGATATATTATTGAAGGAGAAGAATTTGTTGAGGTTACGATTCCGCATCGGTTTATGTTCAAAGATATTTGAATCCCTACAACAACTTATACTCATCCAGCATCTTGTCCACATCTTCACGATAGGTATTGCCAATAATGATTGTCTGGTTTTTGATCTTGATGGAATTGCCCCAGACTTCAGAAATGAATCGAATATTGATTATATGCGATTTATGCACCCGAATAAAATGAGAATTATTCTGTAACAGTTCTTCAATGTTTTTCAAAGTAGTGTGCACTATAACTTTTGAATCCCCGATCCATAAAACAATATAATCTTTCAATCCCTCTACGAGCCAGAGTTGGCTGAGGTCAATTTTGATGAGCTTCCCCTCAGATTTTACAAAAATCAGGTTGGCTGCACTTTCCTGCAACATATCCTGGCCTTTGGATGCTGAGGATATCGAAGAAACTCCCGGTTGCATCATTTTTACGGTCTTGTCAATGGCTTTCAAAAACCGGTCAAACGATATCGGTTTCAAGAGATAATCAATGGCATTGAGTTCATAACTTTCTATGGCAAATTCAGAATAAGCTGTCGTAAAAATAACCAGTGGAGGGTTTTTAAGGCTCTTTAAAAAATCCATTCCGCTTATTTCAGGCATGTTAATGTCCAGAAGCATCAGATCGGTTTCTCCTTTATTGAGGATGCTAAATGCTTCAAGGGCATTTTTGCATTTGCTTACGAGTTCCAGTTCAGGTATTTTGGAAATATAGGTCTCGAGTATATCCTGTGCAATAGGCTCGTCATCAACAATTAATGTCCTTATTTTTTTCATGTCAGGCCAGGTATATTTTCAATTCGGTGGTGTAAAAAGAATCGTCATTACTGGTTTCTATCGCATGCTTATCAGGATAAAGCAAAGAAAGTCTTTTTTTCAGGTTTTCAAGCCCGATACCACCGTTTTTTTCTTTGGTTTGTCCACTACCATTTGATTTGTAGTTGTTTTTGGAATAGATGGTTAGAACATGATCCAGTATTTCAAAACGGTATTCAATAAAATAGTTATCGGTAATAACCCTTGTTGCATGTTTAAAAACATTTTCCAAAACAGGCAGCCAAAGCAAGGGTGGAATATGATAATTATTATCCGATACTATTGTAAAATGCAGTTGGTCCACATCTGATAACCGCAACAATTCCAGGTCTATATAGGCATTCATCACTTCTTTTTCATTGTTTTAAGTTTTTGTTTTCAAATGATGATGCAAAGCAAAGGCATCCCTGAATTACTTAAAATTTTGTTAGACCAACCCGCTAAATTATTCGACAACTTTGCAAATATGACCATTCTACTCATTTGGTCGAAAAAAACGGGTATTTGGTCGATAAAATTTCCAACTTGCACTCTATTGGGCGTTCCTTTGTATCAAAAAGAAGTGAAAGAGTTTAAAAATAAGATACTAAAAGCGTTATGGAGCAGATTAGGGCGTAACCTTATTTT
>JABDEJ010000085.1 GCA_013287095.1 Bacteroidota bacterium | reverse complement strand
TGAATCCTACATCTATCGCTATTATGGTTATCCCGTAAACCAGGAAGACGGTTTGCATACGGAGGTGCCTACTTTTCTGGTCAATGTGCATCTAATTTCAAATCTGCAGGATGCTAAGGATTATATATCAAGGCTGAGCAAAGTAAACCATTTATTTGACCAGCTTATTGTCAATATGAAAGCAAGCGAGGCATTAAAGATCGTTCCGCCAAAATTTGTGTATCCCAAAGTGATTACCGCCTGCAAAAATATAATAACCGGGGAGCCATTTGGTATGGTGTATGATACTACTAATCAGTCAAGTTTGCCTTCTGAAGCGGTAGAGCAAATTAAAAAAAATCACATGCGTCCGATGTTGATGAGTCCATTGATGCAAGATTTTATCCGCAAAACAGATGCTTTGACAAGTCTTTCAAAAGCTACACGTGACTCCCTCCAAAAGGCTGCATCCGATGCCTTAATGAAATCGGTGAAACCCGGATATGACAAACTTATCGCATACCTGACTTACTTAGGTACAAAAGCCGATACGACCGTTGGTGCCTGGAGCTGGCCGAATGGGGATACTTATTACAAAATGTCTCTCAGGCATCAAACCACTACCGATATGACCCCGCAACAGATTTATGATTTCGGAGTAAGTGAAGTGGCCAGGATACATGGAGAGATCCACAAGATCATGAAGCAGGTGAACTTTAAAAATGACGATATCCATGATTTCTTTGCTTTTGTGAAAGATCCAAACAATAAAAAATCTTTTTTGCCTAATACAGATGCCGGTCGGGCTCAATACCTGGCCATTGCCACGGATTATATCGCCAAAATGAAAGCGAGGCTTGATGAAATATTCATTACCAAACCCAAGGCTGATATTGTCGTCAAGGCAGTCGAAAAATTTCGGGAAAGCTCCGCCGGAAGCGCTTTTTATGAACAACCTGCGATAGATGGGTCAAGGCCCGGGAGGTACTATGTCAACCTCGCGGACATGACCCAGTCACCTCTTTACCAGTTGGAAGCTTTGTCTTATCACGAAGGCATTCCCGGACATCACATGCAGATATCCATTGCACAGGAACTGACAGGGCTGGCCCAGTTCCGGAAATACGGCGATTATACAGCTTATGTAGAAGGATGGGCTTTGTATTGCGAATACCTGCCCAAAGAAATGGGTGGTTTTTATTCCGATCCTTATTCTGATTTTGGAAGACTGAGCATGGAATTGCTCCGGGCTGCCCGTTGCGTGGTAGATCCCGGCATTCATTTCAAACATTGGAGTCGCACCCAGGCTATCAATTATTTCAAACAAAATACGGCAGAGCCTCCAATTGAATGCGAACATGCCATTGAACGGTACATCATCTGGCCGGGGCAGGCAACGGCTTATAAAATTGGCATGGCGAAAATACTTGAGCTCCGGGAAATGGCCAAAAAACAGCTTGGTGCCAAATTCAATATCCGGGAATTTCATGACATCTTGCTTATAAAGGGCGCTTTACCATTGGATATGCTTGAAGAAAATGTGAAGGCCTGGGTGAAAAGCAAGGCATAATCAGCACCCTAAAAAATGAACCCCGAATGAAATCGCGTGTAAACAGCCTAAAATCATTTTGAATTTTAGATATTTGCACCTTCGAAATAAAAAATATTCAGCAAAACATGGATTTTAAGACTTATAACCGGATAAACAACATCGTTGGGTGGCTTGTATTCGGTATTGCAGCATTTACTTTCTTATCTACCATCGAACATACCGTGAGCCTTTGGGACTGCGGCGAGTTCATACCATCAGACAAACGTCTTGAAGTGCCCCACCCACCGGGAGCGCCGTTTTACTTGCTGGTTTACCACTTGGCGACATTGTTGGCAGGATCGAACATGAAAATGATCCCGATATTGACTAATTCGGTTTCTGGGTTAAATTCCGCATTTTGCATCTTATTTTTATTTTGGTCCATAACTGCTCTTGCCCTTAAATTTATGGTCAAAGACAGGGACAATATGGAAAAAGGCGCGGTCTGGGCTATAATGGGCGCAGGCGCAGTCGGGGCACTGGCCTATACTTTTTCTGATACTTTCTGGTTTTCAGCAGTTGAAAGCGAAGTTTATGCTATGTCGTCAATGATGACAGCGCTTGTATTCTGGCTTATTATGAAATGGGAGATTCGATCCGATCAGCCGAACAACCTGAAATGGATGGTTCTTATTTTCTATATGATAGGTATCGTCATAGGTGTTCACTTACTGGGCTTGCTGGTTATACCTGTTATATTTATTGTTTATTATTATAAAAAATACCCTCAGGTTACCTGGAAAGGTCTTGGAGCTGCCATCTTACTTGGCATTGGCGCATTGGCAGTTGTTCAGTTCGGTATTATTCAATACATGATTTCCATCAGTGCGGGATTTGACAGGATATTTGTTAACGGCTTTGGAATGCCTTTCTGGAGCGGGGTCCTGTTTTTTTACTTTATCGTATTTGTTGCATGTGGTTATCTGATATGGTGGTCGCATAAGAAGAATAAAGTTATGCTCAATACGGCCATGCTTTGTTTTATTTCTGTTATTATAGGATATAGCTGCTATGCCCTGTGTCCTATTCGTTCTTATGCCAACCCTGCCATTGATATGAACGATACCCAGGATGTATATAATTTCCTTGGATACCTGGGCCGTGATCAGTATGGAGATATGTATTTGTTCAACGGGCCGTATTATACGGCATACACCAAAAATTCTTATGAAAACCAAACCATTAAGGTAGTAGATGCCGGTCAATTGTATCGTACAGATGTTAAAGGACATAGCTATGTTGAAGCCGGCCACAAGAAAACGTATGAGTTCCCAAATCCTAAATACAAGACCATTTTTCCGCGTATGGCCAGCCAGGGAGACCAATACATCAATGGTTATAAATACTGGGGCAATGTAAAAAATGAAAACAGTCTGAGTTTTGTCAAAAACAACCTTGCTTTTGCATGGAATTACCAATTCAATTATATGTATTGGCGCTACTTTGCCTGGAATTTTATCGGTCGGCAAAATGATATGCAGGGCATTATCAATGAATTTTTCCAGGGAAACTGGATAACCGGTATCCCATTTATTGACAGTGGCATTCTTCAGAGAGGTCCATCAAAAGGCGTACCTTATTTTATGTCTTCAAACAGGGCATTAAATAAGTTATATGGTTTGCCATTTATCCTGGGATTGCTTGGGATGTTTTACCATTATAAAAGAAACAGAAAAGATTTCTTTATGGTTTGCGTGTTTTTCTTTATGACCGGGCTTGCCATTGAAATTTATCTAAATATGCCATCCCCCCAGCCTCGTGAAAGGGATTATGCATTTGTAGGCTCATTCTATGTATATGCAATATGGATAGGCTTTGGGGTATTGTGGCTTTTCGATTTTATCCGAAAGCGACTGGCATCTATGAGCGGTACGACCGTTGCAATATTAGCTACAGGTATTTGCGTGGTAGCTGTACCAGCTCTTATGGCTGGTCAGGAATGGGACGATCATGACCGCTCGAAACGAATGTGTTCATTAGATTATGGCGCTGATTATCTCGTATCATGCGCTCCCCATGCGGTCTTGTTTACCAATGGCGATAACGATACTTACCCGCTTTGGTATGCCCAGGAAACAGAAGGGATCAGAGATGATATCCGGATTGTGAACCTAAGCCTTTTTGGTACAGATTCTTATATCAACCAGATGAGGGCACCTGTAAATAATGCCATCGGACTGCCCTTTACTTTGACAGAAGATCAAACGGTAGATTGGGATTATGTTCCCTATTATGAGGAATATGCAAAACAATATGACCAGAAAGGATATACTGATCTGAAGAAAGTTCTGGCATTTCTTGCAAGTAAACGGGCGGATACCAAATTACCTGCCGATGAAGATGGAATAAGGTCCCCATTTTTGCCAACAAAAAAATTCAGGATTCATGTTGACAGAAGAGCCGCGATTGCAAGTGGTACTGTAGCCTTGAGTGACACCGGTCTGATATCTGAAAATATTGATATTGATATACATAAGAACAATATGTACAAATCCGATATCATGCTCCTGGATTTTATCATGACTAACAACTGGAAAAACCCGATCTATTTTTCCATTACTTCAGGCCCGGATGAATACCTTGGCCTTGGCAGATATTTACAACAGGAAGGTCTTGCATACAGGTTGACGCCCGTTCGCAATAATGCTATCATACCAAAAGGAGGTGATGACAAGAGGATGGAAGTTGACACCATGTATAAGAACATTACTACAAAATTCGGATGGGGCGACCTGGATAAATACCCTAACACCTATGTTGATTTCGTATTGGCCCGCCAAAGCGAAAACATACGTGGGGTATTGCAAAAACTTGCTACCAGGCTCATGAATGAAAATAAAATAGACAGTGCTGTAAAGCTTGTGGACATGAGTTTGAAATATATACCTGAAACAGATGTGCCATATCAATATTACTATAATATTGTCCCGGCGGTTGATATCTATTTTAAAGCTGGCAAGAAGGACCAGGCCAGAAAACTTGCCAATCGTGTTGCAGACATATACATTGAAGAGTTGAAATACTATGCTGAAGCCAGCAAGAACAAAACCATGGAACAGGACCTCTACAATTTCCAGAGGATTCCATTGGCAACCGCGGCTTTGAATTACCTGGTGCAGATTGCAAAACAAAACAATGAAACGCAACTATTGAACAAGGTAAAACCGGAGGCAGACAATTATAACTCGATTTTCCCTCAGGATAATCAGCAACAACAAGATCAGGGACAAGATCAGGGTGCTGATTAAAGACATACATATTACCTTCTCCTTGAGGAGAAGGATTAAGGATGAGGTTAAAAACGCCGGCAGGAATTTCCCGCCGGCGTTTTTATTTTAGCATTGCGGTAGTTCGGCAATAAGAATTAATTTTAGGGCAAAATTTATCAGCATCATGGCAGAACCACAAAAACCTTTGACTCTTGAGGAAATCAGGAAAAAACATAAACCCATCCGGAATGTAGTTATTGAGCAAAAGGAGAAGCTAACAAACCTGGAGAAAGCTGCCATATGGATCACAGAGAAGGTAGGCACCATGGGCTTCTTCATCATCATTTTCGCATGGACAATTATTTGGTTGTCATGGAATATGTTTGCGCCACAATCGCTTCGCTTTGACCCTTATCCGGCCTTTGTGCTTTGGCTCTTTATATCCAATATGATCCAAATATTCCTCATGCCACTTATTATGGTCGGGCAAAACCTCCAGGGTCGCCATTCAGAAGCGCGGGCTGAGGCAGATTTTGACGTGAATACCAAGGCTGAAGAAGAGATTGAAACCATTCTCCAGCACCTTGAAATCCAGAATGACCTGATTTTGAAAATAATGAGCCAGCTTAAGAGCAGTGAAAAGTAAGAAGTAAGAATCGGGAATTGGAACTTTTGGATAAGATATATATGTTGTAACATATAAAATTGCCTTAATCAGAAATTAAGGGTTTATGAATAGGAACCAATTTATTAAAACCTCCCTTTTGGGACTATTTTCTATGACGACATTATCTGATCTTGAAAGACTTACCAGGAACCTTCCCGGTACTGAAAATAAAATGCCTGTTCTGTTTGTGGGGCATGGAAGTCCGATGAATGCTATTGAATCTAATGAATTTAGCCAAGGTTGGGCTGTGATGGGCAAGCAACTTCCAAAACCGCGTGCGATAATTTGTATATCAGCTCATTGGGAAACGAAAGGGACTTTTGTAACTGCGATGGAACACCCAAAAACGATTCATGATTTTGGAGGTTTCCCGCAGGAACTCTTTAATGTACAATATCCCGCACCGGGAAGTCCAGTAACTGCCGAACATACCAAAGAATCAATCAAAGGCGCTTTGGTAGGACTTGACCATGCCTGGGGCCTCGATCACGGCTGCTGGAGCGTTGCGAAGAATATGTATCCCAATGCGGATATTCCTATCATTCAATTAAGTCTTGACTACACTAAAAATGCACAATGGCATTTTGGCCTGGCCAAAGAACTGGCGGTTTTGAGGACGAAAGGCATATTGATACTGGGGAGCGGAAATATGGTTCATAACCTTGGACTGATAAACTGGAATGACTTTAATGCCAAAATGGACTGGGCCGAAGAAGCCAATGAAAAGTTTAAGACCCTTATTCAAAATGACGATACCAAAAACCTGATATCTTATGATCATTTGGGCAGGCAGGCTTCCCTTGCTGTCCCTACCCCTGAACATTACCTGCCAATGCTGTATGCATTAAGCATGAAGGAGAACAATGAAAATTTGAGTTTCTTTAATGACAAAACCATGGGGCCAATATCCATGACTTCGTTTAAGATTGGATAATTTTTTGTCATTTCGCTACTTGTCATTTCGACGATAGGAGAAATCCCAAGCCGTCATTTCGAGCGCAGCGAGAAATCTGATTTAATTCAATTAAAAGTTAATAATATCAGTCTCTTTAACAACGCCTCAATCAGATTTCCCGCAAGGCTCGAAATGAAAACATTGACAGATTTCTCCTATCGTCGAAATGACAGTTTAGTCATTGAAAATAATATGGAATTCATTCTCATCTATTGCAATATTTTGTGAATGGAGCTTGCTTAGGTTTGGCGCTGCGATTCCTTTTTCAAAAAAGGCATTTTTTGCTTCAAAAATCCGGGCTTCATCCCACAAGTCCGCATCAATAAACGATTGAAGTAGTTTTGCCCCACCTTCTACAATAACTGACTGGATACCAATATTATGTAAGTAGTTTAGGACCAGTTTCAAAAAATCCTTCGCATCGAAATTCAATTGGACATAACTAAGGTTTTCCTTAGATTCCTTTAGGTTTTCGGTAAACACGATAGTATTCTGGGTACGGTCAAAAATGTGAAGGCTTTCCGGTAGTTTCAAATCTTTATCCAAAACAATCCTTATAGGATTTTTGCCTTTCATGTCGCGAGATGATAACTGCGGGTTATCATATTTCACTGTATTTGTACCTACCTTGATTGCGGACTCTTCAGCCCGCCATTGATGAGACAGAAGCCGGCTATATTCATTACTGATCCACTTGGAACTATGATCTTCCTTTGCTATGAATCCATCCGCTGTTTCTGCCCATTTCAAAATGATATAAGGCCGTTTTTTAATATTGAAGGTAAAAAACCTTCTGTTCACTTCAATACTCTCTTTTTCGAGAATGCCTGTTTCTACGTTTATCCCTGCGTTTCTTAGTCGCTCAATACCTCTGCCGTTCACTTCTTCATAAATATCTTTGGTCCCGATAACGACATAAGGGATTTGGTTTTCAATAATAAGGTCAGCACAGGGAGGAGTTTTGCCCCAATGCGAACAGGGTTCCAGGTTTACATAAAGCGTTGCTCGATTCAGCAATGACTTGTCAGAAACACTGTTAATGGCATTTACTTCGGCATGAGGGCCACCAAAAATATGATGGTATCCTTCCCCAATGATCTTGCCTTCATATACAATCACACATCCGACAAGGGGGTTTGTTTTGGTATATCCAAGCCCGTTCATTGCCAGCTCCAGGCAGCGCGCCATATATTTTTCGTGGTCTGACATTTTTCAAAATTAAGCATTTCAGCCTTTTTAGTTAAATTCGTTCCTTTACGATACTTACAACCCAAATTGATGCAGGCCTCTTTACTCTTTAAAAATTTAGTGTCAAGTCTTACAGGACTATACGATAAAAACGAGGCAGCGAGCATCGCGCGTATTGTTTTCGAAGAAAAGCTGAATATCAATCGCACAGATCTCGCACTTGATCCACTACGTCAAATCAATAAAAAAGAGGAAGACAAGATGGAAAGGCTTTTCCAAAAGCTATTGACAGGTAGCCCAATTCAACAAATATTGGGGCACACTGATTTCTATGGTCTTAAAATCAAAGTCAATAAAAATGTATTGATCCCAAGGCCGGAAACTGAAGAACTGGTTCAATTGATTATTAATGAAAATAAAAAAGAAACAGGGCTTAAGGTTTTGGATATTGGTACCGGAAGTGGTTGTATTTCAATTGTATTGGCATGCGGATTAAAGAATGCGGATTTAACAGGAATTGACATTAGCAATAAAGCATTACGGATGGCGCGAATGAATGCCAAATTGAATGATGTTGAGATTCAATTCAAAGAGCGTAACATCCTAGAAAAAAAAACCTGGCATAGTCTTAAAGAGTTTGACATCATTGTTAGCAATCCACCTTATGTAACTGAATCTGAGCAAAAAGACATGCATATTATCGTACTGAACCATGATCCTCATTTAGCGCTTTTTGTGCCTGACAATGACCCGTTAAGGTTTTATGAAAAAATTAGTGACATGGCCCTCTCGCATTTATCACCGGGAGGCAAAATCTATTTTGAAATTAATGAGGCTTTTGGAAAAAACGTAAAGAACATGCTTGAATCGAAAGGGTTTACCAATGTTTTGATCAAAAAAGACCTGAATGGGAAGGACAGGTTTGTATCTGGTATTTTAGTTTGATTGCATTAACTGTAATTAAATATTCCGACTTTTGTTCTCGTGGAAAAACAAGATCTTTTATTGCTTCACGGGGCTTTGGGTGCTCAAAGCCAGTTTCAAAGCCTTATCCCTCTTTTGGAAGAGCATTTTGAAATATATACTCTTGATTTTTCAGGTCACGGAGATAAGTCAGCCCATGGTGATTTCGGCATCATTACTTTTGCAAATGAGGTACTGTACGAACTGGCCAAATGGCATATTGATAAGATAAATATTTTTGGCTACAGTATGGGTGGCTACGTGGCCACATACCTGGCAATGAATTCTGACAGGGTTATTAAAGCATTTACTTTGGGAACAAAATTTTTATGGACACCTGAATATTCAGAAAAGGAAGTTCAGAAGCTGGATCCTTTAAAAATCATAGAAAAAGTGCCTGCTTTTGCGGAAGAACAAGCCGGATGATGTTCGATCTTGGAAGCAACAACCTGCTTAGCTTAGAGAGTCTGAAACAAGTGAATGCAGAAATATGTATTGGGA
>JABDEJ010000084.1 GCA_013287095.1 Bacteroidota bacterium | reverse complement strand
TTCAACATGGGCTCGTTGCTTGGCGACAGGATTCGAATGGCGAGTCATTACACGAATCCGAATGTCTTTATAAGATCATTGGCTACAAGAGGTTCCCTCGGTGGACTTTCGGCCAAAACCATAGAAATTACCGATATACTGAAAGCCGCTGGATTCGACAAGATCATCATTGAAACCGTGGGCGTAGGCCAGTCTGAAATTGAAATAGCCGGCATAGCCGATACCACAGTGCTTGTTTTAGTGCCCGAAGCGGGTGATGATATCCAGAACATGAAATCGGGAATCATGGAGATTGCAGATATTTTTGTCGTGAATAAAGCCGACCGCCCCGGTGGCGATCTCTTCAAAGCCAACCTGGCAAAAATTCTCCACCAAAAACCAGCTTCCGCCTGGATGCCGCCAATTATTGCCACCGTCGCCACCGAAAATACGGGCATAGATACCCTCGCCGAAGCGCTCGAATCTCATTTAAATAGCAGCCGGACACTATCACGCAGAGCATATCTTTTAGCCGAAAAAGCCTACCAGCTCATCCAATCAGAACGGATGAAAGATATTGATAAGCATGTACTTGCGGAGACGATCTTAAAAAAGCTGGAAGAGGGGGAGTTTAATTTGTATGGGTTTGTGGATTCCCAATTGCGAATTAGGAATTAGGAATTGGGGTAAACCCGGCTTAGTCCTTTCGATAAACATCTTTGCGATGCCTGACCCTGAATACATAAATGGTAACAAATGTATTGTCTATAGAGTATAAAATCCGGTAATCGCCAGCCTTAATTCTATACTCGTTTTCACGACCTGAAAGTTTTTTAAATCCTGTTGGGAATGGATTCACTTTTAAAGAAAGGATTGCCCGAATTACTTTTTTGTAAATATAATCAGGCAGATGATCAATTTCCTTTTGCGCTGATTTTTGGATGATTACCTGGCGCATTTTTACTTTTCCTGACAGAAATGCCTCTTTTTTGGTTTTGTTTTTTTATGAAATCTTCGACAGCGATACCAGGTTCATTTTTCCTTGCATCGGCTACAATACCATCGATAATGTCTTCGAGCATTTCGCCGTACAGATCCAGATCAAAAATTACTTTTTTAGCCCGACCTTTTGCATCATTTTCAAACTTTAGCCCTTTTATGCCAGTTGCCATAATTATATCAATCTTACTTCCGTTTGACAAAGAAACAACTTCTTTTTGAAATTCATTTCAAAAAATTCACTCTTCCCCTCTCTTTATTTCTTCTTCGGTGGCAGACCGCCACGGCCTAATACTGCGTAATCCCTTATCGACTTGATGACATTATTCGGCAATTGGTACACAAGAGAAGGATGTGCGGGCAATAGGATTTCATAATAAATAAACCCATCCATCAATTTATAATCCTGGGCGTCTGCAAGTGCCAAAATACCAGGATCTGTATCTTTTGCCTTTATAGAATCCTGTCCTGCCAACAGGTTCATCAGGCATTCTCTTTCCTGGATAAGGGTTACATTATCAGGAGTTGCATCTGTGTTCTGCGCATATCCCGGCTCATATTTCCAGATGGCTTTCGCAATCGCATAACCATACCAGCCTTTTTTAACCAGGACACTTATTTCAGCATCGGTCTTACCTTTTTCAAGTTTGTATTGCGGGGTAAAAGTCCAATCTCCATATTTCATCCGGGTCTTGGCATATATTTTATTCATGTCTGCTGATACAGAAGTGTCGTTCCGGTTAAGAACCGATGCAACAGAAATTTCATCAACAGCTTCATCATATTTTTTCTCTTTCAGGTAGTCTTCTGCAATTAGCTGATGCGGCAGATAATCCACATAGTTTTTGCTGATGGCTTGTTTGTACGATGCCTCTGCTTTTTCATAATCTTTTTCAATTTCGAAAGTTTTGGCAATCTGCATTTTGGCGGGATAATAATCAGGATCAATATCAAGTACATCCCTGTATACCTTTCGTGCCTCTTTGTAATTGCTGTCTTCTTTGAATAATCTTTCCGCTTCGTTCCATGTTGAATCGGCTCCTTTGGCAAGTACTACTTTCTTCGCAACAAATTGACCATTTGAATCTTCGTGCATGATATTGGCGCTATTCGTTATATTATACTTTGAATCAGGTATAACCATATCCAGATTACCAACTGTATAAGTAGTTTTGGAAGCCTTTAGGATTTTTAGAAGATCTGCGGGTTTATGTGCAGCCGTCTGACCAAAGCCTGATAGAATAAACCCTTGCAAAAGGATAAGCGTAAAGAAAATTTTGTTAAACATGTTCGCGTTTTTATGGTGAATAATTGCCGGCCATGTAAACCCGGAATAAGTGCCACACGAAAATAGATTAAAAGTTATAGAACGGTAGTATGCATGCCCTAATTTTTTGCAGGGAACTTTAAAAGGACTTATAAGCAGCCTGACTCACCAACCTGCATAAAAAAACCTCCGCGCTTCTTTATTTAATGAAGAAACATGGAGGTTTTAAAACTCAATCAAATATTATTTCCGCATACCAAACATATAGGATATTCCTACCCCAATAACGTTCGATGCACTAGGATCATTAGAAGCAGAACTTAAGAGATATGAAGCCCTGATACTCAATGGTACTTTAGCCCCAAACCTTACCCCAACATTGAAGATGACTCCGCTTGAATGATTGGTCCCATTATCATCGGCCTGTACACTTGACACATCATATCCGATACCTCCAAACCATCCGAAAGAGGCATCGTTATCTTTGGTGGACCCAAAGCCTGAATTATATTCAAGCATTAATGGCAGATCAAATACCAATGAATTTCCATCCGGGTTTTGAGAACTCAACGATATTCCAAGGGTCAAATGTGTGCCGGCAGAAAGGACTCCATTGTCCCCCAGTTTTGCAAAATTCAACCTCGGATCGTAGGTAAATCCCCAGCCACCGTTGTTCTGTGAAAACAATGCTGTAATCCCCAGGCTATGGTCAAACTCGACCTGGGCTTTTGCAAAGGTTATTGATAACGAAGCCAATACTACAAGTAAAAATTTTCTGGATTTTTTCATTTTTTTGTCTTTTTAGTGGGTGTTAATTAATTATCCGGCAAAAATTAATATTCATTAACATTTGACCAAATTTTTCTTAAAATAAATTAAAAATAATCTGGAAAGGGCCTAATGGACAAGAAGTTTTTCGCTGTGCGATAATGGATTAATAAACCGGAATTTTTTTTCTGCGGTTTACATAAGCCAGTAATAGAAAAAATAAAACAATACCGATAACTCCAAAAACGGCTTCTGTATTCAGCATGCCCGCGGGGCCATAATGCGTATGTGCCCATCCATCAACAATGGTCATGTAGTAAATAGGGAAATTAGAGAGCGAAGCATAAACCGTAAACTTGGTAGCGGCAGCTCCTTTCCCAATGGCTTCAAAAACAAAAGCACTGAAGGCGGCATAACACATACCAAGGGAGAATGCATAAAACGATGTCCAGACAATATACATGATTTCGGTATGGGGTGCATAAGCCATAACAATGGCACAGATCACTTCGGTCAAGCCAAAAATAACATAAGCAAGTTTGCGGTCCATCCTGTCGCAGATCCACCCACCAACGAGGCAACCTGCGGCAGTAATAATGCCACTCATCAACCCCGTAACAAATGCTACCGTATCAGCGCTTGCATGCCAGTCGCCCGCCACTGCTGCCCATAGGTTTGACGCTGCTCCGGTGCCTAACGGCAGAAAACATAAAAAGATAGCAAGGAATCCCATCCGGGATTTTAGGGTTACCCAGATATCTTTAAACAGGTTTTGCATGGTATCCAACACCTTCGCAACCTTCACCGTTGATTGTGGTTCCTTTACAAAAAACAAACCGATACAACATAAGAAGCATGCAATACCGAGGATACCTGTAGCCATCCACGTTTGTGACAGATGTTGGGCCAGCCACAATCCTGCGCCACCACCGAGGCCCGCACCGCCAAGATTACCAGCCTGCATATAGCCGCTTACCCGGCCTTTCATTTCAGGTGGAATATCATAAGCGGCAAGTCCGTTTGTGGTAATACCTAAAAATGATACGGCCACATTTGCAACCACGATAACGACAGTCACAATCGGAAGGCTTGCCTGGCTGATGGGCAGAAGCCCGGTTGCAAAAATACATGCCGCCGTAACGAGCCCGGAAAGGAAATACCATTTCTTTAATGACAGTGTTGCATCTACCAATGGTGCCCATAAGAATTTAATAATATGAGGTAAAAGTGAAGCGCCGACCAGCGCAGCTATGGCATCTACCGGTACACCTGCCTTTGAAAAGAGATATGAATAGGCAACGGTAACATAACCGCTGCTGATACCAAATGGCAGCACCAGGAACATAAATACAATGGGATGTGAATGCTTGTATTCCTTTGCTAGGGATGCTGTGTCTGTCATTAGATTTATTACGGAATGGTTTTACACTCTCGCCGGGCTCAAATATCGCTTAAAAGCCGGATTTTTTTTAAAATATCTGTTAGGCTATTTCCAGTCCTCCGGATGATCATAGGTTACTAGACGGGTAATTCGCCACGTGTTACCTGTTTTGTGCCAGACATTCATGAATTTAAAAGTCGCCGTTATTAGTTCGCCATTCTCTTTGTGCGAAAAAGTATGCAGGCCAGTTTGTATGGCACCAAATCCTTTTATGGGATAAACTTCCATAGTGCCCGGAACCAGTTTGCGCGTAAGCACATAATCCTGCTTGAAAAGATTGCCAAATGCTGCAACCGTTTCCTTGTAGTTGCGAACGCCAATATTATCCTGGTATAATTCCAGGGTTGAATCAAAATATATTTTCATTTTGTCAACGTTCTTTGTATTAAAACCATCAAACAAAAGCGAATCCATATGCACTATTTCGTCATACAACTTTCCTGAAGTAGGAGAATCCTTTATGGCTTTATTATCCTGACCTTTTAAGGATATCGATAGAAATCCTACGATCAGAACTAGAATGGTTTTAAATAATTTTCCTGCACTTTTCATGAGTTGCTTGTATTAATTTAACCGTGTACCGGAGTATGATTCAGGTATATGGATTGTTGCGCTATTGTACGATAGTGTGTCAGTCAAATTTACAAACTATCTGATAGTCGCCAAGTTAATTTTGTGTGAGTGAAATCAATTTCCCATATAAAAAACATCAGGGTGACATTTTGATAATCTAATAAATACATTGCGATTGTTTGTTATTTTTTATATTTGACAACAATTTTTTAAACATCAAAATCATAAAAAAATGGCAGCACATGTAGATAATGTCCCAAGGTGGGTAAGAATTGTTGTAGGCATTTTTGCAGTATTGAATATTGCTTACGGATTGATGTGTTACTTCGACATGAGCATACTTTTTCATAATGCAACAGGACTCGATCTGACAAATCCCGCACTCAAAAGCGCAGGCTATGAATATGCATCCAGAAACCTGGCGATTGGCTTGGCCCTGGGATTTATTACCATCATTAAAGGGGCGCCTGAAGCACTGACCATTTTAACAATTGTAAGGGCATTAATAGAAATTCAAACCATTATTCTGACTATTGCAGAAGGAAATATAACAGCCATGTTGCTCGTGCCGATCGTATTTTTAGTGGTCGAAATATTCATCGTCAAAACCTTGATCCGAGTCATTAAAAAAGAGGAAGCGGAAGAGAATAGTTAAAGATAAGGTGGCACGTCATGGGTTAGAGGAGTTTTTTATTCCTGAATCAAATTTTTATCCGGGCAATACAGTCTTATGGCTTCTTCAACCGTTGGCAGATCTCAGAAAAGTTCTTTCTGTAAATGAGTGTTCTCACTCACGTAAGCGCCTGTATTTAAATATTTTATCATTTGAAGCTGTCACCCATACCTCCCTTAAATATTGATAATATGGGGAAAATGACCTTCAGAACGAAGGGTGGAATCGCGGCTTCGGTTCTTATGGGCTTGTTGAGCACTTTTTCAAATGCTCTTTCTTTGCTTGTCCTACCATGACTCTGATTTTTAAAAAGATTAAACACAAAAATACTGTGTTTGTTGTATTTTCAGGATCTCAATTAGTTCCAAAAATGCAAAAAACATGAAATTATAAAGGAGTTTCAGATCAAAGATATAAGCAGATGAAAAACACAAAACAAAATGAATATAAACCTAATCCATCACTCAAGCCACTTGAAATGTTGATCGGGAACTGGGTAATGGAAATTTCTAACGCATCATTTCTTCCCGGCCCTCATGCCAAAGTATATGGAAAAACTTCATTTGAATGGATAGAGGAAGGAGGTTATCTAGCCATGCACCAGGGTGACAGGAATACAGGCAATCCTATAGCTACATGGCTTATCAGCAGAGATGAATTAAAGAAAGAATTTGCCATATTTTACTATGACGACAGGAATGTTTCCAGGATCTATCAAATGAGTTTTGACAAAGGTGTATGGAAAATATGGAGAAAGGCCAATGGCTTTTCACAGCGTTTCAAAGGCATCATCAGTAAGGATGGTAAAACAATCACAGCCGGTTGGGAGAAGTCAACCAATGGCAAGGACTGGGTACATGATTTTGATTTGATTTATACACGCTGATTTTCTTTGCAAGTAGCCCTTGGTTCCCCGGTCGGTGTCTTCAAAGACCGAAAACTAACCCAAGTTCAAATTAATATTTTGTAAGCGATTGGCTTCCAGGTAGGTCGGCGAGTTTGATGATACTGGTCTGTGGGCACACAGACAAGGGAGGAAGAGGAAGTCGGATTGCAAATTCTTTTAATCACTATAGCGCGATTACAAATCCGGCAAAGTAGGAGTAAGCGACCTTGGATTGCCGGAAAAAAATCTGACAACAATGATAATGATGAATACGTTTGTATCTCAACTTGTACCTTTCCCATCAAGGATGGGTATGAGCCTATACAAATAAGGCATGAAAAGTATCCTCAAACTGCTCTCATTCAATAGCGTCTTCTCTGGTGTTGTGGAGGGGGTCATCATCGGCAGCGTTTTTGCGTTTCTCACATCAAATATTATTATGAACGCTGAGGTGAAAGCCATAACAACGACTGTGAATGGCTGGAACACGATCATGAAATGCGGCCAGCCTGGCAACGACATCCTCGTGAGGGCAGCATGTGCAAAAGTCCTTCCAGCGACCAATGTGGTGCAGGAGGCCGCGTACTGGACAAGGACCAACGACAATACTGGGTCTGGGCTTGATGGCCAGCACAATTACGTCCTGCATTTCCCCGCAGGACAACTTCCACCCAACAATGCGTTCTGGTCTCTGACCGTAACCGATGTTCATGGTTACATGGTGAGTAATCCCATCGATCGCTACAGCGTCGGTGACCGCTCCGGCCTCACGACTAACCCTGGCGGCTCAATTGACATTTATATTCAGAACACGAATCCCGCCGGGCACGAGTCCAACTGGCTGCCTGCACCGGCTGGCAACTTCAAGCTAACACTCCGAGCCTATCTGCCCGGCAAGGCTGTCATTGATGGAGAGTACCACGTACCACCAGTCGTTAAAATGCAATGATATGAATGGATTTATTTCGGAACACCCATATATTACTATTTTCGTCATTCTGGCGATCTTCGGATGGGTCATTTACAAGCGGTTATCTAAGGGAGGACCTGTTCTCATTACATTTGTCATCGTTACCGTCATTGTATGGCTAACCGGCACCTTTGCTTTCATTTATTTTCGGCCTTATTCGATGTACTATGGTGTCTATAAAAGAGCGGTAACTGCAATAATCAATCAGGGCGTGGGTGCAAACACATCGTCAGGTTCCCCAGTCAATTCGCTGTATGCGGTGCCTTATCGCTCATCGCCTTCGGCACCAAGGACCAGTTTATTGGCAACGGGGACCGATGACGTTCTCTATATCGTGGGCTGGCTCGACCTCTCCAAAGGGCAGCAAGTCCTGCATGTGCCAGACTTCTCCGGACGCTATTATAGTGTGCAGTTCACTGACCCGTCTGACGGTGCTGACTTTGCATTCGTTGGCACGCGCACTACCGGAATGGCAGCTGGCAATTACCTTCTCACGGGACCGAACTGGAAAGGTAAGGTACCAGGCAGTATGACTCTTATATCCTCACCAAACAACTCAGTCCTAGTTCTTGGCCGCGTACGAGTCACCAGTAACGATGATGTTCCGGCCGCCTACGGGCTTGCGAAGCAAATTCAGCTGACACCATTAAGTCATTAGCGATCCGGCAAATTGTGATCTTAAAAATGTTTCAGGCTCGCGCGTTTGTAATGTGTGCGATTGGTTTTGCCCAAGCAAGTTGGGACAGGCTGCGAAATTTCTTACAACCTTGCCTTAATAAAATCCACCGCAGCCCGGTTGGCATCTTCAGTGGATACTTTATCATATTTGGGGTTGCTTGGATTCGCAAAACCATGTGCTGCATTATATTCTTTCACAGTTACTTTTTTACCGGCTTTGTCCATATTATCCTGGAAATTTTTTACCACATCAGGGTTTATCCACTTATCCTGGCTGGCAAATAGACCAAGTACGTCGCAATGCAATGATTTTAATTTAGCCATATCTGTTTCAGGCATACCGTAATATATTACGCATACCGCCGCCTGTTTCCCTGCGGCAATCGCAGTTTGTAAGGAATAGCCCCCTCCAAAGCACCAGCCAAGCGAAAAAATTCGTGCATCTTTTCCAGCAAAAGTGATAGCCCCATTGATAATATTCATGATCCTGGTATCGGTTGCCGCTTTCATGTACTTTCCGGCAGAATCGGGTGAAGAGGCCACTTTGCCATCATACATGTCAATTGCTACTACATTAATGTTGCCGAATGTTTTTTGAAGCTCATCAGCCCTTTGTTTGATATAATCATTCAATCCCCACCATTCATGGGTTATGATTAGGAAGTTTTTAGTGGGTTTTGAAGCAAGTACTTCATATGCAGAGCCCGTTTTGCCGTCAGATGTTTGGAAGCTGATCATTTTCCCGGCCTGTGCGGTATAATTAAAAGGCAAAGGAGCCGCATGCGATGCTACAAACTGAGGATCGTCCGCCATACCTCTCATATCATTGGGAGGGATAGCACAACAAAGCATTTTTTGTCCGGAAGCCAGCGTGGCGGATGATAATAGAAATAAAAGGATT
>JABDEJ010000083.1 GCA_013287095.1 Bacteroidota bacterium | reverse complement strand
TTCAATAAAGGGTAAGTATGATCAACTGTTTCTATCCATCAAAGATAGAACAAGAAGAAATATTCTTTGTTTTTTGGCTTTAGGTATTGCTTTACTCATGCCACTTCGCGGCTTTTCAAAAGTATCTTATCCTTCAACAGCTATTTTGTCTGCCGGTCATGTGGGAGTAGATTCAACTATTACCAATACGGACCAGTTTTATTCTTCGACATATGCCGATTATGCTTTTACCCAAATAGATGATGATATTACCTTGGGACTTGATTATAGCATCAATACCTATCAGCCAGATACGTTTTCTGAAAGGGTACGAATTAGGGTCTATTATAAAATTCACACCGGTTCCACACTTGATTCTTTTGATTACACCCTTTCGGTAAATTATATTCCATCACAAGCACAGCAGAACACCGATAAACAGACCCTGCATTTCAAAGGAGGACATTATTTAAAGGTTAAAGTGTTAGGTCTATCAAGATCGGCAGTAAAGGGATATGTCTATCTTGAATCAAGCATAACAGATACTTATTTTGGTCAATATAATGTAAGTTCCCATCCTAATTTTACCTCGATAAGCCTTACTGCTAAAAATGATCTATTGATCCAGTGGAACCCACAGGACAGTGCCGAATCTTATGACCTGGAATGGACGTATGTAGACGACTATTCCACTTCTTACGGCTCCTACATCCCTTCAGGGAGTGTGCATTTTTCTTTTGATGGAAACTGCACCAGGGTTAATGTCTCAACGACAAGTTATAAGATCAGTAATATTTATGAACATGGTTTCTTACTGTTTCGTATTCGGGGTGTGGCCAAAGATTTGATCAACCATACCCAGATTGTGAATGGAGTCTGGTCATCCACTCTTGTCTCAGGCTATGTCGGTAGTTTTCCTTCAGAATCGAAGTACCAGGTTACCAGTCCTCATGACACAACATTTAACTGGCAATATTCCGCAACCTATGCTGAAGAAGGTAAGAAAAAAGAAGTTGTCAATTATTTGG
The DNA here is from genome assembly GCA_013287095.1 of Bacteroidota bacterium. The sequence goes on along the minus strand of JABDEJ010000083.1, from coordinate 8,253 downwards.
ATGGTTCCAACCGCAGCAGGCAAATGGTCACGAAAGTAAATACAGACAGCCTTGCAGTTGTTGGCGAAACAGTATATGACTACCAAGGCAGAGGGGTTGTCCAAATATTGCCTTCCCCTGATACTTTGGGCATTCTTCAATATCACACGAATTTCAATACAAGCTATTCAGGCGGCTTGTATTCTCGTGCCGATTTTGACCAGAACGCAGGAAGTTGTGCAAATACGGTTAACGCATTGGATAGCCTTACCGGAGCGGGAAATTATTATTCGACCTATAACCATCTTCCACATGGTGTTGCGGGATCGCATAACTACTTTCATTCCTATGTTCCTTCGGCCAATGGGTTCCCTTTAACTCTTACTGAATATACCCCCGATAATACGGGCAGAATCAGAGCGCAAAGCGGTGTTGGTTATGATACCCGGATGAATAGCGGAAAGGAAACGAAATATTTCTACGGCGTTCCCAGCCAGGAAGAACTGGATAGAATGTTTGGATCAAGCGTTGGGTACGCAGATCATTACAAAAAGAACATGGTGCAGGATGCAAATGGTCAGGTTAGCGTTTCTTACCTGAATGCCAGCGGTAAAACCATTGCAACCGCCCTTGCCGGAGATACCACGACTGGAATGAAGCAATTACCCGAAGATACAAGCGCTGCCACCCTCACCGAAAATCTCTTAAGCAATATCAACCTGCAATCCAACCCATTGCAATCATCTCGTACTTTTTTAGTAAGTTCCTCTAATACTGCCTACACAATAGACTACCGCCTGAACGATACTGCGTTTACAGGTTCATGTCTGCCACCCAGTACTTGTTATGATTGTGTATATGATCTTGTCATTAGCCTGAAAGATGAATGCGGAAATGAGATTTTGCACGGTAATAATGATTCAACAAATCCAACCCCTTTGGTAAGGGTTATCGGGAAAATTCATACCTATTACGATATATTAAGTCCCGACACTATCAAGTACAAATTTAGAAGCGATCCTTTGTTAACCCTTGGTGCAGACACGGATATTATTGTTACTTTGGGAATTGGGAGTTATACAATTTCGAAAACCCTGACCATTGATCAAGCGGCATTAGATTATTACACAAATGAATACATTGAACAGGATACCTGCTTACGAAATTTGCAAAGCTTTATAACTGAAAAGTTGGACCATACGGATTTTAGCTCATGCAATTTTGATTGCGCAACTTGTATCGCAAACTTGGGGACAAGCGGTACATACGAACATAAATATATGAATTTATTGAGAGCCGCTGGTATCACTCCGGTTGTAACAGATTCAACTGCTATTGCATATGCCAGATGGGATAGTCTTTACAATGCCTGTCAGCAATATTGTAAGCCTCCCGATCCTTGTAAGGCCGGTTATAATGCAATGATTGCTGATATTACCCCTGGGGGACAATACGCCCTTTACTCAACCTATAAAGCATCTGATAGTCTTACACATTATAAATGGGACAGCCTTAATACAACAGACACAAGTTCTGTATTAGATACAAGCTCTTATAAAACAGGCCGTAATTTCAGGTCTATTCACGATTCCGCTTTGGTTAATGGCAAGTATTTAAAAGTTTCAGCAATGACTGTTGACCAGTTCATCAGCACCTGGCAGAGCAGGTGGGCAGATTCGCTGGTGCGTTTCCATCCTGAATATTGCAGCTACACCTGGTGCAAAATGAACAGCGCTAGTAATTATTTTGATGACTCAATGCTGAATACGAACAGTTATGATACTGCCAACGCACATGGATATTTAAGCGCCCTTACGCATGACCCCTATTTCAAGATCGGGGGGAACGGTTACAGTCAGTATTCCACTATGTCTGGAATTTTGAGTAATTATACTCTGGCTACCACTGACGGCAGCAATCCCGTTTTGACAACCGGGGCTGGTAGTCCAAGCATTTCCCTTGTGGAACTTGTCATCGGCAGTTTATATTGCGGAAGCCAGTCTAGTGTTGCATTGCTTAAAAGCTGTGCGGACACATATACCTGGACAGGTTTGACGTGTACCTCTTACAAAGACGCTGCTTGGCAAATGTATAGAAGCATGTATCTTTCGCAAAAGAATTATCTTCAAAACAGCTATGATGTAAGCCATTATAGCTGCAGTAATGTCAATATTAAGCCGCCGAAAGTAAAAAGATATATTCCTGATACAGCCTTTCTCAAGAGTGGTGCTTTGGTCTCTGGAACCTCAACAGATGAAAAAGCTTCTGACCATGTCTCAAATATCAGTCATGTAGAATCTAATTTTACAGCGCAAGGAGACAGCAACTGTACTGCTTATGCAGATTATTGGATGGCAAAATTATCAGGGTGCAAGTACAAGCATAAACATGATTCGATCAATGTCCGACGGGAACTTATAAAAGTCTGTGAGCAAGGATGTTCCACAGCAAATCCTTTTGGTACTTGTGAAGCTCCGATTGACATTATTGCCGGGGACACTTTCGCTTCTTTTCAGGCAGTTCTGATTCACGACACTATATTCGTTCCAGGGCTTTGTGATGCTAATCTCATAACTTTCCCTCAACCAAGAGGGCATGATTATTTTGCTCAGGAATCTCCTTATGCAAATAATTGCTTTTGCCATAACACCGCTGTACTTAATGATTCGGCGTGTGCAACAAAATTGCACATTGACCTACTCAGCGGAAAATACATTATTGGGTTCCCTACTTTCGGCAGCGGAAGTTATGCCTGTGAATGTACAGCTCAAGATTCTGTTGCAATGATGACCAGATTGATCAGGACGGATATTCCTGATAGCTTAAAATGTAATAACTGCCTTAGCTGTGCTCAGATAAATTCTGGAGTTCAGAATTTTCTTACCTGGTACAAAACATATACTTCTGATCCAGATACCATTTCCAATTTCCAGAATATTTTTGCGAACTACTTGAATGGCTATTTCTCCTTTAACCTTACCTATAACGATTATATTAATTATATCGCAGAATGTGCAGGCACAACCGTTGACAGTGCGATACAAAAAATAGGCACTCTTTATGATACAGCCATAACTGCTATACCACCCGGCACCTTCTTCCCAATGACGATGATGTCAATGCACCCTGACTTCTTATTGGAACCCGAGCCTTCAGGAGTTCCTCTTGATACATGTGCATGCAATGCCATTTTTGCTATTTATAAGGATTCTGCAATGATGCCATATGTACATACTATGGCAGATTTATTTTTTACTATGTATGGTTTAACATTTTCCGATATTGATAGCAAAATGAAAGATTGCAGTCATTTTTTGGGAAAAGATCAATATGGAGATAAAACAGATCCACCAGACCACTGGAGGCCTTCAGCTTACTATGATATCAGCCATACTGTAGATGAACAGGGGCTTACTGTTCCTACAAATCTTATTACGTGCCCACCGGCAGCCCCGCCAACATCCGGCCCCGGTGATACAACTAAATCCCCTGTTAACTGCGATTCATTAGACTATACCTGCCAAGGGCTGAATGACTTTATGGATAGCTTTAAGACAAGACATCCGGGATGGTATTATCAAAGTCCTTTTGCGGGCGGAGCCGATAGCTTGACAGTATTTGAAGATTCATTAAATGCAAGGTTTAATAAAGGAGGATGTCATCATATTCCGTATTCCCACTTTAATCAACTTGCAATGAACTGTAAGGCGGCAAGCCCTCAATGTTTTTCAAGCCCAATACCGCCGTGTAATATCATCCCTACAACAAACCTAAATCAGCTTGGTACGTTGCTTGAAGCTTTTGCTTACGATACAACATTTATCAACGATAGCTTATATTTAAATACAGCTGGTTATTCGCCGTATACCGGATTTTTGAACCCTGTATGTATGGGAACTTTTTACAAAACTATCAGGCATATCGATGAAACGTCTATCGATATGGTAATTTCAGATGGCTGCTTACTGAGTGTCTTTTTGCAGATAAGCCTGCCGACAGATCGGCTGAATATGGATGATTTAAGACAAGTAAACAATATCAGGCTCGCGGGGGATGGCAATGATTCAAACAGCTTTTATATTGACGGCACATTTGACAGATATTCAGGCGGTGATACTGCTGTAACTCTATTGGGTTATGTAAGAGGGTTGAAAATAGCTTTTAGCATGTGCGACAAACTTTGTAATGAACCCATGAGCCCACAACTCGCTTTACCTGACAGTAGTTGCCAGACATTTTTAACGAATCTTGCAGTACAAAATGCGCAAAATGCATACAATAATTATATTGATTCAGTAAAAAGAGCTTTCCGGACTGCATACATGGCCAAGTGCCTCCATGCATATAAGCATGAACAGTTTACAATGAAGCATCCAGAAAAAGAGTACCATTACACTCTGTATTATTATGACCAAGCAGGTAATCTTTTACAGACGGTTCCTCCCCAGGGTTTTGTACCCCTGAACCGAACCAGCGGTGTAGATAGTGCTGATGCAAACCGTTCAAACCCTTCATTACCTGCGGTGTACCCTGCACATAAACTGGTTACCACTTATCAATACAATACGTTGAACCAATTGGTTTTCCAGCACACCCCTGATGCAGACAGTTCCCGACTCTGGTACGACAGGGTTGGGAGGCTTGCGGTGTCCAGAAACCGCCAACAGAGCAATGATGGCAATTTTTCATATACCAAATTTGATGCCATTGGTCGGATTATTGAGACGGGGCAAATAAGTACCTCGTCAACTATTTCATATAGCCTGGTCAGGGATTCTACCAGATTGGCTTCATGGCTTGGCGGAGGTACGACAACCCAGATTACTAAAACCTGGTATGACGCGGTGAAATACACCATATTGTACAAGGACTTTACTCAACAAAATTTGCGTAACCGAGTGGCAAGTAGCACCTATCAGGAGGCATCAGGAACAAGTTACGATTTCGGTACGCACTATAATTATGATATTGATGGAAATGTGTCTGCCGTAGTGCAACAAAATGCTTCCCTTGCATCGGAGGGTCAGAATTATAAACTGATTGACTATAGCTATGATTTGGTAAGCGGCAAGGTAAACGAAGTTGCTTATCAAAAAGGAGAAAATGATGCCTTTTATCATGTATATCAATATGATGCAGACAACAGACTGACTAATGTGGAGACAAGCCGGGACAGTGTGATCTGGGATGAAGACGGATCTTACTTTTATTATTACCATGGGCCATTGGGCCGCCTAGAACTTGGGGATAATAAGGTACAAGGCATTGACTATGCATATAGCATTCAAGGTTGGTTGAAAGGGGTGAACAGCGACATGCTGAACCAGAAACGGGACATTGGACGGGATGGAGATATTACCCTTGTTGGCAACATCAATGTGAATGTCGCGCGGGATGCTTTTGGCTATAGTCTTAATTATTTTTCCGGGGATTATACTTCCATTAATGCATCTGCACCTAAGTTTGCGGCAGTGCAAACAAGCAGCAAATTAAATTCAGCAAGTGGCAATTTGTACAATGGAAATATCCGCAATATGGTAACCTCCATACGGTCTTTTATGTCAACCACAAATCCATTGCCGTTGGCCCGGGCATTCCAATATGATCAGTTGAACAGGTTGGTAAATGCACAAGCATTCAATAACCTGGATACAGGCTCACTGGCCTGGAAAAATACCGGAAATAATGATCCATATTATGCAGAACATTTTACTTACGACCAGAACGGTAATATGCTGAATGTGAATAGACGCGGGGATACTTTGCATTCAAGTAAAGCAACGATGGATAGCCTTACCTATCATTATTATTACCATACTAATAGGTTGAAACAAGTAACCGATCTTATTGATACTGGATGGTACAAAACCGATATTGATAATGAACCAGATACAACAAACTATGCTTATGATAAAAACGGAAACATGGTCTTTGATTCAGCAGGACAAATTTCCAGCATTACCTGGAGCGTATATGGAAAAATAAAGCAGATTACCCGAACTATTGGCAGCACAAAGCCAAATTTGTATTTCGCTTACGGCCCTGACGGAAACCGGGTGATGAAGGTAGTAGCCAATGGATCGGATAATACACAATGGAACTACTATTACTATGTCCGAGATGCACAAGGCAATATTATGGCCGTATATAAGAGGCAAATACTGAACATAAAGGATACCGTTGTAAACCATTTACGCGACAGTATCACTTTGACCGAACAGGACATTTACGGATCTTCCAGGCTCGGAATTGTAAAGGCGCAAAAGCCAGTGCAGACCCTTGATTTTAAAGGTACAATTAGTAGTACTAATTATGCACCTGTAGTAACCAGGACCATTTCTATAGTTAATATTCATTACAGTGACAGTCTGTTAAGCAGGGTACTCGGACAAAAGCGATACGAACTCAATAACCATTTGGGCAATGTACTTGCAACAGTTACAGATAGAAAGCTGGAGCATAGCACAAATGGAACAACAGTTGATTATTATTTGCCTGACATCACCAGCGCCTATGACTATTATGCATTTGGTGCGGAAATGCCGGGAAGGACATATAGCATTGACAGTGATTTTGTTACTGTTGCCACTGATACCTTTACCCCTAAAGACACCTGCCTTACCTGTGAAATGATTCACACGGCCATGACATCCTATACAGGTAGTACCTCTGACACGGCAGCCATCACGTTATATCTTAACAATCATTTCCATATTACACAGACCGAAGCGGTTTACAAAAAGGCATTTTATAAATGTAAAATACCTAATGCGGACAGCCTTTACCTTAATGGCGGCAACCGCTATGTGGACTATGGCAACAATGCCCAGTACAAAGTTGGAACAGGAAATTTTACGATAGAGGCATGGGTAAATTCTACCCTGAACAATACGCAGCAGGCCATATTATCTAATGAGAATTATATATCATCACCATATTTACAATTCCCTGGCATATTAGTTTATTTAAGCAATAACAATTTAGGTATTGCACTGGGGGACGGACATTATAATTCATTAGGGTATGACGACATATCGCTCTTAGATGCATATACGCCGATGCCATCGCCTCAAATAAACGCCTGGCATCATGTAGTTATAGAACGTACCGGGACTGGAAAGAACTATACCGACATAAAAATGTGGATAGATGGGGTCTCGAAGACTGTATCAGCTCAATTTGATAATTCCAACCTCGCCTCTGCCAACATTGACAGCTTAACCGTGCAAGACATGAAAGTGGGCAGCCGGATAGGATCTTTCGATGAAAATTATTTTGAAGGGAGCATCCGGGAAGTGCGGATGTATAAACGGCTTCTGGCACAAAGTGAAATAACCACCAATTACAATAACGGCTGTATTTCTGAACCATGGGATACCACAAGCATTGTGCTTTGGGCGCCATTAAATGATGGCAGCGGAACTAGTTGCGTAGATGAATCGCATTACCATGCTACAGGAACAATTGAGAATGCAGGAAGTGGCTATTGGGGAAGCTCGACGCCGTATTGCTATTTGAACAAGCCGGTGGTGAAAGGGACGAAAGATACCTGTATTACTTGCGAAAAGTTGAAGCATATGTTGACGTCTTTTTCAGGAAGCTTATTCGACAGCAGTTCTTTGACCAGTTATATCAATATGACATTTGGGGTATCGCAAACTGTAACCAGTACAATGCAGTCCATTATGAATTGTCACATTTTAAGGGATTCTTTATTGCTTGATCCAAGCAATGGCGACTATATTGATTTTGGCAACAATTCTCAATACCATGTAGGGACAGGTAATTTTACCATTGAAGGATGGATGAACTCCAACTTAGCTACTGTTGAACAGACGATATTGGCCAATGAATAATACACCTCAGGCACTGGTCGCTGGTCTGGTATAAATTCCTGGGTCCAAAATAACTACCTATACATTTCCTTAAATGATGGAACAGGTGACGGCGGCATGATTGCAGGGGCAGCCATGCCATCGCCGCAAATAAACAAGTGGCACCATGTGGTTATCGAAAGGACAGGAGTGGGTAAAACCTATACAGATATGAAAATGTATATAGATGGAAGTTTGCAAACAACAGTCACCTATCCGGGAGGAGGATATACCACCATTAGCACCGCAAATATAGACAGCGTTGGTGTGCTTGACATGAAAGTCGGGAGCAGGATTGGAAGCTATGAGCCTGACGATTTTAGCGGCAGTATGCGTAATGTTCGGTTTTATCGAAGGGCATTGGGTGGCGCTGAAATAGATACTAATTATTACCATGGCT
>JABDEJ010000082.1 GCA_013287095.1 Bacteroidota bacterium | reverse complement strand
GCCAAGCTCTTTGGCACCCGAATCAAAATCAGCATGAATATGGGTTTCGAGAATGTATTTTATTTTTAAGCCATTTGCCTCTGCATAAGACATATATGTTTGTATATCTCTTTCCGGGTCAATAATCGCAATCTCCTTTGTAGTGTCATCGCCAACGGCATAGGAAAAATGAGATAAACCTTTTGCTTCAAACTGATGTAAAATCATATTAATTTTGTTTGATGATTTGCGCAGGCAAATATCGGAATAAGCCTGTAACTTTTAACTATTAAATTCACTTTAAATATCTCTGATACATGGAAATCAAGAACATAGAAACCTTGCATGAAGACCATCTGGGCTGGATGGAAGACATTACGGCATGGCGCAACGAACTTGCGTATTACAGCCGTGTGGTAATCAAACTGGTAGAAGGCATTAAACTCGGACCTGATACTGCTAAAATGGAAGAATTTCAAAGCAGGTTTGACAATATGCAGGACCAGTTTAAGGATATGGCCAAAAAAATCACGGCCCATGACAAGGCCATCGCACATGAAAATGCCGCAGAAAGAATGGAAGAACATCAGAAAATGGGTGATGAAGTGAAAGCCTTCAAGGGAAAGTTCAACGACCTTAAAGAGGAGTTCTTTAAGTTCGAGGAGAAGTTTATCTACGAATAGTTTTTGCATATCGAAGGTTCTGCAAAACTAAGAATACGCAAGGAAAGCACACCTGATAAAAATCAGTATTGAGAAGGCAGTTTTACAATTCCGCTTCCCAAACTTTATATTTTTCAAAACTAATATCTGGCTTGATTTTAAAAAGTCCATAAACCGCTGAACCGCTTCCGCTCATGGATGCAAAGAATGCCCCCGAAGCATACATCTGTTCTTTTATTTCCTTTATGACTGGATATCTTGTAAAAGCATAATCCTCAAAATCATTTTTTAAGGTTTCTTTCCAGAATTGCTTGTCCCGCAAAACCTGGTGCGGCATGGGTATTTTCAAAGTTGAAAAGGATTTGATGTTCTGGTATGCTTCCGCTGTTGGAATATGGATGCCCGGACAAACAATAACGATATAACAACCTGATAAATTAATATTTACAGCTTCCATCAATTCTCCCCGGCCAAAGACATAAGCAGGATAATTGGTTATGAAGAAAGGGCAATCACTGCCAAGCACTGAAGCATAATTCGTTAAAATTCCTACGCTAAGATTCAGGTTAAAAAGATCATTTAACAATTTTAATGCAAAAGATGCATCGGAAGAACCGCCTCCCAATCCAGCCCCCACTGGTATGTTTTTTAACAGGAACATATTTACAGGTGGCAGGTCAAAAATGGTTTGAAGAAGGCGATATGCTTTTACACTAAGATTATCCTCCGGGTTGCCGGTAACCTGGATCCCTTCGCATTCAAATGAGAAATGATCAGATTCAATAACTTCCAAAACATCGCAAAAAGGAACAGGATAAAAGATGCTTTCAATATTGTGAAAACCATCCTCCCTTTCGCCTGTGACGTATAGGCCCAGATTGATTTTTGCATTCGGGAACGTTATCATCGGTGGATTTTTATCATAACGATACAATAAACAATACAGATGTACGAAAAAATATTGTTTATGGATTTCCCGATTTTAAATATCTAATTTCAGATCCAATTCTTTAGCCAGATTCTCCAGGTCGGTAATGACCTTATCATTCAGTAGCACACCATATTGTAGCCTTATTTCTTCAGCCCGGTACTCCGGTTCGCCCGGGATCAAAACTTCTTCGATCCCTTCATTTTTTTTCAGGCCCTTTACACCTTCTATCCAGGTATCCATCCTTGCTTTAAACTCAGATGCCGGTTGAAAGGCATCTATTTTCCATGCACCAACAAAATGCCCGATCCCCTCTCCTACACTTTGTTTTACATCAAGAAAGTGAACGAAAGGTGGTACCCATGCCCCGAAATTGGCACCGGAAAGGACGCCGGTCAATATATCCACCATCGCACCCAATCCATATCCTTTATGGTACCCGTGATCTATATCACTGCCCAATGGGAGCAAAGAACCGCCGTCTTTCAAAGCATGTGCATTTGTGGTATGATTTCCAACATCAGTTTGAGCCCATCCGGATGGAATAGGTGCATTTTTTCGTTGTGCTATTTCAAGTTTGCCATTGGCGGCGGCCGAAGTAGCCATATCCAGTAAAAAGGGCTTATACTTACCTGCCGGAACCGCTATGCAAATAGGATTTGTACCCAGGTATCCTTCACTGGCGCCTGCGGGGGCCACCAGGGGTGAAGCATTCGTCATCGCTAACCCGATCATATCATATCCGATAGCCATTTCCGCATGTGAGGCAGCAATTCCAAAATGGGACGAATTTTTAACGGCTACCCAACCGCTCCCGCATATTTCTGCTTTTTCTATCGCAATTTTCATGGCCTCATTGGCAACATATAATCCGAGGCCTGCATCTCCATCAAATGTTGCGGTAGAGGCCGTTTCGTAAGTGATATTAGGTTTTGCATTGACATTAATTCGACCTGCCTTTATCAGTCTTACAAATCCGCTCAATCGCGCCACACCATGGCTGTCTATCCCACGCAGGTCAGCTCTTACAAGGTTCTCTGCCGCCACAATAGCTACATGATTCGGTATGCCAAGAGAAGTAAAAACTTCTTTGGTAAAATGCTCTAATTTTTTGTGGGAGATCAAAATGAGATAATGTCTGAATAATTATTGCTGAATTATTTAGGCCATCGCCGTTGTTTTAGCGGGGAAACAGGTAAAATTATGTAAATCAGCCTGTCTCATGGATAGCTCCATTGAAATAATATTAATCGGGGTAAATTTGATTTTATATTTAGCTACCATATAGTCTATTATAACATCCATATGTTTAATTGCTTTTGCAACGTGCTTATCAAATGTTAAATATGCTTTCGCTTCTTCTAAAGGACTGTCAGAATCTTTACAAAGGTACCGAGAACGCCTTGAAAGGTTCCTTAATAATTTATATGCCAAATACACATCCTCTGGTAAAGAAGCTGGAGAAAGAGGGTTGAAAGGACTAATGGCCTGTTCTACTTTTTTATGAGAATTGTAATGAAGGTTGCAGGTTTGTGCTATGTGGGCGTTTATGAGATGAACTGCACCATAAAAGAGAATTGTCACTTGCCAATCATCACTTTCTCCGATAGGATAGGAATAATTTACACTTTCTAAAAAATTGAGATTTTTTTTAGCCTGCTCTATATGCTCTTTAAAACTCGCCAATTCTTTCCAAAGATAGTATAATGATTTGGAATAGAGATTCTATCAGATTCCTCTACTATGGTTGTATCAATTTGGAAGCCATATTGAAAGTATTTACCATTGACTTTTGCTTCAGCTAAAATTAAAAATCTTTCGCTTTCAGTGTCATCGTCTTTAATTTGAGCCCAAACTAATACTGTAGAATTGTCAAAGAAAAAGGCAAGTTTTTCAGGATTGTAATTGTATTCAGTTGTTAAACAACCAACATAATCGGCGATTATTTTGCCTATAAAATATAAATTACTATTGTCTATATTAATTTTTGCTAATTGATCAAGATCTCTAGAAAAAATGCTTGAGTAGAAATTTTCAATAGCTGGCGATGAGGTTTGGGTTTCGATCTGAATTTGATCCGACCGCACGTGCGCCACTAAACTTTCAATGAAGCTATCAAAATTAGGGTTTAAACCAATCAAGGGGTGTTTTGCTGTGTTTTCCATTATAAAGCAGACCTACAATATCTGTTCTATTTTGAGTAATTTAAGCTATTAGCCTAAAATTATAGGCAAATCTAACTAACTTTTTAAATAAACAAGGCTTCCATGTAAAAAGTTTTACAGATTAACACAATTAGCCTTTTCAGATATTGAAGATTTGACCCGGGCCGACATATCAATTCCATAAATCAAGACTTAAAACCAAACCCTACCATCCGGAAGCAAGTACATCAGCTATATGCATGCATTTGATAGGTGCTTTCTTTTTCTGGATATATGCTTCGATATGCATAAGGCAGGAAACATCTGTGGAAATAATATAATCGGCACCCGTAGCCATCGCATTGTTTACTTTTTGTTCTGCCATTGCGGTGGAAATCCCTTCAAATTTAACTGCAAAAGTTCCTCCGAAGCCACAACAGGTTTCGCATTCATTCATTTCAACAAGTTCCAAACCTTTTACATTTTGCAGCAGTTTCCGGGGTCCGTCCTTGATATTGCATTCCCGTAATGCACCACATGCATCATGATAGGTTGCTTTGCCATTTAAAACAGCCCCAACATCTTCTTTTTTAAGGATTTCTACCAGAAACTCTGTAAATTCAAAACTCCGGCCCTGTGCAGATTTGCACTTCAAATGGTTGGATGTATTGGCAAACATTTCCAGGTAATAATTCCGGATCATACCCGTGCAGGAACCCGAGGGGCTTACAATATAATTCTGGGTATTGAAATCATTGATCCACTTGGTAGCCACAGGTTTTACACGGTCTTTAAACCCTGCGTTCCACGCCGGCTGGCCGCAACAGGTTTGTTCCGTATTGTAATTAACCTCACAGCCCAGTTTTTCAAGCACTTTGATCATGTTCCAGGCTGTCTCCGGAAAAATCTGATCAATAAAACAGGGTATGAATATGTCAACGGTCATTAGGGGCAAAAGTAGGGAAAAGTGAGAAGTGAAAGGTGAGAAGTGAGAGGTGAAAGCGAAAAGAAATTGGTGAACCTGAGAAATCCGACAGATATTCTAAAATTGGAAATCATTTTGATTTATCAACGAATCTGATTTTGAGAAAACTAAGCAATTGAGAATCTTCTTGTGTCAACACCTCTTACTTTTCACTTCTTACTTCTCACTATTAACTCTTCAGAATCTTGATCTTCTGTCCGACCATGATCTTTTGATTTCCTCTCAGGCCGTTTGCTTTTTTTATTTCATCAACAGTAACACCGGGAAACCTTTGGGCGATGCTCCATAATGTATCCCCTTTTTGAACTGTATAATATTTTATGCTTGCCCTGGTTTCAACCGCTACTTCTTCTGTTTTGTCTTTTTCAGCTTTCTCAACTTTTTCAACCGGTTGTTTTACAGCAGTTTTCTTATCCTTTTTGGAAACAATTTTCTTATCTTCTTTTACAGGAGCTGGCGTTGCAGATGCAATGACGACAGTCGAATCCGGTTTGTCAACTTTCTCTTCTTTGGCTGCTACTTTTACTTCAGGAGGTTCATGAAGGCGACCATATATTTCCTTCTTTTTCTGGAGCGTGGTCATGGTATTGATCTTCCTGTAATACGAAGCCTTATCGGCAGGCACGTCGATCGTAAGTCTCTTGCCAACACCAATTTTATGTCTTCCTACGTGATTCCATCTTTTAAGACTATAAACACTTACATCAAACAGGTCAGCTATAAATGGCAGGTTATCACCTGATTTCACAGTGTACTTTACAATTGCTTTGGGGCCATAGTTTTCAGGCCCTTTTCCACCTTTAAAAGTAACCTGGGCTATTCCGCTACTGTCATTGGGATTATATTTGGGATTGGCTGCAACCAACATTGCCGAATAAGTGTGATATATAGAGTCCTTATAAAGCGTGTAAGCAGATGCTTTTGCTGCAGGAAGGCGAAGCGCGTATGACATTCCTCTTGCCGGGATTATATCCCTGGTATATTCTGGATTAAGGTCCCTGAGTTCTTCAACTGTGATATCCAGTACCCTCGCAATAGGTTGAAACGAGATTTCTTTATAGATCATCACGGTATCCACAAATTTAGGCAAGGTCACTTCCTGTGGGTACAGATTGTGTTCACGATGGTAATGAAATACATAAGCCGCAGCAATAAATGCCGGTACGTATCCTCTTGTTTCAGCTGGCAGGTAAGGATATATTTCCCAGAAGGTACGTTTGCCGCCTGATCTCCTGATGGCTTTATTTACATTGCCCGGACCACAATTATAGGCCGCAATGGCAAGGAACCAATCCCCGAAAATGCCATGAAGATCTTTTAAAAGGAGTGCCGCCGCTTCCGACGCCTTTACGGGGTCTTTGCGTTGATCTACAAAAGAGTTGATATCGAGGTTGTACAAATTAGCCGTTGTGTACATAAACTGCCAAAGTCCTGTAGCATGTACCCTTGATTCGGCGCGGGTATTGAGAGCTGATTCAACGACAGATAAATATTTAAGCTCCAGAGGCATTTTGTTCCTGTCGAGTACCTCTTCAAAAATCGGGAAGTATATTTCGGATAAACCCAGCATTTTTTCTACCTGGTCGCGTTTACGATTGGCGTACAAGTCTATAAATGCTCTTACGGTCTCATTATAAGCAAAAGGCAACGGACTTGGAATCATCCTGAGGCGATGGGCATATACTGAATCGCTGAAGCTGGGTACTTCTTCAGGTTTGTATTTGTAAATATTCTGGGAGTTCCTGTTTTTAACAGGCGTGGCATTTTTGACATACCACAAAGTCATAAGGGTGTCAAGGTTATTGAGGATAGCCCCGCTTTGTTTTACCTCTTCCTTTCCTTGTACGAGGGTTTGTGAAAAAACACGTGTACAAAGGCAAAGACAAACAAATATAGCTATTGATATATGTCCTTTCATCCTTCTTTCCTTGCAAATATATTCATTAAATAATTAGAAAATGCAAGAAGCCGTTCTTCATCAAAACTTCTTCCTATAATCTGAATCCCGAATGGCATCCCATTACTGTGCCAACCCAATGGCAATGAAATAGATGGCACACCTGCGATGGCTGACTGAATGGTAAATATATCCGCCAGGTACATTGCAATCGGGTCTCCGGTATTCTCTCCTAACGCAAAAGCAGTGCCGGGTGATGTAGGAAGGATTAAAAAATCATTATCTTTCAGGAGGTCGATGGTGTAATCGCTGATCAATCGCCTCACTCTCTGTGCTTTATTATAATATGCATCATAATAACCTTCACTAAGGACAAATGTGCCGAGCATAATGCGGCGTTTTACTTCCGGACCAAAGCCCTCGCTCCTTGATTTGGTAATGACTTCCTCTAAAGTTTTAGCATCCTTGGCTCTATATCCATACGTCATTCCCGCATAGCGAGAAAGGTTGGTAGATGCTTCAGCTGTAGCTAATACGTAATAGACCGGAATCATTTGATCAAGGTATGGAAACGAAGCGCTTTTATTATGATGGCCCGATTCTGCCAAAGCACTAATGATTTCATCAAAGCGGGCCTTTACCTCGGGATCAACTCCGGGATGATTGATAGCCTCTTCTAAATAAACCAGGTTGAATTTTTCTTCTTTATCAAGATGCTGCGAATAAGCCGGTACAGGCTTTGATGATACCGTAGCATCATATTCGTCTTTACCTGCCATCACTTCAGTTAGCAATGCAGCATCTTCAATATTATTGGTAACGGTTCCGATCTGGTCAAATGATGAAGCAAAAGCGAGCAGTCCATGTCTTGAAATTCTGCCATAAGTTGGCCTGAAACCTGTTACCCCACAAAATGACGCTGGTTGACGAATAGAACCTCCTGTATCAGATCCAAGAGCAGCGTGACAGAGTCCTGCAGCGACAGATGCTGCGGAACCACCTGATGAGCCGCCTGGAACAAGATTTTCATTTAAAGGATTTTTTACCGGTCCATAAGCCGAGTTCTCATTAGACGACCCCATTGCCATTTCATCGCAATTGGTTCTACCGATAATAATGACGTCTTCTGCAAGCAATCTCTCTATTGCAGTTGCTGAATAAATAGATTCAAAGCCTTCAAGGATTTTTGAAGAATTGGAAACCTTATGGCCTTTGTAGCTGATATTGTCTTTCACCGCGATGATCATGCCGGCAAGTTTCCCTGCTGTGCCATTTGCGATCTTTTTGTCAATAGCATCAGCCCTTTCAAGCGCCTCGGCTTCAAAAACCTCTAAGAATGCATTAAGGCTTTTCCGGGATTCAATCCGGGTCAAGAATCCACGCAATTCTTCCGCGCAGGTCGTGTCTTTCTCTTCCAGGCGTTTCCTGTGTTGCGTATATCCTGTGTAGCGCTGCATTTTCTGCGGCTGCTTTTTAGATTTATTTATTCGGCTTTTTTGGCAGGCTCTTCCGGCTTCATTCCGTCTTCAAGATGCTCCTTCATCTTATCCTTGGCATCATTGAATTCACGAATGCCCTTGCCGATACCCTTCATTAATTCAGGTACCTTTTTGCCACCAAACAGTAGGAGGACCACGGCGAAAATCAATATCCATTCCATGCCGCCAGGGGCGCTAAGGAGAAAAACTGATGTTAACATAGTATTATCTTTCTTTAGTAAAAACGCCGCAAAGATACGAATAAGTTTCGGAAAGGGGAGGTTATTCCCAAAACCATCGTTAATTTGAACCATAAAACAAGTTGCCTATGCCTCTTGATATTCCAGATTCCCCTATGCCCAGGGTTGTAATTATAGGTGGTGGATTTGCAGGGCTTAATGTGGCCAACAAGCTAAAAAACAAGAACGTACAGCTTGTTTTATTAGACCGTAATAACCATCATACATTTCAACCACTATTATACCAGGTAGCCACCGCAGGCCTCGAAGCCGGGTCTATTGCTTATCCTCTCCGTAAAGCATTATCAGGGGCTAAAAACGCCCATTTCAGGATGATCGAAGTAGAAGAAATTTTGCCTTCCGAAAAGAAAATAAAAACGATTGCAGGCTATTTGAAATTCGATTACCTGGTGATTGCCACGGGATCTAAAACGAATTTCTTCAATATGCATGATATTGAAACACATGCCGCGCAACTTAAAAGCGTGAGCAATGCCATTGATATGCGACATCTGTTCCTGCAAACCTTTGAAAAAATGCTTCTGACAGATGATGAAACGGTTCGTACCAGGCTGATGAACTTTGTGATAGCAGGTGGTGGCCCAACCGGCGTAGAACTGGCGGGAGCGCTGAGCGAATTACGCAAAATGGTACTTCCCAAGGATTACCCGGAATTGGACCTGACCCGTATGCGGATCATTTTAATTGACCCCGGCACAAGGCTTTTGAGTGCGATGTCAACATCTGCTTCGGAATATGCTCTAAAATATTTACTTGAACTGGGAATCGAAGTTAAATTTGGCTCCAGGGTGATGACCTTCGATGGAAAACTGGTGACGCTGAATGGCGGCGAAACCATTGAGACAGAAACCATGATCTGGGCAGCAGGGGTGCAGGGCGGTATCATTCATGGATTTGACGAATCGCTTATTGCGCGTGGGAACCGCATTATTGTTGATGAATACAACAGGGTAAAAGGCTTTGAAAATATCTTTGCCCTTGGCGATGTATCCATGCAGCAAGACTCCAGGTATG
>JABDEJ010000081.1:207-9671 GCA_013287095.1 Bacteroidota bacterium | reverse complement strand
TCTAAATTGAAATGTAATCTTTTTAGTTCTGATACGATTTCACTTCTGTTCTCTTGTTACTTTATTTGGAGGGAACGTGTCAAAATTAAGAAATAATAAAGAGTAGATGTTCCAAAAAGCCAAGAATTTGACAAATGCGCTTTCTTTTCTAAATTAACCTTTTCATTAGATGCAGAGCCCCTGGGATAACACATAAACTATCTGATAAACTTCAGCGTTTATACCCTTTTTTTGAGTCAAACTAAAAATGTCGTCTTTTGCCCTCAAGCTATCAGAAAAGAATCCCAAAGGAAATAAATGAACTGATTGGAAACTGTTTTAACCATTATTTAGCTCAATAGCATAAAAAGCGTATCCCTGGTAGGACTTAATCAAATGAATAGATTTAAAATTGCCGGCCAAATTATTTTCATTCACAAAAGCTGAAAACGAGCTGGAACTTGCTATTGTTCCATCGTTTGGTTGATCAATTAAAACAAGTTTACCTCCCCTGCTATTTTTCTTTATGTCAGAAAGGAAATCATGTATATAATAACTTCTTAATAAACTTTCGTGTTGAGCCCAATGACCACCGTTCCAGATATCCCTGTAAGCAGAAATGAAATTCCCATAAGCCAAAATATGGATATCAGGACCCCAAACTATGATGTATTTATTATCGCAATTGGTATTAGTTATGACAGAATCAAGCTGATTAGCCTCGTTCTGGTATTTAGAATTTGCTTCAAAGATGCTTTTGAAATGACATTGGTATTGCATGTCTTTGAATGGAACATATTTTGGTATGTTGTTTATGTCTTTCGCAGCATATACATAATTTTTCCCGCATATAAACAGGGAATTGATCATCACAATAGAAGCCAATACCCACTTTTTTACCCCTAACCTTGCTATACAAACAAAAAATAGTATGAGCGGCTGGTATAACAGTAAGTAATAATGGATAAAGAAATTTTTTGTTTTTACTATTTCAAAAAAAGTTGCAGCCAATATTAATATAAAAAGAATCATTAATTTGTAGGATAATAATTGACCGTCAAACTTCTTAAAAGAGAATGGCCAAATAGATTTCAACCCTTTCAAAATGCGCCTTAAATTAGCCAAGAATAAAACGCAAAATGTGAGAAAAACAATGGAAAACACTTCTACAAACACAAAGGATGAGTGTTCGATGATACTACGAAAGCTCAAGCCAATCTTCGTATTTTTAACACCATTTTCCGCATATTCGAAATTTGTTAAAAGGTACCTAACATAAAAATCATGCAGGGCACCATTATACAAGAAAAATAAGAACCAGAAAAGCAAAGGAACCATACAATAAATTACAAATAGTATAGTTTGCACAAATGGTCTTTTGCTCAAAAGGAACACCAAATAAAAAACAAACAATATAAACATAACGGGTAGGTTTTGAAGTTTTACAAATAATGAAAAACCAAAAAGCAAGCCTGCTATGGCAATATATATATGTGTATTTCTACTAGTAATTTGCCCATTGCTTTCACTTTGTTTTAAATATAAACTAATCAAAATGAAGAGCAATACAGAAAAAATAAAAATACAAAAATGTTCCGTATTGTAGGTATCAAACTCTCTCATAAAGCTTAAATTCAAAACAGAATACAATAAGATCAAGCCTACGTAAAGTAATCTTTTGTTATTTCCCAATCGCGATAACAGGATTTTATAAGTAAAATGTAAGGTCGCGAGATCCATCATGGTTTCAAATATCCTGATAGAAAAATAATCAAGATGAAACAACAGGCTAAAAAGGTATAGCGGTATCAAAGCACCTATTCCACTTGTAGTAGGATCGACATTTATGTAAGGATCAAAATGATCTCTAAGAGAACGGACACATGCAATCCATCCGGTTTCGTCAACACTATAGGAGTTATAATAGAAACCTGGCAGTTTGATCAGAAAAGTCAATCCGATCAGTAAAATTGTGTAAAGTGCCTTATTCCTGCTGCCGAATACAATCAAATATATAACCCATAGAACTAAAATCAAGTTTGGGACAAACAAATAGGTAGCGTAAAAATATATTATAGAATCTGTCATGTGGTTATACTTTTACTAATTCAAAGAACTGCAGTTAGGGTACTCTTCAAATTTAATAAATATGCTTTTGCAGCATGCCCCTCATACTTTGCATCCATCTACTCCTAATTGTTTTAGTCGCGCTATATCATCTCTTCTATTATAAAATTGGGGCGGTTCCGAGAGGCTTCAAGATTCCGCCACATGTATTCTCCTATTATTCCTAAAGATATCATCTGGAATGAAGAAATAATCAAAAAAACGACCATCATTGCAGTCCAGCCAGCCACTGGAATAAGTCCCATAAATTTACCTATAATTACGAAAATCGAATATAAAAAAGCCAGAACACCAAGGGTAAGGCCAGCAATGGTAATAAGACGTAAAGGCGCATAAGAGAAAGAGACGAAAGAATCTATAAATAGCTGAATTTTTTTGTTAAATGTCCACATAGATTTCCCAATCTCTCTTTTTCTCCTGGTATAAGGAATTGCCACAAAATCATATTTCAGCCATGCCAACATATATAGTGTATTCGTGTTTTTCTCGTTAATGCTTACAACCTGATCCCGTAATTGCTTGTCAAATAAGCAATAGTCAAACCCTCCTTTTGGCAAGTTTGGCAAAGCATACTTTCGCATCAGTTTCTGGTACTGGTTGGCAAACATTCGTGAAACAAAGCCATCTTCTCGCTCCTGACGGTTGGCAACTACAAGTTTTACTCCTTTCAGCCAATAATCATACATATTCACCATAAGTTCTGGTGGATCTTGTAAATCGGCTGCTATAACCACATTACAGTCTCCGGTTGCATGCTTCATGCCTGCAAGAACAGCATTGTATGCCCCAAAATTACGAGATAGCTTGATTATTTTTACTTTGTATTGGTACATTGCCTTGAATTTTCTTAGCTCGGTAAGGGTATTGTCCTTACTTCCATCATCTATCATTAAGTATTCAAAAACAACATCTTTCGGGAATTTTTCTTCATTTCTTATCAACTCCTGTGAGGTCACAGAAATATTTAGCTCATTGTGATAACACGGAATAATAATGGATAATTTAGGCATTGAAAAACTTGTTAATGGTATTACAAACATACTCAATTTCATCATCTTCAAGGCCAGGATATATCGGTAGGCTTAGGCAAGTTTTGGCAATCTCTTCCGATATCGGGAAATCACCTTTTTTATACCCCATTCCCTTATAAGCCTTTTGTAAATGTGGCGCTATAGGATAATGAATCAAGGTTTGTACCCCTTTTTGCAATAGGTATTCCTGAAGGGCGTACCGTTTCTCAACTCTTATTACAAACACATGCCATACGTGGTTTAGCTCGCTAACTGTATTTGGTAAAATGACTGCAGGATTTGCAATATAGCCTTTGTAAGCTGATGCAATTTCTCTCCTTCTTTTATTGTCTTCGTCAAGATGCTTGAGTTTTACATCCAGAATAGCAGCCTGAATTTCATCTAAGCGACTATTCATACCAACATAGTCGTTTACGTATTTTGCCTTTGATCCATAATTAGCTAGGACCCTGATCATTTCTGCCAAGGCATCTTCATTGGTTGTGACCCCTCCGGCATCACCAAAAGCTCCCAAATTTTTGCCTGGATAAAAACTGGTTCCTGAAGCATCTCCCATAGAACCCGTTCTCTTTCCGTTAGACAATGCCCCTTGGGCCTGGGCATTGTCTTCTATTAGTTTTAAACCGTGTGTATGGCAGATTTTTTGGATATGTTCGTTATAAGCAGATTGTCCATACAGATGTACAATCATAATTGCCTTTGTTTTTGAGGTTATAGCTTCTTCTATTTTATTTGAATCAATATTATATGTGCTTATATCTGGCTCTACCAATACAGGTATCAATTTATTTTCGCTAATGGCCATTATAGAAGCAATGTAAGTATTGGCAGGTACTATTACTTCATCACCCTCTTTCATCGCCCCCATCTCAACATATGCCCGAAATATAAGGCATAGTGCATCCAGTCCGTTGGCAACCCCAATTGTGTGTCTTACGCCACAGAATGCTGAAAAATCCTTTTCAAATTCTTTAACCTCATTGCCAAGTACATACCAGCCCGAATCAATTACCCTGTTTACAGCATCCTTTATTTCCGGTGCATGCTTTCGAGTTATTTTTTGAAGGTCGAGAAACTTAACCATAACTAAATTATTATTTTTGAAAGGATTAGCGAGGTATGTCCATACTTAAATCCAAACTTCTCATAAGTATGAATAACAGCCTTATTGGTGGATTGTGTTATGGTTATCACGCCATCTATACCCTTTCCCTTCATGTGAATGCAAATTTCAGACAGGAGTTTGCCATACCAGCCGCGACAAGTTGATGCAAGCACAGCCGCTAATGCAAATTGGCCAATTTTAGCGCCTGTTTTGTCCCAATCTTTTTGGTTATAGTTAGTTGCAAAAAAAGCCTCAGCAGGCAGACCGCCTTCATTAGGCACGATGGTATAGTCTGCAAAACCCTTAACGCATTCTTCGGCAAATGCCGCCAAATATTGATCGGCTAATTCTTTGTCAAAGAAAACTTCGGAATGTACCCTGTCATATTCATTTCTCATCAACATCGACGCTTTTCTGATAGAAGGTATATCCTGGGTTTCCGCCATTCTTACCCCACTTCTTTCCCCATGGGGGAAATCCTGCAACTTGTTGTTGTAATAATATAACCTTGTTTCAACCACTTTAAAAGAAGACTCGCAATAGGCTTGAATTAATAAATTGTCCTCACTAGGTATTTCGAGGTAACAATATTCGCACCCTCTCTCTTTTAATACATCCAAAGCAACCGCAATTGCTTTTGAAAGCAAGGATACAGTTGCTTCTCCGTACAAAACATATTTGATCTTATAAATATTCCGCTTGAAAAAGCCGGACTCCCAACCTGCCCTTTCTACAAGGAAGATATAAGTATGCCCTGTACTTTCCACGATCACATTGTCAGTGCCATGCAGCAAAATATTCGACAATTCTGGCAATAACATGCCTTCCCATAAATTTGCTTGGTTGATATTCAAATAGCTCCAATACTTTGAATAATGGATCAGTTTATTTTTCCTTGCATCAACGTAGTGCCCAGCGCTATTTAATAAATTTTGTCCCTGCATGTTTTCTATCATTTCATTTCAACCAGGGCCTTTAAAAAATTTTCAGTACCCTCAGTTTTGATATGCCGTTGCATTAGTTTGATCGTTTTATCCCTAACCGATAACTTTGATAATTCAAACTGGTCTTTGCCAGCCCTTAGTAATTCACCTATTTTGTCTTTTGCTATAGCGTGCAAATCATCTTTGGCAGCAATTTGATCAACCAACTGAACAGTTTTGGCGAAATCGCAATTGATAAATTTCCCCTCGTACAAAAGGCTGGCTATTTGCTTTCTTGAAATATAAAATTCAATAATATCAAACATAATTGGGGACAAGGAGAGGCCAATGTTCATTTCCGGCAAGCCTATCTTTATCTTGCTATTGTTTTCGATCAATACAAAGTCGGTACATAATTGGAGTAATAATCCTTCACCAATCGAATGTCCATTAATGATGCTTATTATGGGTTTTGGATACTGAAAAAGGTATAACAGAAAATTGTCATTATCTCCTAAAAATGGTAAAATAATTGATTTGTCAAGTTCCTTTAACATTTGTTCAATGGCTATGCCGGTGCAAAAAGATAAATCATTGCCAGTTATGATAACACCACGCACTTGATCATCATTTTTAGCCTTTTCAAACAAAGATTTTAATTCGGACACAGTTCCTATGGAGAACATGTTGTATTTGTTAATATCCAATTTTATGAAAGCGATGCTATCTTCAATAGTATAATCAATCATATTATTCTGTTTAATTCATAAAGGATCCACCGTTGATGTGGATGGTTTGGCCATTGATATATGAAGCATGTTCTGAAGCTAAAAACCATGCCAGTTCTGCAACTTCATTGGGTGTCCCAATACGCCTTGAAGGTATATTTGAGACAATTATTTCCCTGTATTTTTCTGGGATTCTATTGTACATATCAGTATCTATGGCCCCAGGGGCGATTGCATTTACAGTTATGCCTTTGTTTGCAAGTTCCAAAGCCAGTGATTTTGTAAAGCCAATAATACCAGCTTTGGATGCTGAATAGTTAGATTTCCCAAACGCTCCAGTAACACCTGCAATTGAAGTTATATTAATTATCCGCCCCCTTCTATTTTCTGACATCTGGAGCGCAATTGGTTTAGTGAAATTGAAAATGCTTTTAAGATTAACTTCAATAATCTCTTCCCATACGTCGAATTCCATTTTTGTAAAAAGGGCATCTCTATCAGAACCTGCATTGTTAATTAATACGTCAATTGGCCCATGTTTTTCTGTAACTTCTTTTATTATGTTTGCCGCCTTTTCTTTGTCCCTTACGTCACACTGGTAGCAAATACAATTACTAAATTGATTACAAATATCTTCAGCGGCATCTTTATCAGCATAATAATTAAAAACGACAGTATTACCGCTCAAACTAAATTTTTTTACAATGGCGGCGCCAATACCTTTACTTCCACCGGTTACAAATACCAATTTATTCATGAATTTATTCGATTAATCAATTATGCCATACCTTTTTAAATCCATTATGATCCCTGATATAGTCCTTTTCATCAAATAAGGTTGAAGCAAGTACAAGCTGTGTGGAAGTATGTGAATACTGCATCGTATGCCAGACATTCGGCGGCAGATATATTCCCATGCTTGGGTTATCCAGTACAAAGAATTCGACTTTGCCGTTGGCTTGTTCTGTAGTAACTACAATCCTTCCTGAAGCAGCAATCAATATTTGCTCTGTAAAATGATGCGCATGTCTCCCTCTGACAACACTTTCAGGTGTATAATATGTCCAGAATACACGTTTTACTTCAAAAGGAAGTTTGTCGTTTTGGCCCACAGAAATATAGCCACTTGAGGGATCTCCCAACTTATCAAATTGAATGATATATGGGGCCTTATATTCTTTTAATGTTGGCATTTTATTATGATCAATAATTTTTTTAACCAAAATCTAACATGTATAGTTTTCATATCCCCTTAAACTTCTTTATCGTCTCCTCTGGATCTGGTGTACTAAACACTGCGTTTCCTGCTACAAGGACATGCGCTCCTGCCCTGATTATATCTGATGCATTGTCCAGACTAACGCCCCCATCTATTTCTATCAGGGCATTTGAACCTGATTTCGAAATGAGTTCTTGGGTTTCCCTGAGCTTGGTCAAGGAATGTACAATGAATTTTTGCCCGCCAAATCCCGGATTTACCGACATGATTAATACAAGATCCAAATCCTGAATCACATCCTGCAATAATGTTACTGGAGTATGCGGGTTGAGCGATACTCCCGCCTTCATCCCCTCTTCTTTGATCTGGTGAATGATGCGATGCAGGTGGGTACAGGCTTCGTATTGAACTGTAAGGATATCGGCACCTGCTTCTTTAAATTCTTTAATATAGCGTTCAGGCTGTACAATCATCAAATGGACATCTAATGGTTTTTTCGCAAGCTTTTTTATCGCTTTGATAACGGGAAAACCAAATGAAATGTTTGGAACAAATACGCCATCCATGACATCCACATGAAACCAGTCGGCTTCACTTCGGTTGATCATTTCTACATCTCTGCCAAGGTTGGCAAAATCAGCGGAAAGAATGGAAGGTGCTATGAGATGCGACAATGTGGTTGTTAAATTTAATGATGGGCCAATCAAACATGGCAAAATTCATTAAAATTTCCCAAACCACCTACCAGTTCATCAAAAGACAATAAACAAACCTTAAATCCTACTCCCTGTCTGCCGACGAGGCAGGCTGTCCACCGCCATTATTGTGCTGTGGGCGATCGTCATGATTCTGCGCATTCTCACGAGGGGCATTGTTATCTTCCCTGCGTGGGCCATCATTATGATTGCGGTCGTTATTATTACCGCCATTGCGGTTGTCATGGCCACGATCGTCACGTCGGTCATTGTATCCTCCACCGCGGTTGTCGCGGCCGCCTCTATCGTCTCTTCTCGGGCCACGGTCATCACGCCTTCCGCCGCGGTCGTTGCTTCTTGGTGCGCGTTCGCGTTCTACATAACCTTCAGGTTTTGGGAGCAAAGCTTTGGCAGATAGCCTGAATTTGCCTGTCTTTTGATCCACTTCAAGCAGTTTTACTTTTACTTTATCGCCCGGCTGAAATACCCCTTCCATACTTGGCAGGCGGTCATAGCTTATTTCTGATATATGTAGAAGCCCCTCTTTTCCAGGTAAGAATTCAACGAAAGCCCCGAAATCCTGAATAGATTTTACAGTCCCTTCATAGTCTGTGCCTGCTTCAGGAACGGTAATGATGCCTTTGATCCAGTTGATAGCAGCTTCCATAGCCGTTTTATCAGGAGAAGAAACTTCAACCACGCCCATGTTATCTACCTCGTCAATAGAAATAACGGTGCCTGTTTCTCTCTGGATAGCCTGTATAACCTTACCACCGGTACCGATAATAGCCCCGATGAATTCTTTTTCAACGGTAAACCTTTCAATTCTTGGTACAAATGATTTGTAATCTTCACGTGCATTTGGCTGCACTTCATTCATGATGCCAAGGATGTGCAAACGGCCTTGCCTGGCTTGTTCAAGCGCTTCTTCAACCACAGCATAGCTCAATCCATCAACCTTAAGGTCCATCTGGCAGGCAGTAATACCATCAGATGTACCAGTAACCTTGAAATCCATATCGCCCAGGTGATCTTCATCACCCAAAATATCTGAAAGAATGGCATATTTACCGTTTTCACCTGAAATAAGTCCCATGGCGATACCGGAAACTGATTTTTTCAGTTTGATCCCTGCATCCAACATTGCCAATGTACCTGCACAAACCGTTGCCATAGATGACGAACCGTTCGATTCCAATACATCAGAAGTGATCCTTACCGTATAAGGGTTCACGTCAATATCAGGCATAACGGGTTTTAAAGCCCTTAGAGCCAGGTTTCCATGCCCCACTTCACGACGAGCTGGTGCACGGTTTGGTTTTACTTCACCCGTTGAAAAGCCCGGGAAGTTATAATGAAGCAGGAATTTCGAATATCCCTGGTAGAGTGCGCCATCAATCATCTGCTCATCAAGCTTGGTACCGAGGGTAATGCTCGCCAAGGCCTGGGTTTCCCCACGCTGGAACAATGCTGATCCATGTACAGTAGGCAACACATCGGTTTCACACCATATACCACGTATTTCATTCAGTTTTCTGCCGTCAAGCCTGCGACGTTCGTCAAGGACCATATTCCGGATCTGCTCCTTTTTGAGCTTGCTGAAATACTTTTTGGTCATGTCTTTATCAACTTCGCTGTCTTCAGGAAGGCTTTCAAA
>JABDEJ010000081.1:0-119 GCA_013287095.1 Bacteroidota bacterium | reverse complement strand
TTCTACCTCAAATTTTGGTTTTCCGCATTTGGCCTGCAGTTCAAGCTGGCTGGCACATTGCTTTTTGATGGCTTCATGCGCAAATTTTATCGCTTCAAGCATTTCTGCTTCGCTTACTT
>JABDEJ010000080.1 GCA_013287095.1 Bacteroidota bacterium | reverse complement strand
TTGGTGCACCAGGTGCAATTAATACAGGCCATATATAACTATCAGAATACCAGTGGAAACTAAACGAATATACAGTACAAACAAATGAAAAAAATATTCTATTTCATCCCTATCATGGCCGGATTGATCGCCTGCCAGAATCACAGCAATGATTACGATGCTTCGGGTGCATTTGAATCCACAGAAACCATCGTTTCCACCGAGGCATCCGGAACCATTATGGAGTTTAATGTCGAAGAAGGCATGACGCTACAACCGAATCAATTTGTGGGTTACATTGACAGTGTGCAATTATACCTGAAAAAGCAGCAGCTCAGGGCGCAGATTGATGCCACAGTGAGCCAGATACCAAACATTCCGGTACAGGTATCCTCATTGCGGGCTCAACTTTCCCTGGCTAAAGTAAACCAGATGCGTATGCAGAAACTTTTCAATGCAAGCGCTGCCACACAACAACAGCTTGATGACGCTAATAATCAAGTGGAAGTAATTAACAACCAGATTGATGCACAGCTTTCTTCCCTGGGAAAAACATCTGAAACAATTAGCCGCGATGTGGCTCCGCTATCACGGCAGATCGGCCAGATGAATGACCAGCTTTCAAAATGTAAAATCATCAATCCAATCCATGGAACCGTTTTCACCAAATATGCAGAAGACCATGAAGTAGCTGAGCCGGGAAAAGCTTTGTACAAGATTGCTGAGACGGATACATTGATCCTCCGTGCATATCTCACAGGATCCCAATTATCGCAGGCAAAATTGAACCAGTCTGTAAAAGTTCGCGTAGACAAAGGTGATAAGGATTATCGCAATTATACCGGTACAATCTATTGGATATCAGATAAGGCAGAGTTTACGCCAAAAACCATCCAGACCAAAGATGAAAGAGCCGACCTGGTTTATGCCATCAAAGTTCGCGTAGTAAATGATGGCTTTTTGAAAATCGGAATGTACGGGGAAGTGAAACTGTAATCAATTACGAATTAAGAATTAGGAATTTCCAACAACTCTACAACTCAATAACTCAATAACTTCTCCATGTTTCCCATCACCCTCGAAAATATTACCAAGACCTACGAAAAGGGAAAAGTACTTGCGGTAGATGATGTTTCATTGTCCGTAAATGACAGTGAAATGTTTGGGTTGATTGGGCCGGATGGAGCGGGTAAGACAAGCATTTTCAGGATACTAACAACGCTTTTGTTGCCGGATAAAGGAACGGCGACTGTTTGTGGAAAAGATGTTGTAAAAGAATACAAAGCCATTCGTGGCATGGTTGGGTATATGCCAGGAAGGTTTTCATTGTACCAGGATTTATCAGTTGAAGAAAACCTGAATTTTTTTGCTTCTCTTTTCAATACGAGTATCAAAGAGAATTACGAATTGATCAAAGACATATATGTCCGATTAGAACCTTTCAAAGACCGCCATGCGGGCCAGCTTTCCGGTGGGATGAAACAGAAATTGGCACTATGTTGTGCGCTCATTCACAAGCCCTCCGTATTGTTTTTAGATGAACCTACAACCGGTGTAGATGCAGTATCAAGATTTGAATTCTGGGAAATGCTGAAACGCCTTAAAAAACAGGGAATTACTATACTTGTCTCGACAGCATATATGGATGAGGTAGGACACTGCGACCGCATAGCCTTAATGCAAAATGGTAAAATACTAAGCATGGACACACCAGGCAATATTATCAGTTCATATCCTGAAAAACTTTTTGAGCTAAAAGGAGATAACAAACATAAATTGCTAAAGGATACAATGGCATATACCGAAGCCGTAGGTTCTTATGCTTCAGGAGAATCCATACATATCAGTTTTAAGAAAAACGAAAAATCAGATACTGAGATTATCGGCGGCCTGAAAGGATTTCTTGAGAATAAAGGGTGTAAGCAGATTGAAATAACTTCCACCATTCCAAATATTGAAGATTGTTTTTTTGAGCCTTACCAAAACCGAAATCCATGGATAAAGAACTGGTTATAAAAGCAGACAAATTAACCAAACGCTTTGGGAATTTCATCGCCGTGGATGCCATTAGTTTCGATGTGGCCAAAGGGGAAATATTTGGTTTTCTCGGAGCCAATGGCGCCGGCAAAACTACTGCCATGCGAATGCTTTGCGGCCTTTCTAAACCGACCTCGGGAGAAGCGAGCGTAGCAGGGTTCGATGTTTTCCGATACCCTGAAAAAATCAAGAAAAACATTGGTTATATGAGCCAGAAATTCTCTTTATATGAAGACCTTACCATTAAAGAGAATATTGAATTTTATGGAGGCATATATGGACTCAGCAATAAGCAGATCAAGGATAAAGGAGCAGAATTGATTGACATGCTCGACCTCAAGGCAGAGGCAAATAAACTCGTCAGGGGATTGCCATTAGGGTGGAAGCAGAAACTGGCTTTTTCGGTGGCCATTATTCACGAACCGAAGATTGTATTTTTAGATGAACCAACCGGCGGAGTTGATCCTGCAAACCGGAAACAATTCTGGGAATTAATCTATGAGGGTGCCGATAAAGGCATTACCATTTTTGTAACAACCCATTATCTGGATGAAGCCGAATATTGCGACAGGGTGAGCATCATGGTTGACGGGAAAATATCGGCTCTGGATACACCATCAGGTTTGAAGAAAACTTATAACGCAAAAGATATGAATGAAGTGTTTTTTCAACTGGCGCGAAATGCTACAAGATCGGGGGATTAAATAAGAATAATTAAAACCTTATAGGTTTCCAAAACCTATAAGGTTTATAAGATGAATATACAATGAAACAGTTTATCAATTTTATCAAAAAGGAGTTCTATCATGTACTCCGGGATCCGAAGAGCTTGTTGATGCTCTTTGGGGTACCGATTGCACAAATTGTTTTGTTTGGTTTTGCACTGACAAATGAAATAAAAAATTCCAACATTGTTATCGTTGATAATGCGATGGACAATGCATCGCAGAAATTGATCTACGAGATCAGGGCAAGCAAGTATTTTAACGTCGGACAGATATTTATGAATCCTGACCAAATGGATGCTGCGTTTAAGACAGGTAAAGTAAAATTGGCATTAGTCATTCCTAAAGGGTTCGACAATGACCTCCAGCATTTGCATACTGCCCAGGTTCAGATCATTGCAGATGCAAGTGACCCTAACACAGCAACTACCCTCACCAATTATATGACTTCGATTATCAATGATTATCAGGGACAGTTGTGGCAGGATGGTGGCGCTCCATACACCATTCTCACCCAACAAAGAATGCTGTACAATCCGGAGCTTGCAGGTGCACCTAATTTTGTGCCCGGAGTCGTAGCAATGGTTCTTCTACTTATTTGTGTGTTAATGACATCCGTGTCTATTGTACGTGAAAAGGAAATGGGTACACTTGAGGTTTTATTAGTCTCGCCTTTTAATCCTTTCCTGGTCATTTTTTCCAAGATGGTTCCTTATATCGTTGTTTCCCTGATCAATCTGACCATTATTCTTTTGCTGAGTGTTTATTTGCTTGATCTGCCATTCAAAGGCAATCTGCTCCTGTTATATGGTGAAAGCCTGATATTTATTACCTGCGCACTGTCCTTGGGATTGTTGATTTCAACGCTCACTGATACGCAACAAACGGCAATGAATACTTCTTTTCTGCTTACCATGCTTCCTACAATGTTATTGAGTGGATATTTATTCCCTATTGAAAACATGCCGCTGTTCCTTAGAATCTTATCTAATATCGTACCTGCCAAATGGTTTTATATCATTATTAAATCCATTATGCTCAAAGGGTTGGGAATAAAATATATATGGAAGGAAACTTTGGTACTGACAGGGATGACGCTGTTTTTTTTAACTGTTAGTCTTAGAAATTTTAAAATCCGTTTGCAATGAGGACATTAATGTTTTTGTTAAGGAAAGAATTCCGGCAGATTTTCCGGGATCCGGGTATGCTTCGGATTATATTAATTATGCCGGTCATACAATTATTGGTATTGCCCCGTGCAGCTGATTATGAAATTAAAAATATCAATATCGCAATAGAAGATTATGACCATTCAACAGTTTCACAACAATTAGTAAATAAAATCACTTCTTCAGGATATTTCAAACTAGTTGGATATCATAATGATTATAACAAGGGATATGAACTTATTGAAAAAGACAAAGCAGATATTGTTCTTGAGATACCGGTTGATTTCGAACAAAAACTGATACGCAACAACAGCCAGGATCTACTGGTAGCTGTTAATGCGATTAACGGCACCAAGGCTATTATTGGCAATGGTTATCTCAGCAGTATCCTTATGGATTTCAATAAAGAAATAAGAATGAGATGGCTGCCTCCTTCGCGTTTCAATGAATTACCAACCATTGACATAGTATCGTCAAATTGGTACAACCCGAATCTTGTTTACGCAGTATTTATGGTACCTGGAATACTGGTATTATTATTAACCCTTATCGGGGGCAACTTGTCTGCCTTCAACATTGTGAAAGAAAAAGAAATAGGTACCATTGAACAGATCAATGTAACTCCCATTAAAAAACATATTTTTATCATGGGCAAATTAGTCCCGTTTATCATTATGGGGTTGGTTGTGTTTACTTTAGGGATGATTATCGCCGTGGTTGTTTATGGTATCATCCCCGTGGGAAGCATGCTATTGTTATACCTCTTTGCATTAATCTATCTGATCACACTTGTTGGTTTTGGCCTGCTCATTTCCACTTATTCCGAAACGCAGGTACAGGCTCAATCTTTAACCTTCTTTTTCCTGATCATTTTCAACCTGATGAGCGGGCTCTTTACTTCCATAGACAGCATGCCGCACTGGGCACAGATCATTACAAGGTTTATCCCTCTAAGCTATTTTATCGAGGTAATGCGGATGATCGTTCTCAAAGGCAGCCATTTCCATGATGTTGCATACCAGTTTACCATCCTCATTACTATGGGACTGGTCTTAAATACCTGGGCAATTATTAATTATCGAAAGACCACATAGGAAAATTTGGGAATTTCAAGAATCGAAAAATTCTCCAATTTTTTATCAATCCTGAGATATGTTAATCAAAGACCTGAGTTAATAGACAATAAATTTCCTTGACTCTATTGCCTGTCCTGTATTAACATTTACAAAATAAACTCCTTGCGCAAATCCTGAAATATCAATTTTTAACTGACCCGGGGAAGCATCAGGATAAATCGTTTTCAGTATTTTTCCTTTTACATCTCTTATTGATAATGAGTTGAATCGTATATCGTTATTAACAGAAAGATATAAATATCCTGCCGCGGGATCCGGATAGATACTTATATGTGCAATTGAAGATTTTATAGGTTCAATGCCCGTTACCAATGGTGCATCAAATCTCCATAGATCATTATAAATATTAGAGGACAGGTCTAACCCAAAAGCAAAATAAGCCTCTGTGCCATTTGATGCTGCACAGGACTCAAATCTCGCACCTCCCGGAAACGAATTAATCTTTGCCCACTGGTCCAAAGCGGGATCATAAGAATAGAAATCATTATAAGCGTTTGTATATGCAGTTTGCCCCAGTCCTACATAAGCCATATTGCCCACAACCATGGCAGTCGTACTCTGTCTTGCACCACCCGGAAAATCTGCTTTCTGGTTCCACGTATTGCTTGTAGTGTCATATTGGTAGGTGGCAGTTGTTTCTGTTCCAAATCCACCAACCTGGCCAGTACTAATATAGCCGCTATAATTGACCGTAAAAGCTGCCTGGAAAACAGAATTGCCCATCGGAACGGTACCGAGTGGTTTCCATTTATCAATCAATGAGTTATATGAATAGAAACTATCGTATAATGCTAAAGTGTTAGAGCCACCTCCTATATATGCGACATTCCCGACAACAAAAACAAATGAAGCTTCACATGCATTTCCAATGAAATTTGCTTTTTGGGTCCACGTTGTAGTAGCTGGATCAAATTGCCAAAGGTCATTTTTCAATATTAGTTTTCCACTACCGTCATAACCAAGCCCAACATAACCCTTGTTTCCTATAGAGAACCCAACAGCCAGGGTCCGGGAAGTATCATCGCCTGGAATATCCGGCAGTTTTCTAATCGTGTTGGAATCGGAATGATATACCCAGAAATCTTTAAAGCCAATACCGCCTCCCATGTAAAAATCCGGGCCGATGGCAAACATGATGGCACCTGTGCGTCCTTTTGATCCAACAGTGGTTACTTTCGTAAACGGAGAACCAGCAAAGACGCTATTCGCAAATGAAATTGCCAATAACACGCAAAATAATAGTCGTAAATTTTTCATCACAATATTCGTTTTAAAGGTTATGTGAAGCATTGAATCATATAGTTTAACGGCAGGCAAGTTAAAAAATCTTAATTAATCTTAGCAGGTTTTAATGATTGAGTTTCCCTAATTTGCCTCAAAAAATCAATACTCCATGTCGTCAATCATTGATCAACTCGCAGTATCACTTGGCCATAAAGATGAGGTTCCAAATATAGAACTGGCTCATAAGATCGTTGCTACCAATAATAAGGAAGGAATCGAAGAACTGGTTGATAATCTGAATAATAAAAATAAAAGTATCGCCTTTGACTGCATCAAAACCCTATATGAAATTGGAACCAAAAAACCTGAAATGATTTCAGGATATGCAAAGGATTTTATCAACCAACTCAATAGCAAACAAGGTCGGATGATTTGGGGGGCAATGACAGCTATCAGTGCCATAGCAGGCCTGGTTCCTGATGAGATATATAAGCATCTCACGGTCATTATGGATACAGCGGATAATAGCGGCTCTGTGATAGCAAGGGACCATACGATCTACATATTGGCGGCCCTTGCAAAGCATCAGAAATATTATGAAGATAGCACGGCACTTATCCTGGAGCAATTACTGAAAAGTCCTGTGAACCAATTACCGATGTACGCTGAAATCACCGCCTCGGTTGTAGCAGTCAAAGACAAAGAAACCTATCGAAAAATGCTGCAAGAAAGGCTGAAAGACATTGAACAGGAATCTAAAATTAAAAGGATAGAGAAGGTTTTAAAAAAATTGTAATGCCTACATATACTACTCTTTTTTTAAGTAATCCTCTTAAACCAGGTTTGAAACCAATTGAAGCAAGAGCGCTTGTTGATTCAGGAGCGGCTATGCTATGTATTCCTGATCATTACCGGTTTCAGCTCGAACCTGAAGATGAGCCTAACAACCAGCGCGAAATAAGTACAGCAAATGGAAGGAGTTTTAAAGTTCCTTATGTAGGCCCAATCAAAGTGGAGTGGAATAATAGGGTATGTTATGTTGGTGCGCTCGTGCTGGGCGGCGAACCTTTATTAGGCGCAGTTCCAATGGAAGATATGGACCTTGTTCTTCATCCCCTTTCCCATACGATTATGGCCAATCCATTAAGCCCTAATTTTCCACACCATAAAGTGAAATAGTTGATTACCTTTTTTCTTTAAAAAACTTCTTCATAATAGCTGCGCAATCATCAGCAAGTATTCCGCTTTTTACCTGGGTTTTAGGATGGAGCAGTGAAGGTTTATATTTTGAATATCCTTTTTTAGGATCTTTGGTACCATACACAACCACAGGTATCTGTGCCCAGGCCAGTGCAGCCGCACACATGGGGCATGGCTCTACCGTGACGTATATGGCACAATCGGTAAGGTATTTAGCACCTAAATGATTACAGGCAGCAGTGAGGGCCAGTATTTCGGCATGCGCGGTTACGTCATTTAGTTTTTCTGTCTGATTGTAACCTTTCCCGATTATTTTTTCACCTCCGGCAACGATAACGGCGCCAATTGGTATTTCATCTTCGGCATACGCATCGCCTGCCAGCCTTAGTGCCGAGCGCATAAAATATTCATCTGAAAAAACGTCTTCTACCAACTACTTAAAAGATTTAAAACGCAATGCCAATTCCCAACCCGGTGTGAATGCCTATACCGTTGCGGTACGCGTAAATATCACTACCCAGTGTTCCTTGTGTGTTATCTCCTGAAATGCTGTTATACCCACCCCCGATAAAAGCATCAATGGTAAAGGTTGAATTAAATATCCATTGATAACCAATTATATATCCTACAGCAATATCTGAAACTGTCGCGTTTTGTTCAGTAGTATATGATCCCGTATTCGAGTTGTATGTGATTAAATTCCCGGAGTAAGACATGGATTTATATGAGGCATACGGTGCCAGATAGAAACCATTTAAGGTTGGTTTCTCCTTAAGGACGTAAAACCTTAACTGCGCTTCCATACCAATCTCGGTAAATTTGTTTAATTGATACCAATCAGAATTATTTTCAGCAGAGCCAAGTGTACCTATCAATTTCAGTCCTTTGCTATTAGCCACTTTGAATTCGTACCCAACTTTCAAGGTCGAAGCAATAAAGTTTGTGGGATAACTGATAAAGACCCCTTTCCTCTCTAAAGTATCTATCCGGCTGAATGGCCGGCTTGAGGATGATCTGGATTTTAGTGGACGGGTTTGGGCATTTGAGCTAAAACTAAGTCCGAAAATAAATGAAAAGCAAAGGGTAGCAAGAGCTAAAAAG
The DNA here is from genome assembly GCA_013287095.1 of Bacteroidota bacterium. The sequence goes on along the minus strand of JABDEJ010000080.1, from coordinate 1,249 downwards.
GATTTCATTTTCATAGTTCCTAAAGTTTATTTCGATTATGAATTAACATATAAGACGACTAAACTGCCGACAAGGCGAGGCAAGTTATACATATTCTCAGGAAGGAAGGGAATTTTGGGATTTCAGTACGTCCGCCAGTAGCTGCTCAAGGTTGAAAACAGCTTCAATCTGTCTTCGTTGCAAACCAAATTTCAAATTTCAAATCACAAATTCTAAATCTCTGACTTAGCGTGGTGCTTGAGGATCTTGGCCTCTATGTAGAAGATGATTTCTTCTGCGATGTTTTTGACAAGGTCACCAATTCGTTCCAGTTTTTTCTGGATCAGGAGGAGATAAATATCCCTGCCAACGTCTTCGCTGCTTCCTTTAAGATACTCCGCGATAATGGGCAGGCAACGGTCGGTTATTGCATCAATGATCTTATCTTTCTCAAATACTTTATTGGCTTTTGATGTATCTTCTTTTTCAAAAGAATCAATAACATCATTTAGCATGCTTTCAGCCACGTCAAATGCTTTAGCAATCTCAAGCTTGTTGAGAAGGGCTTCGTCCCATTTTGGGTGCATATCCACAACATTCTGTGCTATATTCTTGGTATTGTCTGCGATCCGTTCCAGGTGATAATTGATCTTTAAAGTGGCCAGTAAAAAGCGCAGATCAATAGCGACAGGATTTAACAGGGCAATAATATTCTCGCATTCGCTGTCAATTAGGAGTTCATAGCCATTCACACGCCTTTCGTTGTGCAATACCTCCAGGGCAAGATTGTTATTCGAGGTAAAAGATTCGCTTCACCGCCGCGGTACTTTTCTTTCCGGCGGCCAACAGCAGCGTCTATGCATTTCAAGGGCCATTGCCATGAAGCCTGAAATATTACTTCTGGATGAACCTACCTCTGCCCTTGACCCTATATCTACCCATAACATTGAAGAACTTTTGCTTGATCTTAAAAACTACTATACCATCGTTATCGTAACCCACAACATGCAGCAGGCATCAAGGGTGAGCGATAAAACCGCTTTCTTCTATCTTGGCGACCTTGTTGAATACGACGAAACACAGAACATTTTCACAAAGCCAAAGGAAATACGCACGCAGAACTATATAACGGGCAGGTTTGGTTGAGAAATAATGTATAAGTCGTTAGTCATTAGGTGTTAGTAAAACATAATAATCAGAATATGGTCAATTTTAGTAATTTTGCAGGCAATACAGCAAACCTATCAGGCTATTCAAGATTTTCAATTTA
>JABDEJ010000079.1 GCA_013287095.1 Bacteroidota bacterium | reverse complement strand
AATCCACGTCAGAACCCGAATTTATATTGGCCCCAACCGTTTTCACTTCTGCTGAATCCATGGCGAAATTCGGCGTCATATCATACGCAGAATCTATCTCATTATCAGGTTCGTATTGGTCTGGCGGCAAAGGTGGTGCAGCTATGGTAACTCTTATAGGATTCCCATAACTCGTAGAGCCCATCAAGTTGAACTGATGTCCATCAGGGGAATAATAAATGACCAGCAAATAAGTCCCCGGTGATACGGTATCGGTTGAATTGGCAAAAGTCAATCCACTTGAAAAACTTGAATTCGGATTTAAATTCCCTGTATCTCTTTGGATCAGGAAATCCGCGGTACCATTCAGGTTATATAGATATGCATAAAAATAACCGTTGAACTGTGATGCACTTGTATTGGCGACATTCAGATGAACAGAAATGGATTTGGTCTGCATTGGTGTAGCCGGCGTAACGGTGATGGGAGCTGACAGTTCTAAAGTGTTTGCCCAAAATACCTTGATCTTAGCACTGTTTGTATAAACATTATCTGCAATTATTGTCCAATTGCCCCCACTTGGCCTTAAATACATCTGGATGATATAAGTACCAGGTAATAAAGAGGCGTTACCTAAGTCTGTGAATTTGATTGGAGAAGAAGTCTGTCCTACATTAAGTGTATTTGGAGTAACTATAACAGAATCAACCAGGTTACCAGTACTGTCAAAAATATTAGCGGCAAAATCACCGCTAAAATTATGAGAAGCGCTTAACAGATTAACGAAACTTACACTCAGAGAAAAGCTATCCTGGTACTGAACGGAGGTAGCTGAAAGATTGATATTACTGTTTAATCCTATATGGTACGATTGGAGTGCCGCAGATGGCTTAATACCTATGATCGCCTGCTGGTCACTATTGAAAGTACCACTGCCTGAACCTGCCCCGCCAGTACCAGGGTTTAGTCCGTTTATTGGAAAATACCCGTTATAAATACCACCCCATCCCCAGTTGAAATGCAGGTTATTATTGTTGTCGTAACCATCACAAATAAAGCAGTGCCCACCACCATTACCTGTACCGGTATAGATCACAGGCCTTCCGGCATCTATTTCTGCTTCCATTGCATTGGTCCAGGCAGCATCGCTGTAATTTGACCTGAGTACCCCGTGCAAGGTCGGGTCGTAACCGAAATAAGTTTTAAGTGCATTTTCAGCGCAGTTTGGTCCCGGACTTTGAGAAGCCAATACATAAGCATCACTTTCTTCAACACCATAGGTCATATTCACACTAACCCCGCATTCGTACATCACAGTTGCGATGGATGTGTTGGCACTATTTATGCTATTCGGCATCCCTGACCATACAAAGTTGGTTCCATCAAAGTTGGCAGTCTGAGTTCCATACGTTGGATCGCTGTAAGAATGGTGCCCGATACCTGTTGCAGGATAAGCCCAGAATTTCATCACCTGTGCCATAGCCGTTGCCACACAGCCTGTTACAGCATGTCTCTGGGCACCATTATCATAGGGACATAGATCATTATAATAAGGCAACTGGTTCCAAAGAGAGGTAGTTAAAGGTGTGCCTGAGGTTGTCTGTTGCGGCGCTGCTTCGCTGTTATTAATGAGGGCATTCCACTTCCCGCTGATTTCAGGGGTGGCAGCAATATTATTTTCAATAATAAGTTTCATCTGGCTGTTATAACCATTGAGCCATTCGGCCACATGAACAGGGATATTTGAAGAACTAAAAGTTCCTTCATCAGAATAACCGAGGATGGGCATAGCCTGGTCGTCTCCGGCAACCATTACAAATCCATGGTCGGCATTAAATACATAATAATATACTGTACCTGACCCGTTTGAGTTAGATGTAGATTTGTATGCAAGATATAGCGTATAATTAGTCTTGAATGCATTTTTTGTATTGTTAATCAGGAAATTTAGGCCTGTTTTGTTCGCAGTAGCCTCATCAACCGGTTTGGCGTATATTGACATGCTGAAACATACAAATGCAATGTATAGTAGTATCGTTTTCATAATCTTAATCGTTGAAAGGGGTAAATTTAAGAAGATTTTGTATAAAATTACAATACCTACACCTCATCCCGCATTGCTTCTACAAATGCATAAGCCATTTTCATAGATTTATCATGGTCTGATGTATCCGGAATATATTTTGCAAACTTCACTGAATCTGAAAGTTCAAGAACATTTAACAGCATTTCTTTAGCTGCGCCATCTATCATTCTAACTTTAAATATGTCAGTCAATTCATCAGTGGTAAGCTCCAATGCATCAATACTCAATCTGTCCGAAACGAACTCTTTTAAAATATGGGAAAGGCTTATATAATATTCTTTTACCTGGCCTTTTGCGGGCAGATCATCCTTTTGTAGCTGGGCCAGGCGCTCTACTGCCAATTCCCAGGATGGTCTTTTTATTTGGGGTTGTGCTATCTCGGGTTCTTTGGGTCGCATTTTGTACTTTTTCCAAAGCAGGTATCCAACAACCAATAAGGCTATAACAACCAGTCCTGCAATAATATATAAAATAATAATTTTCCAGTCAGGACCTGGTTCAATTGGGTCAACAATGGGTTTTATATCCTTCTTCAAGTCAACAGTTATTGAACTAATATGAAAAGTAATGGGCTTGGTTTTAAGTGTAAATGATGATGTGTCACCATGTTTGCGAAATACAAAAAGCTGGGCTGGATAGACAGCGGTACCTGAATCAAATCCTGCCATGGGAAGGAGGATATCTATCTTTTCAAAACCATTTTCCTTTGCAGAATCTTTTACGATACTATCCACCAGTTCAAGCCTGGTTGGATCGGGGTTTTGTCTTTTCCATTCCACGGAAAAATTTTCAGGACGTTTTACGATCAAGGTTACATTGATCCGGTCACCGACAAGATAATCCTTGACTTTCGCGAAAGATTCCGCTGATATTTCCTGGGCATTGGCGGTCAATACATTAAACAGAAATAATGAAACGATCAATCCAAAGCATTTTGAGATGCCATTCATATATTTCTATCCCCGCTTTTTAAATAATTCATGTAAAACCGGCAAATAAGGCTGATCTGTTCGGACCTCCATACTATCAGCCCCGGTTTTTTGAAATGCCTGTTCAAAATAACGCTTTTTGCGAATGAAGGCAGCTTTATAAGCCGCTTTGGTCCTGGTTGATGAGGTGTCCATCCAGTTGGTGTCACCCGTTTCAGGATTTTTGACAAGGACTAGTCCGGCATCCGGCAGATCCATTTCAGCCTGGTCATATATATGCACACCGATCAGGTCATGTTTACGGGCAGCCATACCGAGTTCCTTTTCATAATTCAGGTCCAGGAAATCGGATATCAAAAAAACAATGGATTTTCTTTTCACGGCCATTGAAATAAAATCCAAAGCCCCGGCAATATCAGTGCCCTTGCTTTCCGGCTCGAAATCAATCAGTTCCCTTATAATCCGCAACACATGGCTGCGCCCTTTGCGGGCTGGCACAAAGCGTTCTATTTTATACGTAAAAAAAATGGCACCTACTTTATCATTATTTGTATTTGCCGAAATGGCAAGCACTGCAGAAAGTTCTGTTACCAGCTCTCTTTTCGTCATTTTTACCGTCCCGAAAATATCAGAGCGGCTCATATCTATCATCAGGATAATGGTAAGTTCTCTTTCTTCCTCAAATACTTTTACATAAGGTTCACGATACCTGGCTGTTACATTCCATTCGATAAACCGGATATCATCGCCGTATTGATACGGACGCACTTCAGCAAACGACATACCTTTCCCCTTAAAGGCGCTATGGTATTCCCCAGAAAAAAGCTGGCGGCTTACATGTTTGCTTTTGATCTCTACCCGCCTTACTTTTTTGAAAAGCTCGGATAAAGCATCATCTGACTTTTTTATTTTCATGATTTAATCTGCAAATGAGTAGGGCAGATTTCTCCTATCGTCGAAATGACAGCAACATGGAGGCGTCAGCCAATTTTCAAATTCCCAAATTTTCAAATTCCCAAATAATTTTTCATGGTACTTCCACATGGTTCAATATCTCCTGGATGATGTGTTCGGGTGTAATGTTTTCGGCTTCAGCTTCGTATGTAAGACCAATGCGGTGCCTCATCACATTCTGCGCAACTGCCCGTACGTCTTCCGGTATCACAAAACCGCGGTGCTTGATAAATGCCAGTGCCTTAGCAGATTGTGCAAGACTGATGCTTGCCCTTGGAGAGCCGCCATAGTTAATAAACGGCTTCAGATCTGAAAGGCGGTAATTTTCAGGGGTGCGGCTGGCAAATACAAGGTCCACAATGTATTGCTCTATCTTTTCATCCATATATACCTGGCGCATCATTTCTCTTGCTTTGATGATTGTTTCGGGTTTTACAACAGGTTTTATATCAACAAAATCGTTGTTTACCGCCTTGCGAAGGATCAGTTTTTCTTCTTCAGGGCTTGGATAGGTAATAATGATCTTCATCAGGAACCTGTCAACCTGGGCTTCGGGTAATGGATACGTACCTTCCTGTTCCAAAGGGTTTTGTGTAGCAAGCACCAGGAACGGGTCATCAAGCTTATAGCTTTGATCGCCAATGGTTATCTGCCTTTCCTGCATCGCCTCGAGCAGCGCGCTCTGTACTTTTGCAGGAGCACGGTTTATTTCATCGGCGAGGATAAGGTTAGAAAATATCGGCCCTTTTTTTACCTCAAACTTATTCATGGGCATGTTGTAAACCATCGTCCCTACAAGGTCGGCGGGCAGCAGGTCTGGCGTGAACTGGATGCGATTGAACTTGGCATGAATGGCAGATGCCAGCGTTTTTATGGCAAGGGTTTTAGCAAGCCCCGGTACACCTTCCAGCAGGATATGCCCGTTTGCAAGCAAACCTATCAAAAGGCTGTTGAGCATGCTTTTCTGCCCTATGATATTTTTTTCAATTTCAGCAGTCAGCACGTCGGCAAAAGCGCTTGCTTCAGCAATTTTTTCGTTCAGTTCCTGGAGATCAGGTGCGGCTGTAATCATGTATCAGATTCTTTTAAAAGTGCAAAAATAAGGATTCAACGGGTAATGAATGGCTTTAGTTACAGGTCAATAAAAAGATTATAAAAAGCAATATGACAACATCCAACAATCTATAAGGTTTTAGAAATTTATAGGTTAGGAAAAAATCAACTCAATATCTCTGGCCTTTCATGATCTTATTTGTATACACTGTACTGCCAACCTTTACTACGAGTATATACATAGCTGCCGCATAAGGTTCAAGGGATATTGTCTTTTTATAAGCGCCTGCATGAACGCCATCATCATATTTGATCAGAACTCTGCCGAGCATGTCAAAAAGCTCATATTTATAATCAGCGGGTTCATTGGTCTCAGCTTCTACATTCAGGAATGCGGTTGTAGGATTGGGATATACTTTAAAATAAGGATTCGCAATGACGAAAGAATCTGAACTGATCAGACAACCGTTGCTATCTGTTATTTCAACCGCGTAAGTTCCTGCTTGTACAGGGTACAATTTATTTTTAATTTCGCCAATCAAAGGATTCCCATTTTTAAACCATTGGTAGTGAAAGCCTTTCCCAGTACCAGTCAATAATGTATCTCCATCACTTGTAATCAATGGCTTTGCCGGGGCTGGAAATATTGTTACAACGAATGGTTTAGAAGAATCGGAACACCCATTGGCAATATGGACTGTAACCTGATATTTGCCTGTTTTTTTTACGGTGATTCGTTCCGTAGTTTCTCCTGTATTCCAGAGATAACTATCAAATCCAGCACCCGCATCTAAAATTATACTATCGCCACACAAATAAGGTGAAAAGCTGGATTGGATATTGATCTTTATATTATAAGTATGTACCCATGGTGAAGTTCCACTACACGCATAAGTAGCAGAGTCAACCGTAACCTGGAAACTGTCAATTTTGTTTGCCGAAATTTTTTCAACTGTGTCACCCGTATTCCATTTGTACTTAGTGTACCCAGGTCCGGCATCAAGCACAACTGTGCCCGAGATGCAAAGAGAGAAATTATTTGATCCTTTGATTATTGGTGATGGTCGTTTTGAAAAAGCGACATTCACAGAATCTGAAACACTGCAACCCGCCGAATTAAAAGTTGTTAGTATATACTTCCCCGGATTTTTGACGACAATTTTATATGCGGTATCACCTGTTGACCATAAATATTTTGGATAAACACCAGTTGCTTCAAGAGACACTGAACCACCAGGACAGAAATTAAGTGGGCCATCAGCCTGAATGGATGATGCTGGTGGATTCGTAAAATTTAATGTTATTATTTGTGTCAAACCATTGCAACCTGCATTTAAGGCTATTACGGCAGAATATGATCCAGATTTGGTTACCTTTATGCTTTGCGTTGTTTCTCCATTGTTCCATTTGTATGAACTAAACCCTCCATCTGCCGTTAGAGTCACTGTGTCACCTACACATGGATTCTTTGCCGTAACAGCAACATTAGCATAAAGATTGGTGCAGTCAAGTATTTTTGTAATAAAACCCTCTTCTCCTCCATTCGAATTATTCTGAAACGCATTTTTAACGGGATAGCCCCCGCTATAATTGACACCACCTAAATAAAGGTTTCCTCTCAAATCTCTTTCAATATCGGTTGGATTATCGAGACCATTTCCACCTAAATAGGTACTCCACACAAGTCCACCAGATTCATCAAACTTTGCAACAAATCCATCATAAGCCCCCCCGCCGTATGTGCTTTGAATGGCATTCTTTATTGGGAAATCTGTACTGGAAGTAATACCAGTAATTGAAACATTTTCGTTGGAATCTGCCGTTACCCCAAATCCGCCATCGGTTCCTGAACCACCAAAATATGTCCCCCACATTAAATTCCCTGAATTATCCAATTTTGCCAAAAACGCATCTGTATTCCCTCCACCAAAAAGAGGTTGATATGGGTCTTTTAAGGGCAGAAACCCCATACCAATCCCAGTGAAATATATATTGTTGTGCTTATCGGCAGCGACATTTACCATGGTTGCAAATGTGCCTCCTGAAATGGCCCACTTACGTGTCCCACTGGAATCAAATTTTAGAATATAAAGAATTCCCATTCCAACTCCAACGAAATAACCCGTATTTCGTGACAGAGGAAAATTCGATGAATAGTAATTTCCAACAACAATTACATTATTACTATCGTCAACACAGATGTCAGTAGGAAAATCATACCCAGAACCCATACCCTTATTGCCCCCATATATCAATGACCATGAACGCGTTCCACCTGCATTGAATTTTGTAACGAAAGTTTCTTCATTATCCGGAGCCGCACTTGTAATTGTGTACCCATATTTTTGGTTACTCCCATTCAAATTCCCAGGTCCTCCAACCAGCCCCGTTATGTAAATATTATTGGCATGGTCAATAGCCACAACTTCACCAATTGTCCCATTATTTGCATCACCATAATACGTTGCCCAAACGCGTTTCCCATTGGTATTAAATTTTGCAATAAGAGCATCTCCCTCACCTAAAAAGCTTGTTTGGTATGCACCGATGGTCACTGGTAAATCTTTGCTTGTTGTTCCTGATACAACTACAATATTATCAAGACTATCCACGGCGATGCCCGGGCCATTATTTCCAGATGAGCCTATACTAAATCCACCTGCGTCATCGCCTGAGCCTCCATAGTAAGTACTCCAAAGCAGTTTGCCACTGGAACTGAATTTAAATATACCAAGATTGGTGGCTTTAGGGTCTCCAAGTGCGGCCTGGAAAGCCCCTGTTGTAACTGGGAAATCAGGACTATTTGTAGTGGTCACTCCATACACATTGCTATCCTTATCTACGGCCAGTGTCGGGAGATATTCATCTCCACTGCCACCGATATATGTACTCCATTGTACTGATGGATCAATTGTTATCGCCTGGTTACGAAACCCCTGAACATGAAACGAAACAGTTTCCTTTTCAGAATTTATACTGAATGAAGACTTTAACTGTTTTAAATTTCCATCATAAACTTTTGGCGCATTTTCTATAATATTTCCCAATGGGAATGTAATATTTAAGTTTCCTTCATCAGAGAGACTTAGTTTATCTGCTCCGTTGTATTTAAGTTTAATATCATTGGGATTGCCCCCTTTTCTGATGTTGAAATCATATTCCAACCCATTTTCATTTGTATAAAAAACCAGGTCAATATTTGGATAGATATCCTGATAAATTATTCTCTGATATGACCTTACATTTAATAAGCCGTCGGGACAGGCCGGTAAATAATAATCGGTATAACTACTTTCAGGGTTTTCAGTAATTATTTTGGTATTCGAATTGGAATTTAAAAATTCAACATCAAGCCTGTATCCTTTATAAACAGTTCCGGGGGTATCAGAAGGAGTCAGTATTTTATTAAACCGGTATTTGCGAGGTACAATATGGGGATGCTCACTAAATACATAAGACATTCCCGTTTTTCGCAGGAAAACTTTAGAATTTCCTTTTGAACCAACAAATAGAATATCCGGTCTTTTATTGCCAGCCCTGTCTTTAAACTGACCCTTGTTTTCTTTGAAGGAAAATGTACCAGAAGTGTTGAATTTATTAATAGAATTTCCCAATGAATGCCCAAATAAGATGCTTGGGCCTAGAAACAAGCTTGCAAATACAAAAGGAATCAATTTATTAGCGAGTGAAGCTAATGGCATCTTAACCACATTATTAAAAACCGAATTTAATCATTTTTTTGATTATGCTTGATTTTTAATTTATATTTTAAACAGCAAACCGCTCCTTATTTCTAAAGAGCGGTTTGAACAATAACATAATAATATGAAAAGATTAATTTTTTAAAACCTGCTTTACAACCGTTCCGTTTTCGGAACTTATAATCACAGTATATATCCCAGAACTTAAACCGGATACTGGGATTTCAATAATTCCTTTCTGATAGGATATTTGTGAAAATACCTGTTTGCCGAGTTCATCAACAATCTGAATTCCTGATATTTCCTGGCCGCCTGCATCTATAAAAATATTATCTGATGCCGGGTTTGGGTAGAACTTAATATCTTTAAGATCGCTTGAAACATTTATGATTGATGAATTACATCCATAGGAACCTGAAGGCTCAACATTTATCATCCTGGTTACTGAAACGCTATTTCCAAAAGTATCTTTCGCAGTATAGGTTAGATAACATAATCCGGTCTTAGATGTGCCATTTGAAAAAAAAGATCCGCTGGTATCAACTTTAATACTTGAATAATAAGGAGTGTCAACAGCATACCCCAGATCCTTATAGACACCAAACCGACAAATATTGACATCCATAGGACCAATTAATCTTAATACACCTGTTGATGGAGGAATATTTTCATAAACTTTTATATATCGTGTTGCACTGGCTTTATTCCCGGAACCATCTATAGCAGTATAAATGAGGGTATAAGTACCCAACTTGTTCGCAAAGTTATCGTTGAAGGTAGATACAAATGTTCCACTTGTATCTACCTTGACGATTGGGTAATAGGTATCAGAAACCTCATATCCGCGATCCGTATAAACAGTATATATAGGAACACTGTCATGCAATGGCCCATAAAGCTTTATCACAGGTGGTATCGTGTCAGTACCTCCTGCATAGCCTTTTGAAGAATGAAAAGTTCCCCAAAGGCATACCGCAATGGTTAACATAAAGGACGGGAATCGTTTCATGGCCAATTAATATTTAAAGTGCACCAGTTTTATACCCAGACTTACATAACGCAATGTATGAAGATTTTACCCATCCATCAATTAAAGAAATAATTAAATCTTACGGGTTGAAATATAGATCCAGCTTTAAAAATAAATTGTAAGATGGTAATTACAAGTAATTTACGTAATAAAATATGCTAAAATATCTTACTTTAAAACCTAAGGCAATCGTGGCTGTCAT
>JABDEJ010000078.1 GCA_013287095.1 Bacteroidota bacterium | reverse complement strand
CACTACTCACTTCTTACCTTTCACTTCTTAACACTCTCTCAATTTTTCACTTCTTACTTCTTACCATTTTGCATTTTATCCCGCTTACTTGCGTAAAATTGCACTGTTTTTTGATTTAACCTTTGCATGAACATCTCGATGAACTGGAATTTCTGGCGCAAACTGCAGGAGCCATTGCTTTAAAGCGCTTCACACAAAACCTACCTACCAGAAACCCTAAATTTTTCGTTGGTCCGGGAAAGCTGGATGAGGTCGCAAAATATGTAGTTGAGCATGAGGTTGATATGGTTATTTTTGATGATGAGCTAACGCCTGCCCAGATCAGGAACATAGAAAACGTACTGAATTGCAAGATATTAGACCGCAACAATCTTATCCTTGACATATTTGCAACCAGGGCGCAAACTGCCCAGGCTAAAACCCAGGTAGAGCTTGCCCAATACGAATACATGTTGCCAAGGCTTACCAAAATGTGGAGTCACTTGAGCAGGCAAAAGGGAGGTATCGGGATGAAAGGACCAGGCGAAAGGGAAATAGAAACCGACCGGCGGATAGTGCGCGATAAAATAAGGTTGCTCAGAGACAAACTAGAACTAATTGACAAGCAGAATATTACTCGTAGAAAATCCAGGGATGAAAAAGTGAGGGTTTCATTGGTGGGTTATACCAATGCGGGTAAGTCCACAATCATGAATTCGCTTAGCAATGCTACCGTGCTTGCTGAAAATAAGTTGTTTGCTACGCTGGATACAACCGTCCGCAAAGTGGTGATTGAAACTACTCCTTTTTTATTGTCAGATACGGTGGGCTTTATCAGGAAACTGCCGCATTCGCTTATTGAAAGTTTTAAATCCACCCTTGATGAAGTAAAAGAATCGGATATCCTGGTTCATGTGGTGGACATTTCGCACCCGCAATACGAGAACCAGGTTCAGGTAGTACAAAAAACACTTGAAGAACTGGGTGCCAGTGATAAGCCAACTTTAATGGTTTATAACAAAGTGGACCTCTATTTAATCAAGGGTGAAGAAAATGAAATGATTTCAGATATAAAAGACAAAGTAAAATACCTTGAATCCTCCTATTTGTCAAAAGGTGAACAAGCCGTTTTTATCTCTGCAGCATTAAATATCAACATGGATAAGCTCAGGGCCAAATTGTTTGAAATGGTCAACGAGGCTTATAAAAAAATATACCCCCACAAAGAAGCCGGCATTTACAGATAGTATATAATTTCTCTGTAAAACGGCCATTTGGGAGCACTGACACGAATCAGTCAAAAATATGACCCTTAGCCTGTATTTTTCCGGCACAATGACTAATTTTGCCGCCTAATTTAACAACAATAAAAATAAATTATGGATTCAGTTGAAAGTCACGGCTCTAAGTTCCTTGCCGACGTTCATTACTATTTCGACAAGGCTGCCTCGTACACAAAATTGAGCGAAGGCCTCCTTACGCAGATCAAAGTATCTAATAGCGTATATAAGATGAAATTCCCTGTAAAAATAGGGGACAAAATAGAAGTAATCGAAGGCATCCGTGTTCAGCACAGCCATCACAAACAGCCTACCAAAGGTGGTATCCGCTTCGCTGAAACAGTTGACGAGGATGAGGTGAAGGCGCTGGCTACCCTTATGACTTTCAAATGCGCAGTTGTTGATGTTCCATTTGGTGGTGCAAAAGGCGGGGTTAGAATCAACCCGAACCTGTACAAGGTTGATGAACTTGAAAGAATAACCCGTAGATATACCACAGAGCTTATCAGGAAAAACCTGATCGGTCCCGGGATTGATGTTCCAGCGCCTGATTATGGCACTGGCCCGCGTGAAATGGCATGGATCGCAGATACTTATGCGGCTATTAAATATGAAGAAGCTGACGCATTGGCTTGTGTTACCGGCAAACCTGTTGGGCAAGGCGGTATTCGTGGCCGTAAAGAAGCTACTGGCCTTGGTGTCTTTTTCGGTATCAGGGAAGCGCTTTGCGATAAATCGATTACTGATTCACTTGGGCTTTCTACAGGAATCGAAGGTAAAAGGTTTATCGTTCAAGGGCTTGGTAACGTCGGTTATCATTCCGCATTATTCTGTCAGCAAGGTGGAGGGATTATCGTAGGTATCGCAGAGCGTGAAGGTGGTATCTATAATGAGAATGGTCTTGATACCGAAGCTGTTTTTAAACACAGAAATGAAACAGGTTCTATATTGAATTATACCGGGGCGAAAAATTATGAGCACGGCAACGAGGTTTTAGAACTTGCCTGCGATATTTTGATTCCCGCGGCATTGGAAAACCAGATACATGCTGGCAATGCCGGTAAAATAAAAGCCAAAGTGGTTGCAGAGGGTGCAAATGGGCCAACAACCAAAGAAGCAGAAGAAATTTTATTGGCACGTAACATTCTTATTATTCCAGATTTATACCTCAATTCAGGCGGTGTTACTGTATCATACTTTGAGTGGTTGAAAAATCTTTCTCACGTACGTTTCGGACGTATGGGAAAGAGGCTTGAAGAATTGAACTACAGAAGGATTGTAGAAGCTATAGAAAGCCAGACAGGCAAAGGCCTGAGCCCTGCACAAAGGCAATTGATCATTCACGGTGCAGAAGAAGTTGACCTCGTGCGCAGCGGGCTTGAAGAAGCAATGGTTTCTGCCTTTAATGAAGTAAATGAGATCAAACGCAGCAAAAATATCCCTGATCTCCGTACGGCAGCATTTGTGAGCGGTATCCAGAAAATAGCTGTTTCTTATGAACTGATGGGTATCTGGCCTTGATTTGAAGGACCAGGTTTATACATTAAACAGGATGGGGATCACAAAATGGTCCCCATTTTTTTTAAAAGGAAAATGCAAACTGAAAGGTAAGTAATGGGTAGAGCCCATTATACGCATAGTCAAATATATTACGATTGTAGTTCCTATCGCTTGCCGGCAAGCCTGATGCGGAAGTCTTTGTATATTGATATGCTCCGCCAATATTGATGTTAAAGTGAAAAACGCCATCGGCTTCGGTGGCGATTCCAAAGTTCATAAACCCGGTATAATTTTTGATATTCAGGTTACCATTCGTGACGGTGTAATTATAAAATATGACCCCATTTGACTGATAGGAGGTAGTCCATCCATTATCCTGGAAACCAATATTTTCTTGTGAATACGATAATCCATAACTGAAATAAAAATCATTGTATCCGTTGTATCGCGGTCGAAGGAAAATTTTATCTGAAACTACAATTCCAGCACCTGATAAAATATCGTTTGCAATGGGCGTATGATATCGCTTCGCAGTTGAGGTAGGCCCAAAGGCAGAATTATCCCAGTTTAGGTTATTACCGAAGTAAAATTCCTCTCCCAGGTCAATCCAATTGTTGCGGGAGAGCCTTTTTTCAACATCAGTTCTGGCGCAATTCACCAACAGATACTGAGGGGTAAATGAAATGCACCAGGTTGCACTATCCCCTTTTGCTGAGCCGTGTACCCAGGCCGGGACGCAAATCAAGAAAATCACTATTATATTTCGCACCTGCGGGGGCTGGTTCATGGTGTATGGACGATATTAATTTTACTCAATAAGTTGATGGTATCACTCGCATATTGGTATTGAAAAAGGCCAGAGTTGCCAAGTACCGTAAGATTCCCATTATTACTCAAAACATTCTGAGCTTCAATATTAAAATGTTTTTTCAACTTAATTTTTGACACATCTGTGATATCAAATACTTTTAAACCGCTATCGCATAGAAAAAGGTTATTCCCATCAGCAAATAAATCTGATGGTAAATAGATGTTTTTTCTGATTTTATAATCAGGGGAAAAAGGAGCGTTCAGTTTTTTAATATTATACGCAGATATTTCACTGTAAGGCACATAGTACGAAGTACTGGCACCTGCATGCTCGGATGTCAAAAGGTAATTTTGTCTGTAAGTAAAAGGATCATAAGCCTGGGAAGAGTCAAGTGTGCCTAATAGCTGAAGTGATTGATTACTTTTAAAGCTATAAACTCCTAAGGAATAAGGTGAATAAGTGCCGTTAAGCGTTCCAATAATAAGTAGGCTATCATGGAGAGTACGTAGTGATAGAATAGTTGCCCCAGGCCCCATATTACCTACTTGCATTGGATTTGCCGGAGCCTGGATATTATAAACTTTTATGGCTCCCCCGTTCACGGCACATAAATAATTCCCCAGTATGGTAAACCTTGCAAGGTCCCTTCCGGATTCATCCAACGAATCAAATTGCAAAGGTGTTTCCGGATATATATTTTTTCTGCAGCCCGAGGAACACGCAACGTATGTGGTCAATAATATTATCAGGATATATCTCATAACAATATCATCCGAGTATTTTAAGCCAGTTAACAACAACTGAATTGTGAGGCCATGTAGTTTGATTCACCTGTGAATCCAGAGGCAGTCCATCTGGTGGTCCGGGTTGAGGTAAGACATTCTGTATTCTGGAAGTAATCGTTGGGTTTGCTGGATTGCTAAGGTCAAGGGCTACAATGTCTGTCGAATTATCTACATATAACGTATTATTCAAAATGGATATCGTTTCAATGCCGGGAACAGCTACAAAGGCAAGATTCTGAGGGCTTTTAGGATCGGTATTGTTGAAAATATGGACGCCCTTATATTTTTCAACGACATATAAATAATTGTTGTTGACAAGGTATTTGCCAGGGTTTGAAATATTGGAAGGGGACTGAACAAAAACTGAATAAGGTAAACTGCTCCTGGCAATTAATACAGGCTTGTATTTTGATACAGTAACACCAATAATTGGGGTATCCTTGCATGAAAATAAAATGAAAGCAAGCCAAACTGAGATACATAACCTTTTCATAGCTCAAAATTTTATGTTTCAAACTGTGGAACTAAGGTATAAAGGTAGCAAATTGTTGAAGCCAACAAAAAGATTTAGCTGGATATAATGAGAAATATGGCTTCGGAAACACATCAAATATGTATCCTAACCCCTATGGTGGCAGCCATTAACGAACTGGCATTGGGAGTGTAGTTTACATTGTTTGATTTGAAATCGCTTGCAATTTTTGGTTCAAGTTCCACCTCAGCATAAAATTTTAAAAACAACAGGAATGGAACTTCAACACCGGCCCGCGCATCGAACATGTAATCATGAAAACTGCCGGAATAATTATAGTTCGTAACATTTTGACGGGTCACATTTGTGTTATATAACATTACGGAAGGTCCTGCCGCTAAGTAAATTACCGCACCACCCTTATTATTGCCAATAAGATCAAACTGATACAAGGCTGCCGCTTCTGTTGTGCTGAACACTTCAGTGGTTTTTACAGAAGGCACGTTGCCGGTATTCAATGTTTGGTTGTAAGAATAGCTAACAGGAAAGAAAAAAGTCGGTTCAAGTACCAGCCTTGTTTTGGCTGAAAGTTCAATGGCGAGGTTCCCGTTAAATCCAACCGTCAATGGTCTCTCATTGGCAACCCCATAATATTTCATACCGGCAACGCCAGCGCCTAAGGTCAATTGTGCAAAGGCATTTGTACAAAACAGAACCCCAAATATTGCAGCCAAAAAGACGTTACGCAACGAATTATAAATTTTCATAGCTTTAAATTACTAATGTTTTAACCCCGACTGCAAATTTATATAAACTATGTATTCTATGGGTTAACATTTATTTGGTGTTGTTGTTGTTTGGAAAGGAGAAGCCACGCACTCCCGTACTTATCCACCGATTTATATAATTCGATCTTTAATTAGGGTCGGTTTTGCACATGTCGGTGCATAAACGCTTTGGAGGCCTATATACATAAGGCCTAATTTTGAATTAAGAAAAATCCGGCAAATTTTCATACCAGTTTGTTCACTGATGCGTTATACAATTATGGAGAAAGGTTTTAAGTCAGGTTATATTTTTATTCTTTTTATTCTTATTCAATCAGTTACCTTCGGGCAGCAAACTCTTAAAGACAGTGACCCACTGTCGAAATACAAGAAAGGCAAGGAGCTGTTTGACAATCGTTTCTATGGCGCTGCTGAGCAGGCATTCAACGATTATCTTGATTCAAAGGATAATAACAGCGAACTCAAGGCCAATGCCGAATATTATATAGCTATATCGGCTATGGAGCTTTTTCAGGACAATGCTGAAGCGTTACTGAATCGTTTTACCCATGAATACCCGGTAAACCCGAAAGCGAGGCTTGCCAATTATTACATGGGCAAATTTCAATACCGTGAGAAAAATTATGACAAAGCCCTTGAGGCTTTTGAAAAAGTTGACCCAGCCGACTTGAGCGATAACGAATTGGGAGAGTTCAACTTTATGATCGGTTATTCTTATTTCAGGAAGAAAGACTATAAAAAAGCCAAAAGCTATTTTGCCAAAGTGAAAGACATTCCGGGTGATAATATGGCCATTGCTTCTTATTATTATGGCAATATTTTATATATGGATGGGGATTACAAAGGCGCCCTGTTTGAATTTGAAAAGATAAAGGGGGATAAGAAGTTTAAAACGGTGGTACCAGTTTATATTATGCAGATATACCTGCTGCAAGGAGATTATGATAAAGTCATATCAATGGGAGAGCAGGCGCTAAAGGATACCAAAACAGATAAATATGAAGAGATTAAGCTATATATCGCCGAGGCATATTTCAACCAGAAAAAATACGACAGGGCTATAGAATATTATAAGAGTTATACCGGAACGCTTACAGAGCATCACTGGTATGAGCTTGGTTATTCACAAATGCAATTGGAACAGTATGCAGATGCTTTGCAGAGTTTTAATGGTGTAGCGATCAATGAGGATTCACTTGGACAAAATGTGAGCTACATGGTCGGGAATGCAAGCCTGAAAACAGGGGATAAAGAAAAAGCCAGGGCTGCATTTCAATTTGCTGCAGGTCTTAGTTTTGTACCGGCCATCAAAGAGATATCCTTGTATGATTATGCGAAACTAAGCTACGAACTCAATTTTCCGAAAGAATCAATTGATGCCTTCAAGAAATTCCTGAATGATTATCCTGAATCCACACATGGCGATGAAGCCAAAGAGATACTGGCTCAAATACTTGTGTCATCAGAATCACCAAAAGAGGCCCTCGACATACTTGAAGGTATTCATAACCGCAGCAGCAGGCTTAATGAAGCGTACCAACGGATTCTATATATGTATGGTGAAAGTTTGTTCAGCAATCATCAATATGCCCAGGCGCTTGATTATTTTTCCAAGAGCCTGCAATATCCTATCAATAAAAAGATAAAGGCGCTCGCTTATTTCTGGGCCGGGGAATCGAGATATAAAACCGGCGAAATTGACAAGGCGCTGACGAATTACAAAACTTTTCTGTCAATTGATGAATCGCAGGAGACGCCTTACTATAGCCTTGCTTATTACAATATCGGCTATTGTTATTTTAAAAGTGAGAACTACATCAATTCGCGGACTTATTTTGATAAATACCTTGATGCTGATAAAGATAACGGCAAAGTACCAAGATATATAGATGCTATTTTGAGAAAGGCTGATTGCAATTTTGCACTAAAAGACTATGCCCAGGCATTAAATGGATATAATGATATCATTGACGGTCACGCACCTGAAAGTGATTATGCTATTTATCAGAAAGGGTTGATCCTTGGGCTACAGAATAAGGACAACGAGAAAATAGCTACCCTTGAACTCGTGCCAAAAACATCCCCTCTGGCCGATGATGCCATGTTTGAAATAGCAGAAACGTATAAAAACAATGAAAACTATGATAAGGCGATCGGCGAATACAAGAGCCTGAATTACAACTATCCTAAAAACCCTTATTATATATCTGCAGAATTGAATATCGGGCAGGTTTATATCAATATGAATCAGGATAATAAGGCAGTCGCCATTTTCAAAAATATTCTGCAACAATATCCTCATTCCTCTCAAGCCAGACAGGCACTCAAAAATATCCAGAACAGTTATATCTCCAGGGGCTTAACGGACAGTCTTGAAAGTTTTTATGGCTCTTTGCCAAACGGAGGCCAAAAGAACACAGAGCAGGATTCTATTTTATATGCATCAGCATTCAGCAATATTGCAAATGGAGATTGCGATGCTGCAGTCAGATCATTCCGGAAATATCTTGACAGATATCCCAAAGGTTTCTTTTCAGTGGATGCACACTACTATTCAGCAGATTGCGAGTTTAAAAATTCACAGAATGCACAAGCCATTGATGATTATAATTTCGTGATTGCCAATAGCCCTAACTCGTATATGGAGCAATCATTAAAGAATGATGCAGCACTTTGTTACAACGAAAAGAATTATCAACTAGCCTATCAGCGGTACAAACAACTTGAGGAAATCGCCAACCAGAAGGAGAATGTATTGTTGGCAATGAACGGAGAACTAAGGGCTGGTTTTAACCTCAATATGAATGACCAGACAATTGAAACCGGGAACAAAATTTTAAACCTTGCTTATGCGGATGCGGATAGCAAACATTCTGCACAGTATTATATAGCAAAAAGTCAATTGGCGTTAAACCAGTTAGACCTGGCATTGCCCAATTTCGATGCCGTTTATAAAAATGATAAATCAGAGATCGGGGCTGAATCTATGTATGATGTCGCTTATATAGATTTTCAACAGGGCAAATACAAGGATGCACAGGATTTGATCTACGCCTTGAAAGACAGGTATGATATATATGATTACTGGAAAGCTAAAGCATTTATTTTGTCGGCAGATATTTCCGAAAAAACAGGAGATAACTTCCAGGCAAAAAGCACATTAAAGTCAATCATTGACAATTATGAAGGCGAGGACCTGAAAAAGATCGCACAGCAAAAGCTTCAGGAGATCATTGATAAAGAATCAAAGATCCCCAGCGGTAATAACAACCTGACCCAACCCAAAGACAGTACCAATAACCCACAAAAGGAGGACATTCAGGATGGGAAATAGTATGAAAAATACAATGCGTCTTATATCTGCAGGATTGATTTTATTCTCCTGTCTCAATTCAAATGCACAGACCAAGGACAATACTGGTCTTACCGGTGTTGTCACTGAAATTAACGAAATAAAACCCAAATTGGCGGACGCTGTCAAGATTGATGTAATACCTGTGCAGGAAAATATTGCGGTAAAGAAGCCTGAAATGACCTATACCACAGAGTCTTACCTGATGCCAACACCTATTTATAAATCAAAGATGCAACCTGCATTTATTAAAAGTGCCCCCTTGCCGGAGTTGCATAAATGCTTCGTAGAAGGTGCTTTTGGTAATTACTCAAATTTATATGGTGAAGCATTCTACAATACTGTCCGAAACCGGACGGACCTTTTCAGCGTTGACCTAAAACATTTTTCAGGGGACGGACCAGTAAAGAATTCGGGGTTTAGTGATAACCTGGTTGATCTTTACGGAAGCCATATTATTAATGCTAAATATGATTTGGGTATTGATGTTGGCTTCGAGCGGACTGCAAACCATTTTTATGCAACAATACCAGATAGTTTAGAACCATCCAATGCTTCTAACTACCAGGCTTTTGATGACTTTCATGCCAAAGTTCATTTTGCAAATACGGGTGCGGATACCGGAAAACTCAGGTATAATTTAGGAATTGGATACGATGGTTTCCAGGACTATTATAAAACCAGTGAGAGTGATATCACAGCAACCCTTATGGCGGATGAGCCTTTGAATAGCAATGATATTTTGCTTAATGCAACCTATGATAATATGAGTTATAAAACCGAATCGAATATAACCCGGTCATTACTAAAGATTGATGCAGGATATCGGTTTAAGACAGGAATACTCAGGGCATATCTCGGCTTTAATACGGCGGCTCAAGGCGATTCGAGTACAAATAGTTTTCATTTTTACCCCGATCTGAATATTGAAGCTGATATCGTAGAGAAATATCTATCTGTTTTTGGAGGGATAACGGGGGATATGGAAAAGAACACCTTCAGGCAACTGGCTTACGAGAACCCCTTTATTATTTCAACGCCTGATCTGAGAAACACGAATGACAAATTTGAACTCTTTGGTGGATTAAAAGGAAGTTTTAGTAGCAGTTCATCCTTTCTGGTTCGCGCAGCCCTTATAAATTACCAGGACATGTTTTTTTATTTAATGGATA
>JABDEJ010000077.1 GCA_013287095.1 Bacteroidota bacterium | reverse complement strand
TACTTCGATAATATTTTCAATTCAGAGGCATTTGGAGGTAAAAGATGCGCGTTTCTTTATAGCCCTGATATGCATTTGATAGAGTTGATTGAGGAGAATGATCAATGATCAATAACCAATTATCAATTATCAATTTCGGATCTACTTTGTCCACTCCAATGTAAAGTTACCCGTTGCAATTATTGCATCTGCTCCTTTCACATATACTTCCACCAGGTATTTCCCTTGCCCCCTGATTAATACATCCTCAGGAAACCAGAACCAATCAGGTTTCACAGGGCTTTTTATACTCTGATCCAGGTATCTTTCTCCTTTTGCCATCCGGTACACTTTAAAAATAGCCGTATCTGCATTTACCTTATGGCCAAGTTTTACCAGCATTTTAAGGTCATTCTCCCCTTTTGGAAAATAGAACTTGGTATTTTGGCCGATCATTTCACCACTTGGTTTCACATCTTTGGCGAAAAAAACCGTCT
The DNA here is from genome assembly GCA_013287095.1 of Bacteroidota bacterium. The sequence goes on along the minus strand of JABDEJ010000077.1, from coordinate 10,273 downwards.
GGGCTTTGGCGTTATTGGCAACAAGGAATAATGAGAGGCCAAATGAGATTAAAAATAAACTGTATTTCATGGGTATGTCTTTACTAAAGACAAATTTAGGGAATAAATTTAATCCCAAATCACATGAATTATTCCGCCTTCCCTTCCTTATGCTCCGACTCGTGGATCTGCTCAAACAGTTTGTCAATAGATTCTACAAAATCCATCGTATCGTCGTAGAAGAATTCTATTTCAGGGATTTTCCGGACGGTATCTTTGATCTTCGCACCAAGCATTTTACGCAATTCTTTATTATGGATCCTGACAACGCTTAAAGCGCGCTGCGGGTCTTTTTCATTTAAGAATGTGATATATATTTTGGCATAACCCAAGTCTGGGGACACACGTACCTGGGTAACATTAATAAATTTGATGCCTGTGAGGCTCTGGCCTTCCCTCAGGAATATATCTCCGAAGTCTTTCTGAATCTGCCTGGCAAATTTGGCCTGTCTTTTCGTTTCCATCGTGCAAAGATAAGGAAAATAGGGGTAAGGGGTAAGTGATAAGGGGTAAGTAGCTTGCGCCAGCCAATTCTCAAATCCCCAAATTCCCAAATAATTCTCTCAACTCCCTTTTTCGTTGAAGATCACATCCAAAAGGGTTTGTCCTACTGCTTTCAGGGTGTTTTTGTCAATGATCTTCATGTTGTCGGCATGGGTGTGCCAATAGTATCCAAATCCCTTCGGACGGGACGGATCATAATCCAAAATATCAATAGTTGGGATGGATGCAATAGAATTGATAGGCAAATGATCGTCTGTAATACCAGCCCCTGGTTGCATGATAAAATAGCTGGAAGTGCCGCTTAGCTTAGCTTGCTGCCAGACTTTATCAACGACATTCGGGGCATATTTCATCGAAAATTCTTCTTCCAGAAAATGGGCGTTTGAAGCTCCTACCATATCCAGCAAAATGCCATAATCTGCTATATATTTGGTTTTGTCGAGGCTTTTTGCCCAGAACTGGGTGCCCAGGGCATAGGAATCTGCATCCTCGCTCACGCCATAGTCTTCGGCATCTTCCATCAATATCACCACACCAATATCGGGGGCTTTAGACTGCAGGTCACGTGCTATTTCGAGCATCACTGCGATACCACTTGCGGCATCATTTGCGGCATCAATAGGTTTGCGGGTATCTACAGAGTCTTCATCAGCCCAGGGACGGCTGTCCCAATGCGCACAAAGCAATATTCTCTTGTGCTTTTCCGGGTGAACTATACCAATGATGTTTTTAATGTGAAGAATGGTACCATCGTGTGCCTTTACATCGCCGGTTTGTACTTCTACATCAGGGGTGAATTCACGAAGTTTGGTTTCGAGGTATTTGGCACAGGCATTATGGGCGCTTGTATTTGGAACCCTTGGCCCGAAATCTACCTGCTGTTGGGTGAACTTATAAGCGGAATCGGCATTGAACTGCGGGGCATATTTTTGGCCTGCCTGATCTTGTCCGGATTGATTTTGATTTCCCTGGTTTTCAGGTGTTTTTTCATTGTTGTTGCAGGAGGCAATCACCAATCCAAGAAACAGGAATATGTAATGTGTATTTTTCAAAATATATTATCAATCAAGAACTAACAAACATCATATCCTCCTTTATCAGATTTCTCGCTGCGCTCGAAATGACAAAGTGAAGATTTCTCCTACCGTCGAAATGACAAGAGAGCCGAAACGATCAATACATCAGTCCTGCCTTCGCTAAAGCTGTGGCGGACGAAGTAATTAGCACATTATCGTATCAACACATTATCACATTGACTAATTTTTCGCGCTCCATTCCGCACCGTCTTTCCCGTCTTTTATTACAAAACCAAGGTTCTCCAATCCATCCCTGATCTTATCAGAAGTCTGGAAATCTTTAGTTTCACGGCTTCTCTTTCTAAGCTCAATGATCAGTTCCATCAACCCATCTATTTTATCGCCAGTCTCTACTGCATCTGCCTGTAATCCAAGAATATCAGAAACAAAAGTCCTGTAGGTCGTTTTTAGAAGTTCCAGGTCAGCTTCAGTAATTGTCTCCTCTCCGGAATTTATTTTGTTGATCCAACTGGCAGCTTCGAACAATTCGGCAATCAATATTGCCGAATTAAAATCATCATCCATTGCCTCATAGCAGGCATCCACCCAGGGCTTTAAATCTTTGGATGAAATAGCCCCCGGCTTTATCTTATCCAACTCCTGAAAAGCTTGCATTAACCGTGCCAGACCTTTCTCTGCGGCCTTAAGCGCAGTATTTGAAAAATCAAGGGTGCTGCGGTAGTGTGCCTGTAGTGTAAAAAAACGGATGGTCATAGGTGTATAAGCCTGGTCGAGCACTTCCTTGCGGCTACCTGAAAACAGCTCATCTAAAGTGATAAAATTGCCCAGCGATTTGCCCATTTTTTGCCCATTGATGGTTAGCATATTATTATGTACCCAATATTTGGCAGGTTGCTTTCCGTTTCCGGCTACAGATTGTGCTATTTCGCACTCATGGTGCGGAAACAAAAGATCCATGCCACCACCATGTATGTCAAATTCTTCACCAAGATATTTGGCGCTCATGGCCGAGCATTCTATATGCCATCCTGGAAATCCATCACCCCAAGGTGATGGCCAGCGCATGATATGCTCAGGACTGGCGTTTTTCCAAAGGGCAAAATCGGCTTTGTTCCTTTTTTCTTCCTGGCCTTCCAGGGTTCTGACCCCGGCACCAGCCTGGAGTTCTTCAAGCACACGTCCTGAAAGAATTCCATAATGATGGTGCTTACTGTACTTCTCTATGTCAAAATATACAGAGCCATCAACTACATAGGCAAAACCGTGGTCAATTATCTTTTTGATCAGTTCTATCTGCTCAATGATATGCCCGGATGCCCTTGGTTCGATACTTGGCGGCAACACATTCAGTATGCCCATATTGGTTTCGTAAGCCCAGGTATAGTGCTGCGCTATTTCCATTGGCTCCAATTGCTCTAACTTCGCTTTCTTTTCAATTTTGTCCTCCCCTTCATCAGCATCGTTCTCAAGGTGACCTACATCAGTGATATTGCGCACAAAACGAACTTTATAGCCTTTATGCCTCAGATAGCGGGTTATCAAATCAAAGGTAATGGCTGGTCTCGCATGACCCAGGTGAGCATCGCCATAAACGGTTGGACCGCAGAGATACATCCCCACAAAAGGTGGCTTTAAAGGAATAAATTGCTCCTTTTCTCTGCTTAAGGAATTATATATACGTATGCTATGCTCCATTTGGGGCGAAAATAAGTTAAGAATTTGTCAAAATTGGAATTTCAGGGTTAAAATGTCATGAAGTGTCCATTTGGGTGTCAACCCACTTTTCACTTCTTACTTTTCACTTATCACTCTTTTTCACCCTCCGATAATTTCACGCAGGCGGTCTATGCTCACGTTATAGATCATTGTGGCACCTTTTATTTCATCGGCTTCCTCAAAATCTGTAATAATGAGTGCCACATCACCTGTCAATTCATCTTTTTCGATCTCAAAAAGAAAATATTCGCTCTCCGGTTTATCAATCCACTGAAATTTGGCAAACTTACTTGCCCTTTTGCTTAGCAACCTGGCTTTTTCTTCACTGCCTTCCCATTGAAAAGTATAGTTATCTCCGTCAACTTTTACATCATCGGCAAACCATTCGCAAAGGCCTGATGGCGTACTTATGTAAGTATAAAGGAATTCCGGGCTGGAATTGATCTGATATTCTAGTTGATATTTCTTTCTTTCTGCCATTAGCTCCTCAACAATATTATTATCGGGCGGCAATAAAGGTAATTTTCGCATGACGGACAAATTTTCCTGATTAAAATTTTTTAAAGGCACCTCATATCAATGAAACTGGAAGATGCCGCGGGCTGATAAAATACTTTTCGGAGACGAGTCCAAACCAGTTATTCGCCTGCGCCAAAGATAAACGGCATGTTTCCTACAATATCATAATTTTCGACATCATAGCTGCCATAATTATCCCTTCCGCTTTTTTTATCGTTTACCAACAGCATTACTGCCATTAGCACAACACTTGCGCCAATAACAGCCATTGCTACAGGTAACACAAGATTATTCGATTTGTTCTGCGCGGAAGAAGGTTGTGTCATTTCTTTTTTCATCGGGTTATTAATACAATACCCTTATACTTTGTTAACAGCTGCAAAGTTAAGATACTATATAATATTAATAAGAACTTTTGCCCGGGTTTTGTTCCAAAAAAAATCTGTTTCGTACTGAAAGCTCTTTTTCTGCCGCTAAAAATTCATCCCAGACATTTTTAACGATCTCTGCGGCAGGCTGAATATCCCTGATATATCCTCCCACCTGGCCGATTTCCAGTTCTCCTTCATCCAGGTTCCCCTCAAACATCCCTTTTTTGGCCCTGCCCTTGCCAAGCATGGATGCAAGGGTATCTGCATCTGCACCGGCTTTTTCAGCGGCCGAGATTTCGTCAAAAAACCTGTTATGAAGCATTCTTACCGGCGTCAGTTTTTTTAAGGTAAGGGTAGTATCCCCTTCACCTGAATCTAAAATAGCTTTTTTGAATGCCGGATGCCCTGAAGATTCATAGCTCAGCGCAAAGCGTGTTCCCATTTGCACCCCATCGGCACCAAGGGCCATTGCAGCAAGCATAGAGCGACCTGACCCAATACCACCTGCGGCAATCAATGGGATTTTAACGGCATCTCTTACGGCCGGGATCAACACCATAGTTGTCGTTTCTTCGCGGCCGTTATGTCCTCCCGCCTCAAAACCTTCCGCCACCACGGCGTCCACTCCCGCATCTTCACTTTTTATGGCGAACTTAACGCTGGATACCACATGCACTACAGTAATTCCATGCGATTTCAAGAGGGAAGTCCATGTTTTGGGATTGCCTGCCGAGGTAAAAACGATTTTGACGCCTTCTTCAATGCTGATCTCGATATGTTTTTCGATATCAGGATAGATGAGCGGCACATTTACACCGAAAGGTTTGTTCGTAGCATCTTTACATTTACGGATATGTTCACGAAGAATTTCAGGATACATAGACCCGGAGCCGATCAAACCCAATCCACCTGCATTGCTTACGGCAGAAGCAAGCTCCCATCCGGCACACCAGATCATGCCAGCCTGGATGATGGGATATTGGATACCGAATAGTTTTGTGACTGGATTGGCAGAATTTTCGGAGCTGTATATCATGAGTTATCGCCTTCTTAATGATTATCTTTTCTTTCCAGGTTTGTAAGAAAAAATCTCACGCAAAGAACGCAAAGTTTTTTGCAAAGAACGCAAAGATTAAAATTGGCACACAGCCAAAAAACACTATAATCCTATTTGCAATCAAATGCCGCCTCTTTTCGAGGCTGTTAAATGCTTATCATGGCACTTAACTCTTCAATCTCCGACATAATTCCATAGATTTCTTCCTTTTCCTCACTGGTTTGTTTTGTCGGACTAAACTTCTCAAGGAGTTTTTTAAGATCAGAAATCTGGTTTTCAATCTTTGCTATGTTTTTAACAGCTTTTTTTTTGTCGCTATCTGATATCCCCATCATAGTATTGTAACTGAGTTCGGTTTTTGGAATTGACCAAATTAAGCAGAAATGGCAAAGAAAACACAGCCGCACATTTTTGAATATGCAAATCCAGTTTAGCTGAAATCAAACTTGTTTTTTAAATCCCCCCGGACTTTCAGGTCAAAGTTAACCCTGATATTTGGAATGGCAATATTATTTTATGATATGCCGGCTGGTAAACTTCTTCCATCATATTTTGCCAGTTTTTTTTATTATCTTATCTTTGCGGCCTAATTATTTCTTCCTCAAATATGCTCAAAAACCGCGGAATCACCTTTTATACTTATATTCTTATCCATATTGTAGGCATCGCAGCCCTTTTTATGGTGCCTTTCAGCTGGAAATATGTTGCCTTGTTTGGCATCAATTATTTCTTTGGGATGTTCTTCATAACAGCCGGATACCATCGCTATTTCAGCCACAGATCTTATAAACTCGACAGGATACCACAATTCATTATGGCCTGGATGACCATGGCATCGGCACAAAAGGGAATATTGTGGTGGGCGGCCAATCACCGTGACCATCATATCCATTCTGATGAAGAAGAAGACCTGCATTCCCCGGTACTTAAAGGGTTCTGGTATTCCCATATCGGCTGGATTTTTGACCCGGCAACACAAGGATATAATCCTAAAAAAATAGCCGATTTTGGTAAATACCCTGAGCTGCGTTTTCTGGATAAATACTACTGGCTTCCCACGTTGTCGTTTGCTATTTTGATATTTGCCATTGGAGGCATTTCCGCCTTTGTATGGGGATATCTGCTTACCATTATCTGCCTGTACCAGGCTTCGTATTGTGTAAACTCATTGGCACATGTATATGGCACGCGCAGATTTGAAACGGACGATCATAGCAGAAATAATGTATTCCTGGCTATTATTACCCTGGGTGAAGGGTGGCATAACAACCATCATCATTGCAAAAGCTCTTGCCGTCAAGGATACAAGTGGTGGGAGATTGATATGACTTTTTACCTGCTTACAATTTTGTCATGGGTAGGAATCGTAAAAGATATCCGCCCTTTCAGGGCAGAAAACACAAAAGGTGTGGTAGTTGAGGCTGTCGGGAGTTATTGATTCCTAAATCTTAACACTGAAAGCATTGCCCACATTTATTTATGAGCTATTTTTGCATGAATACCTATTGGTGCCATGCTCAGCCCGGAATTGATAACCAAGCTCAGATTTTCTTTCACTTGCCTTTTCGCTATAGTTGGAGCCTCGCTTTGTTACGGACAGGACAATTATGAAATACAGGTTTATGGTTCGGATCTTGTTCCTGCAGGTTATACCATGATCGAGCTGCACAGCAACTATACTGCTATCGGCTCGACAATGATCACAGATGGTGTAAGACCAACACAAGGCGCGGAACACGAAACCATTGAGATCACGCATGGATTCACGCCCTGGTTTGAAGTAGGTTTTTATTATTTCAGCAGCCTCAACCCAAAGTACGGATATGACTGGGTCGGCGATCATATCAGACCACGTTTTGCAGTACCTGAAAGCCTCAAATGGCCTGTCGGTTTAAGTCTGTCAACCGAATTCGGGTATCAAAGACAAGAATATTGCAACGATGAATATACCCTGGAACTCAGGCCAATTATTGATAAGAAAATAAAACGCTGGTATTTTTCATTGAATCCGGTTATAGATTATGCCTTTAAAGGATATGATGCGGGAAAGGGCGGTGAGTTTTCACCGGATTTCAAATTCAGTTTTGACATTACAAAAGAAGTAGCCCTTGGGGTTGAGTATTATGGCTCTTTAGGACCGGTCGGTGGTTTTTTCCCTTATCAGCAACAGGAGCAACAGATTTTCCCAGCCATTGATCTGAATTTATCCCCTGATTGGGAATTCAATTTTGGAGTTGGAGAAGGGTTTACAAAAAGTACCGATGGTTTGATTTTTAAATTGATATTGGGCAGAAGGCTGGCTGGGAATAATGGGCATAAAATGAAAAAACAATTATGAATACAAACCCCACAACAAGATTCTCTTCCCGGGTTAAAGACTATGTTTTATACCGTCCAGGCTATCCTTCGGGAATCATTGATTATCTGAAAAACGATTACGGCTTAACACCTTCTTCAATTATTGCAGATATTGGCTCTGGCACCGGAAAATCTACCGAAATGTTCCTTAATAACGGTAACAAGGTTTACGGGGTTGAGCCTAACGAAGACATGCGGCTTGCCGCAGAATATCTATTTATGGGGAATCCCGATTTTATAAGCATTAATGCCCGCAGCGAAGAAACCGGATTGCCAGATAAATGCATTGATTTTATAGTCGCCGGACAGGCTTTTCATTGGTTTGATCTCACCGAAACCAAAAAGGAATTTAAACGTATCCTGAAAGCAGTCGGAAAGGTTGTTTTGATCTGGAACGAAAGAGAACCCAACCAGACAGGCTTCATGGGAGAATATGATGCTTTTTTGTACAAATACTCTACAGACTACAAGGAAATTGACCATCGGAATGTAGATGAAAACAAAATCGCTGCTTTCTTTTCACCAGGTGTTTTCCATGAAGAACATTTTGATAACCAACAGGTATTTGATTTTGAAGGATTAAAAGGAAGATATGATTCTGCTTCTTATGCTATTCCCTTCTCAGATCCGGGATATAAGGACGCTATTGAGGTATTAATAGAATTGTTTGAAAAATATGAAGAGGATGGCAAGGTGGTGATGAAATATGTGACCAAGGTGTTTTGCGGGGATTTTGGGGGTTGAAACGGGAAACTCTTTTTTTATAAATTTGCATAGATCAACCTGTAAGATTTATGACCAGATTAAATAAACCCAGACTTTATTCCATCATATACCTGCTAATAGGTGTTTTCCTGATTCTCCACTCAGAAAAATCAGCAGCACAATGGCAATCACTTCCTTTAAATTCAACAAGACATTTCACATCAGTTGTCTTCTCAAATAATGTAGGAATTATTTCATCTGATGATGATTATGCGCTTTATAGATCAACCGACTTTGGCTTGAATTGGACAAGGGAAAACACAGGCATGGTAATTCATACTAAGGTAATAACAACAAAGCCGCACACTTTTTTTGTAAACGGATACAATAGTGGATATATTTACTACACCAAAAATGATGGGGTGACCTGGGATTCCGTATTTCTTAGAAATATAAACCTAACCTCCGTTTCATTTCCTAATCCTGCTGTCGGCTACGTTTCAACCGGAGGTGATTTTTTATATGCGTCAGTAGACAGCGGTAAAACCTGGAATGAAATTCTCTCGAAGGGCTGTGTCAATGAAATTGTTAATCCTCATTTAATAGTTTTTTCAACTCCCGGTACTGGGTTTATATACTGGGCAAACGACCCTTTTATTCCTGTAACGCGTGACAGTGGTAAGACTTTCTCCTGCGATTCAGTTTTTAATGAATACAATTTATGTTTTGATATGTGCTTCCCTTCGCCCGCCATTGGCTACGCTTGCGGTAGCCCCAAATTGATGTACAAGACTATTGATAGCGGTAAAACCTGGTTTCCAGAGAACAATGGCATAAATACCAATACGTTATTTTCGGTTTATTTTCTTAACGATACCAGCGGATACGCAAGTGGTATAGAAGGCGCAATATATCATACTGCAGACGGGGGCAAAAATTGGGTTTTGCAACAATCAGGTACATCCCGTACTCTCAATAGCATTCATTTTGTCAGTAAAGACACGGGTTATGCTGTTGGTGACAGTGGCACATTTTTAAGAACATTCAATGGGGGATTTGCGGGATTAAAGAGCGTAATTAATCAAAATTCAACTATTTCAATTTTCCCAAATCCGACTAAAGGAGCATTTTCGATCAATTTGCCTGAAGATGAGTCCGGATCAGTGGAAATCCTGGATGTATCGGGGAAAATATTGAAAAAAGAATCCTTTGAAGGGAAGCAAATCCGGTTAAATTCCATTGATTTATCACCCGGCATGTATTTATTTCACCTAAGCACCAAAAATGGCGCATATTATGGGAAGGTAATCATATCATAGTTATCTTTGAAATGTGATAAGCAAAGAAGAGCATGTAGCACATTGGATTACCCAGGCTGAAGATGACTGGGAAGCAGTTGGAATTTTATTCCAAGGCAGGAAATATCTTCAATCTTTATTTTTCACGCATCTTGTTATCGAAAAGTTAGCCAAAGCTTTGTGGATTAAGTATAATGAGAGCAATATACCTCCTAAAACTCATAATGCAATATACATCATTTCACAAACTCCTGTTGCTCTGGATGATAAAACAAATGAATTCCTTTTAAGTCTAAACCGTTTCAAATTGAAGGCCGTTATCAGGAATATCTCGATCAATTGTATAAAATTTGCAACGAAGAATTTACAAAGGGTGTTATAGATCAAGCAAATGAATTAAAGACATGGTTAACAGAGAAATTGCAATAAACACAGCCAAATCTTTTGTAAAGGATTGTGAAGCCATTGTGCCCAAAAGTCCACCATTAAAGGTTTGCCTGAATTCAACATGGATTCAAAGTTGCTATCGGTTATTTCTACTGCCATTTTTTTGTTTGTGTTTTAGAATAGAGATTACAAAAGTAAAGAAAGAAAAGTTTACTAATTCTAAAGAATCTCCACATTATCCTTTTTGAGAATCTCCTTTATAAAATCAATATTGTCTAAGTA
>JABDEJ010000076.1 GCA_013287095.1 Bacteroidota bacterium | reverse complement strand
ACCGGCAGTGCAAGCGGTACCAACCGCAAGGGACAGACTTTTACCATTACAATTGTAAAACCATTAATAGTCGCATTAAATTGCCATTGGATAGAATCAGGTTCTTTTGATATCTCCACAAGTGCAAGCAGCAGCACAGGAACGGTTGATTATGGGCCGCTCAACTGCGATGACCAGGCAACATTTACCTGGGATAGTAAAACCTATGACTTTACTTTGAGATGAGCCGTTCTTCAATTAAGTGTTTGTATAAATATTGTTAAGAAAGCCGCCGGGATGTAAACCGGCGGCTTTTTATTTGCCTCATTCTTATTTAGCTCCGCTGAGCCTTCGGGTTCTCCAAAGGGAGAAAAGGTTAAAGGTAATTATCCATGAGAACCTATTGCCACCTTCAACCGTTCGACCTTTATGCTTAAGTTTGCGGCACACATCATGAAGAATAAAACCCGGTTAATATTATTAATTATTTGTGGGCTGATTTGTAAGAAATCATTCGCACAGCAAAAATACTGGGTGAGTTTTACGATAAAAACCACCAAAAATTTCGACCCGTACAAATTCTTCGATCCCAAAACATTAGAAAACAGAATTTCTGCCGGAAAACCTATTTCAGATTGGTATGACCTGCCAGTGGATGAGGCCTTTGTTCAAAGAGTGAGAAAAATAGCGGACTCCACCGGATATGCTTCGCGCTGGCTGAACGGGATGGCAGTATTTGCAACGCAGGATGAAATAAAACAAATAGCATCACTGCCTTTTGTAAAAAGCACAGAAAAAATGGGCCTGTTTGCTACAACTGCATCACTAAAAGACAGTGGAATTTCTGAAACTAAAAAAGACACGAGCCCCAGGTCAAAAATAGCTGATCAGTATGACGGATTGGAAGGAAACGAAATGGCTGCCCATGGATTGAGCGGCAAAGGAATACGGATCGCCATACTTGATGTCGGTTTTAAAAATGCGGACAAACACCCTGCCTTTGAATATTTAAGAAGCCATAACGGTATTGTGCTTACCTATGATTTTCTGCACCATAAAGACAATGTATATGGATATGGCGCCCATGGCACTGCGGTATTGTCTTGCATTGCAGGCAAATACAAAGGATTCAATATAGGTCTGGCCCCCGATGCGGAATTTTTACTGGCACGTACGGAGCGTGAAGGCTCTGAATTTAAAGACGAAGAAGATGCCTGGGTAGCTGCATCAGAATGGGCGGAACAACACGGCGCACAAATGATCAGCTGCTCATTGGGATATACCTACCAGCGCTATTTTTATAAAGACATGAATGGGCGTACCAGTATTGCCGCCCGTGGTGCTGCGATGGCAGCCAGAAAAGGCATCCTCATTTGCATAGCGGCTGGGAATGAAGGAGAAGACCAATGGAAATTTATAACCACCCCCGGTGATTGCGACAGCGTGCTTACAGTGGGAGGGTATGATCCGAATACAGGATTCCATTCGGGGTTTAGTTCGTATGGACCCACGTCAGATGGGCGGATGAAACCAAATGTGATCGCAGCAAGCACGGCCTGGGTGGCCACGCCCGCTGCCTATGGGTCTGAGCAGGGTACTTCCTTTGCTACACCCCTGGTGGCAGGCTTTGTGGCCTGTGTATGGCAAGACCTGAAAGGCCGGAGCAATATGCAGATCATGGATACGGTAGAAAAACTCAGCAGTCTTTATCCTTATTTTGATTTTGCGCATGGCTATGGCATTCCACAGGCAGTGTATTTGTTTAAAGGAAGGCCTAAAAATGATTCTTCTTTTACCCTCTATGAAGAAGATGGAAAGATAAAGATTTCGATATCTACCAGCTATTTTAAAGACAGCAGTCAAACAACAAAAAAATTAGAAAAGAATTATTTGTACGCCAAGGTAACAGACCCTGACGGCACGCTTAAACTATATGATGTGATCAAAGTGAACTCACAGAGTTTTGAACTCGTAAATATCACCAATTACCTTGCTGTAGGCAGATTTGGCCCGAATGCATCCATAAATGCTGAAGATAAAGCGGCAATATATCCCAAAGGCTGGACGGTAACTGTTTATTTTGACCACTGCATCCGTACCTATCATTTTTAAAACGAAGACTATGCTTTCAATAAAAAAATCTGTTCGTACTTTTCTCCCGCTCTTTCTCTTTCTCTTTCTGTTTCTCAATTCTGCCTTTGCTCAGGATGTGATTTTAGAACAGAAGCCCGACCCAACTGCCACCAGCAATTTCGGGGCGAACAAAGCCTGGTTTGCACAGATTACTGCGGGTTTCGGAACACTGGTAGGGACAGGAGATAGCAAATTGTCTTATAACGACTGGAGATCGAACGATATAAGAGTGGGTATAAAACTTAAAAGAAAAATAAATGGACTCTTATCTGTCTGGCTGGAACCTGAATATCATTATGCAGCCTATAATGTCAACCAGACAGAACCCAAAATCACAGATACCCTGTTTTGGAACGGCCCTGTAAAACATGATAAAGAAAGGTTTGCCACCGAAGGCCTATTGGTAAATGGTTTCCTGCGTTTCAACCTCGACTACAAACGCGGAAATTTCCTGGGCTATTATCTCGACTTCGGAGCGGGTGCCAATGTGGTTGTTGATCCTGAATATCTTGCCGTTGACAAAAAAAGCAACGGGTCTGTTGCGACCACCAGTTATTCCGGTGTCCCATATATGAACAGCGTCAATTATAATGTCCTTGCCAGAATCGGTGTGAACTGGATTGCCTTTGTTTTCAATTACCGGGTTAGCTCCATATTCAAAAGCCAATACAATATTCCCGAACCTTCCGTATTTACAGCAGGCATTGAGATCAACCCTTATGGGCATTGAGGGAAATGATCAATGATCAATAATTGTGCGTCATTGCCTGGCTTGAACAATCCTTCAACGCCGTCATTCCGGACAGCTCGACCTCGGATCAAGTCCGGGGCTCAGCTTGACCCGACATCCTGTTACGAAGCTTCGATACGGCCCTAATTCTTGATTATTTTTCTTGCCGCAATTTTACCGTTGCTTTCAATGATTAATGAATAAACTCCTGCCGGTAAATTTTTAAGACTGATGGTATTGGAACCCCCAAATACATTTTCTGAGCAAACAGTTTCACCGGTTATGTTGATAAGCCTGATTGTCGCCTTTTCATTTTCACCGCCTGTAATATTCAACCGATCGTTTGTTGGATTAGGGTAAACCTGAAAATTATTTGCAATGGTTGGCGCAATGCCAGAGGTGCCTGAATATGTAAATGTAATTAATTCACCGTTTGCGTTTGTCCAGCTATTTGTACCTGAATTCCAGGTCAGGATACTATCTTGTTTTTCTGTTCCATCGCTATTATATGTGTAATTTCCCTGGAGTGAATTAATCCATGATTTACCGGTGGTGTCCCAATTCTCTTGCGAAAGGTTCTTTAAATATCCATTGCCATCATACGTATAGAAGGCTTGTTCGGAATTTTGCCATTGATACACACCCATCATTTTGGTACCAACCCAGTTTTGATAGACGAACGATAATTCTTCCTTTGAACCATTGTACGTATATGAAGTATTAGCAACATTCTTCCAGGAATTCGTAACCGTATCCCAGGTTTGATCAATATACTGATTAACAGTTCCATTGCTGTTGTTTGTATAGTTGAATTGTGTATTATTTCTCCATGAATTAGTCCTGCTGATCCATACTGTTATTAATTCATTTGTCAGGTAGCCATTTCCATCGTATGTATAACTATATTTCGCAGAATTTTGCCAGTTTGTACCATTCGCATTTTGCACAACGTAAGTCAATTCCTGATTTGAGCCATTGTATGTAAATGTATCTCTTTGACTATTATACCAACTTTTGGATGTCGGGTTCCAAAATTGCTCGATACTTTGCATTGTGAGGCCATTACTGCTGTTTGTATTATTATATTGGGCGTCATTTCCCCAGGTTTTAGTGGTGCTGTCCCATAGGCTGGTACTTTGGTAATTAACAAGATACCCGTGGCTGTCGTAAGAATACGTAAACAACTGAAAATTATGCAACGAATTGTTTTGCCACAATTGTTGCAATTCGGTAATGGTTTCACCGCTTTGCCCGAATGAACGTAGCGAGAAAGAAACAAGAAGCGATATTAAGAGTAATTTTTTCATTTTATCAGTTTTTGAATTTAAATCGGTAAATAAAAATGTACAACTCCTTAGCCCCAAAATTATGAAAATTTTGTTTCGCCAAATAAATTTTTATCCTCCCGATTTGTTGCATTCCTCGGTCTGTCTCCTGACAGACCGAAATACGCTGATAAACAATTATTTCTAACTCTCAAACATATCCTTTGCATTTTGGAAACTGCAAATTGATGGGTTTATTTGATTACCGTAGTTTAGCGGAACTTCCGGTCTGTCAGGAGACAGACTGAGGAGGGAGAATGCCCCGCTGTGCCGGATTTGCAATCCGGCTATATTGAGTATAAGGATTTGGAATCCGAATACTTTCCGTTTATTTCCCTTAACTTCTCCTTTGTCTCCCAATGCAGGATGTAACAGAAGCCACCAATTGTTGACGGGGACTCTTAGGTATAATCAGAGTAGATAATCAAGTAAGTAAAATAAATAGAAGCTCCTAATACGTTCGGCTTTTCGTCACGGGATTCCGGATCAGGCTGAGGCAAGCTCAAGCCGTCCGGAATGACGGCTTTGAAGGATGGGTCGGACTTCGACAAGCTAAGCCGTCCGGAATGACGGATTTGAAGGATCTGTCAACCTGCTCCACCACCTCCGTTTTTGGCTATTTCTATAAAATCGTCTAAATTAGCACCAAACTAATCCGTTTATTTGTCATTTAACCTGATTAAGACATTCAACCATAACTTTATAAGATAAAATCTATTCAACATGTCGCTTCATGGAAAGGTCGTTTTGCTGGGAAAGGAAAGTATTCCGAAAACTTATGAAATAAAAGAGTTTCTGAACAGGAACCTTGCCGATTTTTTATATCTTGATGTGGATGACGACCCTGAAGCCCAACCCTATATAGAAAAACACAATCTTCAAAATTCAAAGTACCCGGTCCTTGTTTTCGAAGATGGATACCTGCTTGATGACCCTGATCTGTTCCTGGTGGCAAGCGCCATCGGACTCCATTGCATTCCGAAGAGTGATACTTATGATCTTATTATAGTTGGTATGGGACCTGCCGGATTGGCTTCGGCTATATATGCAGGTTCTGAAGGTTTGAAAACGCTGGTCATTGAAAAACATTCTCCCGGCGGCAGGGCGGGTTCTACTTCACTTATTGAAAACCTCATCGCACACCCTGACGGTATTACAGGTAAAGAGTTTTCGGAGCGCAGCCGGAAACAGGCAGAAAAATTCGGTGTTGAATTTGTGCTTCCTGTGGTGATTACTGATATCGTAAAAGGAGATGATAGCTTTACGGTTTCCATATCAAGCAACGTTTCCATTACAGGGAGATCTGTAATTATTGCCGTTGGCGTTCTATACAGGTTGCTCCAGGTGCCCGGGGTTGAAAAATATTTAGGTGCTGGTATTTATTACGGCTCCGCCATGACAGAGGGAAAGCGCAACGAAGGCAAAGAGGTATTTGTGGTGGGCGGAGCCAATTCCGCTGGCCAGGCAGCTATGTATTTTTCCCGTTTTGCCAAAAAAGTAAACCTCGTTGTCAGGGGTGAATCTATTTCCTTGAAAATGAGCCAATACCTGGTAGATGAAATAGCCAACAGGCCGAATATCACGGTCATGGCCCGGAGCGAGGTGGTTGCCGTACATGGTGAAGGGAGGTTGGAATCATTGGAAATAAAGGATTCGCAGTCAGTGCAAACCACCACTTATCCTGCTGACAGCTTGTTTTTGTTGATCGGCGGTCAGCCTTATGCGGATGGGCTGGCTTCCCGGATTTTGAGGGACCCTAATGGTTTTATTGTAACGGGTCCGGATCTTGAAAAGCATGCAAGGTTTTCATCAGAATGGCCCATAACCAGGAGTCCTTTTTATTTAGAAACAAATATCCCCGGAATATTTGCCATTGGTGATGTAAGGGCCGGTACAGCCAAAAGAATGGCGGCGGCCATCGGTGACGGCGCAAATGCCGTAAACCAGGTGGCTGGTTATTTTACCTCACAAAAATTATAGTGCCCTGACCCTAAGTGGAATCGGCCTTTGCCCTGACCTTAAAGGGAACTATCGTTGCGTTTTCTATAACACTTATTTCGTGTTGTTGCCATCGGGATAAACTCCGAAGAGCTGGCGGAAGTCCCCCTGTCTGCACAGGCAGGCTTTAGGGTCAGGGCTTATCTGCAAGGAGTTTGAAGCGAATTAAAGTGAAGCTCTTAATACTTTCGGCTTTTAGTCACGGGATTCCGGCCTGCGCCGGAATGACGGCGTCTGACAAAATCAAAAATATTTTCACTTATAACTTATTGAAAAAATATGAGTTGTAAAATATTTCTCTAGGATACCCACCCAGTTGGGCAGTTCGCTATATATGTAAGTAATACCAGGAGTAAGGAGTCAGGGGACAGGCAATAGTTGCTGGCGCGCGAGCTGTCTCAGGTAAGAAATGATCAATTATCAATAACAAATAATGAAACCTAACACACAGAGTCGCAAACCTATTGATCATTGCAAAGCCATTGCTCCGGTATTGCTCGCGTATTGCAAAAGCATTGCTGGATTTATTGCTCTTTTGGAGTTAAAATATTGAATATGAATATAATTAAAGCGACATGCGAAATTTTTTATTTTTTTTGTGACAGATGAAGGCGGAAAAATGAGGTTTTGGGGGGAGTTTTGGAGGATCCACCCTCCCGAAGAATCGGGACAGGCGCCCCCGCAAGCAGACCACCCCTCCACAATCGTTGAGGTGAATTGCTGACGCCTGTGTTTTAACTCAGAATATATCTGTCGCCTATCACTTACCACTTATTACTTATCCCTAACCCCTGATTCCTGACTCCTAACCCCTGTTTATCCACATCACACAATAATGTCCGAACTTCGCAGTTAGATTGGCGTTTGGCATGGTTTATGACAAAAGCCAATGATCAATGACCAATTATCAATTATCAATGGACACAAATCATCCATAACTCAGCAACTTAACAATTTAACAGCTTAATAACTTATCAACTCACATATGCCTTCACCGAAAATACTCTGGGCCGACGACGAAATAGAACTTCTAAAACCACATATCCTCTTTTTGAAAGAGAAGGGATATGATGTCACACCTGTAAAGAGTGGCGACGAGGCCATAGAGAAATGCCAGACTGATTTTTTTGATATCGTTTTCCTGGATGAGCACATGCCGGGGATGAGCGGACTCGAAGCCCTGGCACAGATCAAAGCCATGACGCCGGAAGTGCCTGTGGTGATGATCACTAAAAGCGAGGAAGAGTTTGTGATGGAAGACGCCATCGGGAGCCAGATATCGGACTATCTCATCAAACCGGTGAATCCCAACCAGATATTGCTTTCGATCAAGAAACTCTTAGAGAATAAGCGTCTCGTGAGTGACAAGGTGCTGGTGCAATACCGCCAGGATTTCGGCCAACTGAGCATGAACATTAATGAAAACCTGGATGAGAACGAATGGATCGAGGTTCATAAGAAACTGGTTTTCTGGGATATGGAACTTGTAAAATCGGATGCCGAAGGCATGCGTAATGTGCTTGATGCCCAGAAGATTGAGGCCAACAGCAATTTCGGGAAATTTGTGGAGAGGAACTATGGCGGATGGATCAAAAACAGGGACTCGGCCCCGATTATGTCGCATACGCTCTTTGCCAAAAAAGTAGTGCCACTTTTGGATGATCCCGATCCCGTTTATTTCATCATCATGGATAATCTTCGCTATGACCAATGGAAGGTGTTGCAGCCTATTTTTGCGGACTATTTCAGGGTTCAGGAAGATACCTGTTATTATAGCATTTTGCCAACGGTAACTACTTATGCGCGTAATGCCATTTTTGCAGGATTGCTTCCGTTTGAAATTGAAAAGAGATTACCTAAATTATGGGTGAATGATGAGGAAGAGGGCGGCAAAAACCTTCATGAAGAAGATTTTCTGAGGGACCATCTCGTGCGTCTACGCAAGGATATTAAGTTCTCTTACAACAAGATCACCAACCTGGAAGCGGGCAAAAACCTGGCTGATAATATTAACAATCTTCAGAAGTACAAACTGAATGTGATCGTTTACAATTTCGTGGATTTGTTGTCGCATGTACGCACGGAAATGGAAGTGATCAAAGAACTTGCTGAAGATGAGGTTGCATATCGTTCACTCACAAGATCATGGTTTCAGCACTCACCGCTTTTCGAAATTATCAAAAGGCTTGGCGATAAAAAATGCAGCGTAGTAGTATCTACAGATCATGGTTCAGTATTGGTGAAAAAACCAAGCAAGATCATAGGCGACCGTAACACCACAGCCAATCTCAGGTACAAAACCGGCAAAAACCTGAACTACGAGAATAAGGAAGTATATGCCGTAAAACGTCCCGAAGATATAGGCCTGCCAACACAACACGTAAGTTCTTCATTTGCATTTGCTAAGGAGGATTTCTTTTTTGTATATCCCAACAATTACAACCATTTCGTTCACTATTACAAAAACACGTTTCAGCATGGCGGATTGAGCATGGAAGAAATGATTGTACCGGTGATAACGATGGGGAATAAATAAATTAGGGGTTAGGAGACAAGGTAAAGTAAGAGCGGAGAGCGAAAGAGCGATGTGCGTCTTAGAGAGAGTAGGAGATGAGCCGTAATTCATAATTCGTAATTTTTTCATGGGGTCGAGCAGCGAATAGAAATTGATATATTTGCGTAGAAATGAACGATCCACAAATATTCACTATTTCACACCCTGATGAAATGCTTTCGGTTGCCCAATCTATTCTCAAAATCTATCCGGATGAACGGATTTTTACGTTAAATGGCGACCTTGGATCTGGTAAAACCACTTTTGTAAAAGGCTTTGCCAAGGCATTGAATATCAATGAAGATGTATCAAGTCCCACCTTTTCCATTGTGCATGAATATGGTTCTGGTGACAATAAAATCTATCATTTCGATTTGTACCGCCTGAAAAATGAACAAGACCTGTTCCAGATTGGTTTTGAAGAATATGTTGACAGTGGCGCCTACGTTCTCATTGAGTGGCCCGAAATGGCAGGGAACCTATTGCCCCAAAAATGGGTTTCCATTACATTCGAGGCCAGAAACGAAAATGTGAGGGAAATAATTTGCTCAATTGAAAATACCTGAGTAAATTTCAGAAATTTAGGAGGATAAATGGGAAAGAAGTCGGGATTTTACGAAATAGCCAAACAGGCCATGCTTGCACCTGAAGAAGCGCCTGTGATGATCAAAAGCAAAACTGCCAATGCCGTCAGGATCGGCATCCCCAAAGAGACAACATTTCAGGAGACACGTGTTGGCCTTTCGCCGCAGGCGGCAAACCTTCTTATCGCCAATGGTCATGAAGTGATTGTAGAGGCCGGGGCGGGGCGTGAGGCGAAATTCTATGACGAGGACTACAAAAACTGTGGCGCCAAAATAACTTATAGCAAAGAAGAGGTTTTCAAAAGTGATATCATCATGAAGGTTTCGTTCCCAAGCCTGGAAGAAATTGACATGATCCCTGAAGGGAAAACGATCATTTCTGCATTGCACCTGCCAATGCTTAAAGATGACCAGATCCGCCTGCTCATGAAGAAAAAAGCAACCGCAATATGTTTTGAGTACCTGAAAGACGAATCGAATATATATCCGGTTATCCAATCCATGAGCGAATTGGCAGGGAGCATTTGCATCCTCATAGCCGCTGAGTATCTGAGTAATATCAATCACGGTAAAGGCGTACTTCTGGGGGGCATATCCGGGATTCCGCCATCTAAAGTCGTGATACTTGGTGCCGGAACGGTAGGCCAGTTTGCAACCAGGGCTGCTTTAGGCCTTGGTGCGGAGGTGAAAGTTTTTGATAATTCATTGTACAAGCTTCGCCGGCTTCAAAACGACCTCGGTACACGGATATATACCAGCATCATGCACCCACATATCCTGCTCGGAGAACTTAAGACTGCTGATGTGGTTATAGGTGCCATAAGGGCTATAGAAGGCCGCACCAAAATGATCGTATCGGAAGAGATGGTAATGGAAATGAAATTGGGTTCTGTTATCGTAGATGTGAGCATAGACCAGGGCGGTTGCTTTGAAACCAGTGAAGTAACCAACCATACCCATCCTATTTTTGAAAAACACGGCGTGATCCATTATTGCGTGCCGAATATTGCCAGTCGCGTAGCGCGAACAGCCTCTTATGCCTTGAGCAATATTTTCGCGCCTATACTCCTTGATATCGGTGAATATGGCGGCATTAAAAACTACCTATGGGATAGGGAAGGGGTTCGCCACGGTGTTTATATCTACAAAGGCAACCTTACCAATAAAAACATATCCGAAAGGTTTCATATTCCTTACAAAGACTTGGATTTGTTGATCGCTGCGCATATATAGGGATCAGGAGTCAGGGGTCAGGAATCAGTGGCTTACGCAAGACTTTTTCACAGATACTTTCAAGAATAATCACAACTGCCGACTTACTAGCGCCTGATGCCTGACCCCTGATCCTTTACTCCTGATCCCTATTTCACCAACCCATCTATTGTACTTGTAGCGACGGCATGGTAGTTAGGTCTGGCTTTTTTGTAGATATCCTGTGCCATTTTCTTTCCATCTGGAGTCAGAATGAGCAGTTTGTATAGTGGCACGATGAATTTGCGCCGTCCGACAGTAACCATGAATTTCTCGAGACTTGCATATCCGTGAATATATTGATGCTTGATCACATGCTCGAACCAGGCAGCCAGTATTTCGCAGTTGCCGCTGTCGGTAAAGCCAAATGCAGCATCAAGCTCCGTC
>JABDEJ010000075.1 GCA_013287095.1 Bacteroidota bacterium | reverse complement strand
CGTTGTCCTTTACGCCAATAAGAAGCCGTCCACCACTTGAATTGGCAAATGCAACCAGCGTTTTGGCGATTTTGGATGCGCTGGAGATATAATATTTAAAATCAAGCTCCTGACCCTCGCCTTTGGCAATCAGGTTCCTGATGTGTGAATTGCTCATAAATTCATGCAAAAATATAATAAGAATCAAACTTTAGGCATAGAATTTGTATAAAAGCGCCTGACTGAACAGAACCTTTCTGAAAAATGTTATATCTAGTTAGTATTCAAAATTTTATAGATTTTTTTCATTTTTCGTGACCCTTTTTAAACCTTATGTGTACAGACAATCGCCAAATACATGAACAGTCAAGAGCAAATGTTGTCAAAATAGATAAGAAATTGAAGTTTATCCTACACATATCGTCATTGGTATTTGTCCTTTTATTTGCATTCAAATCTAATGCCCAAACCAGTCTGGCGCCATCAGACACGGTAACAATTACGCTACAGGATGCAGAACAAAGGTTCATTTCCCAGGACCTTGCCATTATTGCAGCCAAATACGATGTAGATATTGCTAAAACCAATGTTTTGCAATCGAAGTTGTGGTATAATCCGAATGTCACTTATTCCCAGACTTTTTACAATAACGGCACAAAGAAATTTTTTGATACAAACCCGGAAAGTTCAAATGGGGAATGGAGTGTGCAATTACAACAGATGATAAGCTATGCCGGCCGTCATGTGAACCAGGTAAGACTTGACAAATTGGATGTAGAACGGGCTCAATTCACTTTTGAAGAAGTAGTTCGTGCTTTAAAGCTTCAAATGTATAATGACTTTAGCACGGTGAATGGGGATCAACAAAAAGCCAGTCTTTTCAAAAGACAGATAGTATCTTTGGATACACTTATTGCATCAACCAAAAAACAGTTGACTCTTGGAGTGAGTTCTAAAAATGATTTGGTAAGGCTTCAGGCTGAAGAACTTAATGATAAAAACCAACTTTTGACCACTGAAAGTGAACTTCAGGATAATGAAACCGATTTAAAGATTTTACTTCATTACCCACTGAAGTCTTATCTCAAAACAAAAAACAATGAGGCACTTGATCAGACACAATTGCCCGCACTTGCTGATGTGATCAATACGGCTAACCAGAACCGGGGCGACTTAAAATATTCTCATAAAACAATTGATTACCAGGTACAGAACTTAAAACTCCAAAGATCCCTTGGTGTTCCTGATCTTTCAATTGGCCTGGATTATGATAAGGCTGGAGGCGCTGGATATAATTATTCCGGAATAGGTATTTCATCAGATATTCCTTTTTTCAACCGCAACCAGGGGCAGATTGCTGCAGCTAAATATGAGATAAGTAAAGCACAGGTAAATGACACCCTTCAAGCTACAACAGTAGAAAACGAAGTGGAAGGCGCTTATTTTAAGCTATTTAAATATAAGCAACAATATGATGCTACTGATAAAAACTATGCATCAGACCTTGACCAATTAGAGACAAATGCAGTAAATAATTACGAAAAAAAATTGATAAGCCTGCTTGATTTTTTGGATCAGATGAGGACTTATACATCTGCAAAATCAGATGTGATTGACCTTAAGACAAACTATTTCAACGCCAGGCAAAACCTTAACTACCAGGTAGGCACTACCATTATTAAATAATAATATGCAAAGAATCAATTATATGCGATTTCTATTATCAGTTATTTCCGTTTCTGTTTTCTTTTCTTGCAACAGCAAGAAAGAAACACCGGAGCAACCTGAAACCGATAAATCATTAATAAGGATTACAAAACAACAAACCAAATCACTTGGTATTGATACTGTGAAGGAAGTTTACGGGCAAAAAGAATTGACCCTTACCGGCAAAATCTCGGTTGACCAGGATAAGGTTTCAAGTGTATTCCCAATTGCAAGCGGAAATGTGCTAAAGGTAAACGTAAGCCTTGGTGATAAGGTGAATAAAGGAGAGGTGCTTGCCGTTTTAAGAAGCTCCGAAGTAAATAGCTTTCAGAGTCAGTACGAAATGGCTGCATCAGACCTGAAGCTGGCGAAAAAGAATCTTGATAATAGTGAAGAACTCTATAAAAGCAACTACTATAGCCAGAATCAGGTACTTTCTGCCCAGAATGACTATAAAAAGGCACAAAGTAACTTGAATATGCTCAAGCAGCAATTGAAAATATATGGGGCAAGCCCTGAAGAAAATGACGCCACTTATAAAATTCTGGCTCCGATTGACGGCTACATTGTTGATAAAAACATCACTGAAAATATGGAAGTGAGGGCAGATAATGCAACAGACCTCTTCATGGTATCCTATATGAATACTGTTTGGGTAGTGGCGGATGTTTATGAAAGTGACCTGTCAAGGGTACATGTAGATGACCCGGTGGAGATAACGACCATTGCATATCCGGATAAGGTTTTCCAGGGAAAAATTCAAAAGATCAATACTTTATTGGATCCCGTAAGCAAAACCCTTAAAGTGCGCATCGTGCTGGATAACAAGGACGGACTTTTGAAGCCGGATATGTTCGCCAGTATCAAAGTACACTCACAGACCGAACAGAAATATATTTCGATACCAACAAAAGCACTTGTATTTGAGAATAATAAATATGAAGTGGTTGTAGCAAAAAATGACACGACATTTGAAAAAAGGATCGTAAAAATATTGCGTAGCGATGGCGATATTACATACCTCATAAGCGGTGTAAGCCCCGGTGAACGCATTGTGACAGACGGGAGCCTTATCGTTGCATTTGACGAGGAATAGAAAATTATTTTACTAAGTTAAACTGCTGGTTTTTAAAATATTAAATCACTTTACTGGAAAAAGACTGTGCCATTATGAACAAATTTATCAAAAGCATTATTTCGTTCTCCATCAAGAACAAATTCTTCGTCTTATTCATGACGCTCATTGTCGTTGCGGGCGGGATAGCAAGTTTTCTGAATACGCCTATCGAAGCGTATCCCGATGTGACCAATACTCATATAATTATAATCACACAGTGGCCCGGAAGAAGTGCTGAAGAAGTAGAAAAATTTATCACTATACCCATTGAAACTGAGATGAATGCGGTGCCCAACAAAACCAGCCTGCGTTCCATTTCATTGTTCGGACTTTCTGTGGTAACCATGTTTTTTGAAGATGATATTGACGATTTTCATGCGCGTCAGAATGTTATGAACCGTTTGGCAGCGGTTGACCTGCCGGACAATGTACAACCCGATGTAGAGCCTCCTTATGGCCCGACAGGTGAAATATACAGGTTTACCCTTGAGAGCAAAACCATGGGCGTCCGGGACCTGAAAACACTTGAAGACTGGGTTGTTGAAAGAAACCTGAAACAGGTTCCAGGCGTGGCGGATATTAACAGCTTTGGAGGGGAAACCAAAACGTACGAAGTAAGTGTTGATCCTCAATTGCTTAAAAAATATGGTTTTACATCCCTTGATGTATATCGGGCAATCAGCAATAGTAATATTAATGTAGGTGGCGATATTATTGAAAAGAGTTCACAAGCCTATGTTGTGCGAGGAATCGGACTCATTAATGATCTTACTGAATTGGGAAACATTGTGATAAGCAATGTTAATGGTACGCCCATATTGGTAAGGAATGTGGCACAGGTACATGAATCTGCGCTACCAAGGCTTGGCCAGGTAGGCAGGGACTATCAAAACGATGTGGTTGAAGGTATTATAGTTATGCGCAGGGGAGAAGATCCCAAGGAAGTTTTACAGGGAGTAAAGGCAAAAATAGACGAGCTTAATAACAATATTCTGCCCGAAGGAGTGAGGTTAAAGACTTTCTACGACAGAACAGACCTCGTAAATAAAACAACTCATACCGTTATGCATAACCTTGTAGCGGGTATCATTCTTGTTACTTTCATCCTTTTGATATTCCTTGCAGATTGGCGAACTACTGTTATCGTATCAATTGTAATTCCGCTGGCATTATTATTTGCCTTCATCCTTATGCGGATTAAGGGTATGTCTGCCAATCTGTTATCAATGGGCGCTATAGATTTTGGTATTATCATAGATGGAGCTGTGGTGATGGTGGAGGCCATTTTTGCTTTCCTGTCTTTGCAGTCGGAGCATTTGGGAATGGAGAATTTTAACAAGCGATCAAAACTGGGGTGGATCAAACGAATTGCTACTGAAATGGGTAAGCCTATATTCTTTTCAAAGCTTATCATTATTACTGCCTTCATGCCGATTTTTGCTTTTCAAAAGGTAGAGGGAAAAATGTTTTCCCCGCTAGCATTTACCATGTCTTTTGCACTCCTGGGCGCCTTGATTTTTACAATGACATTGGTTCCCATGCTTGCCAGCATTCTCCTCAGAAAAAATGTGAGGGAAAGGGATAACCCAATCATCAGGTTTATTCATAAAGTCTATACACCTGTACTAAATGGTGTTTTGAAAAAACCAAAGTTCAGCACTGCTATTGCAGTATTGATACTTATAGGAAGCATTTACTGTTTCAGATTTATTGGGACAGAGTTTTTGCCGCACCTGGATGAAGGTGATATCTGGGTGAGATCAAGCCTGCCTATGAGTGTATCTTTGTCTGAATCCGTGAAAACCAGTGATCAAATACGTAGAATACTTCTTTCATTTCCAGAAGTAAAGCAGGTTATTTCACAGACTGGCAGGCCTGATGACGGTACAGACGCCACTAGTTTTTTTAACGAAGAGTTTGCAGTTAATTTATATGACAAAGATGATTGGAAAAGCAAAAGAACGAAGGAAGAACTCATAGATGCCATGCAGGCAAAACTTGCTAAATTCCCTGGGGTAATCTTCAATTTTTCACAACCCATATCCGACAATGTTGAAGAAGCCGTTTCGGGAGTCAAAGGAGCAATGGCCATCAAAATATTTGGCGACGACCTCAGAAAACTTGAAAAAATGGCTGATACAGTACAAAATGCCATCAAAGGGGTACATGGAGTCGAAGACCTGGGCGTTTTCAGAAATATTGGCCAGCCTGAACTAGATATTAACCTGGACCAGACGAAAATGGCTCAATATGGGGTTAGTACTTCAGATGCCAATTCTGTAATTGAAACAGCGATTGGAGGCAAGGCGGCCTCTGAATTATATGTAGGTGAAAAGAAATTCGACATTAGGGTCAGGTATCTTCCCCAATACCGTAGCAATGCGGATCAAATATCCGACTTGCTGGTTCCCACACAAAGCGGATTGCAAGTCCCTTTGAAAGAAATTGCTGATATTGGCTTTATTTCCGGGCCGGCCTTTATATACAGGGAAGGTAACAGGCGCTTTATAGCGCTTAAATTTTCGGTTAGGGGTCGCGATTTGGGGGGAACTATTGCGGAAGCCCAAAGTAATGTACATAAAATGTTGAATTTGCCGCGTGGCTATACAGTCACCTGGAATGGTGAATTTGAAAACCAGGAAAGAGCAACCAAAAGGCTTGAATTGGTCGTCCCAATTAGTATTATTCTTATTTTTATTATTCTATTCACCACATTTGGAGGTGTTTTGGATGCGAGCCTGGTTTTGATGAATGTGCCATTCGCCTTAATTGGAGGTATTCTGGCATTGCTGGTAACGAACATAAATTTCAGTATTTCGGCAGGCGTTGGTTTTATTGCTTTGTTTGGGATTGCTACCCAGGACGGGGTTATTCTTGTATCCCGCTTCCGAAAAAATATACATGATGGTCTTCCGTTGATCAGGGCCGTCAAAGAAGGTACATTAACGAGGCTAAGACCGGTATTGATGACCGCAATTATGGCATCAATAGGGTTACTTCCCGCAGCCCTTTCAACTGGTATAGGTTCAGAAACCCAGAAACCTTTGGCGGTAGTTATCATCGGAGGGCTTATTACTGCCACCATTTTATCCTTACTTATCCTTCCTTCTGTTTATATACTGGTTTATTCCAGACGCCATTCACAGCCTCAAGCTGTTTGATATAAATTATTATAATCTTTACAAATCCCCTCTAATGTTTTCGACAAACATTAGAGGGGATTTTTGTTTATTTAACAACAATTTTTACGCCTTATGATTGAACTTAGCATGATAAGCCGTTAATTTGGGATTGTATTATGACATTATTTTATTAATGCTAGTTCGTTTAAGATTTATACATCAAATTTCCCTTCATGAATAAGTTCATAAAAAGCATCATTACCTTCTCTCTCAAGAATAAATTCTTTGTAGTATTTATCACCTTGCTGGTAGTTGTTGCAGGTGTGGCCAGTTTTATGAATACCCCAATTGAGGCGTATCCGGATGTCACGAATACGCATATCATTATTATTTCTCAATGGCCCGGTCGCAGCGCAGAAGAAGTAGAAAAATATATCACAATACCTATTGAAACAGAGATGAATGCGGTTCCAAATAAAACGAGCCTGCGCTCCATTTCTCTTTTTGGTCTTTCAGTGGTGACCATGTATTTTGATGACAACATTGAAGACTTTGTGGCTCGCCAGAACGTAATGAACCGGTTGGCAAATGTGAACCTTCCTGATAATATACAACCGGATGTTGAGCCCCCTTATGGACCTACGGGTGAGATTTTCAGATTTACGCTTGAAAGTAAAACGATGGGAGTCAAAGACCTCAAAACACTTGAAGATTGGGTAGTGGAACGAAATCTGAAACAAGTTCCAGGTGTGGCCGACATTAATAGCTTCGGCGGCGAAACCAAAACTTACGAAGTGAGTGTTGATCCCCAATTGCTTAAAAAATATGGATTTACAGCCCTTGATGTTTATAAAGCCATAAGCAATAGCAACATCAATGTAGGAGGTGATGTCATTGAAAAAAGTTCACAGGCTTATGTGGTTCGGGGAATTGGTCTTATTAATGATCTCGGTGAACTTGGAAATATTGTTGTGAGCAATATAAATGGGACCCCTATATTGATAAGAAATGTCGCCCAGGTGCACGAAGGCGCTTTACCACGGCTTGGACAAGTAGGTAGGGATTATCAAAATGATGTGGTAGAGGGTATTGTGGTGATGCGGCGCGGTGAAGACCCGAAAATGGTTCTTGAAGGTGTAAAAGCCAAGATTGATGTATTGAACAACAGCATTCTTCCTACGGGAGTACAGATAAAAACCTTTTACGACAGAACAGATCTTGTGAACAGTACCACTAACACTGTGATGCACAACCTGGTAGAAGGTATACTCCTGGTGACTTTCATTCTTTTGATATTCCTTGCAGACTGGCGCACTACTGTTATCGTTTCAATTATTATTCCGCTGGCATTGCTTTTTGCATTTATCCTTATCAGAATGAAGGGCATGTCTGCCAACTTGTTATCTATGGGCGCTATTGATTTTGGGATCATTATTGATGGGGCTGTGGTTATTGTCGAAGCCATATTTGCGTCCTTGTCGCACAAATCCCATGAGCTTGGTATGGAAACTTTTAACAAAAGGGCAAAATTTGGCTGGATACGAAAAACGGCGACCGAAATGGGCAAGCCGATATTCTTTTCAAAGGTTATCATCATTCTCGCTCTTATGCCCATTTTTGCTTTTCAGAAAGTGGAGGGCAAAATGTTTTCGCCACTTGCGTATACCATTGGATTTGCGCTATTGGGCGCCTTGATATTTACATTAACCCTGGTACCCATGCTTTCGAGTATATTACTTAAAAAGAATGTAAAGGAAAGAGAAAATCCCATTGTTAATTTTTTCAACCGCATCTATGAACCAGTGCTGAACCTGGTGATGCGTAGACCCAGGCAAAGTGTTATCATTGCCGTTTTCGCCCTTGCAATCAGTCTCTACGTTTTCAGGTTTATTGGTACTGAATTCCTTCCGCATCTTGATGAAGGGGATATCTGGGTGAGATCAAGTCTGCCAATGAGTGTATCACTCACAGAATCAGTAAAAATCAGTGATAAGATCCGGCGTGTATTCCTCACTTTTCCTGAAGTGAAACAAGTCATTTCACAAACAGGCCGGCCTGATGACGGAACGGATGCTACGGGGTTTTTCAATGAAGAATTTGCCGTGAACCTGCTGCCTAAATCCGAGTGGAAAGAGAATATAACCAAGGAAGAACTTATTAACCGGATGCAGGAAAAGCTGAACATATTCCCGGGGATAGATTTTAATTTTTCGCAGCCGATCTCTGACAATGTAGAAGAAGCGGTTTCGGGCGTTAAAGGTGCCATGGCTATCAAGATTTTCGGAACTGATCTCCGGGCTCTTGAAAAAATGGCAGACACTGTCCAAAATGCTATTAAAAAAGTGAGAGGGGTAGAAGACCTTGGTATATTCAGGAATATTGGCCAACCCGAACTCGACATAAACCTCAATCAAACAAAAATGGCTCAATATGGTGTAAATACTGCAGATGCCAACTCTGTGATTGAAATGGCAATTGGTGGTAAAGCAGCCTCTCAACTATATGAAGGAGAGAGGAAATTTGATATCAGGATCCGGTATCTTCCTCAGTATAGATATGATATAAATGAAATTTCCGATCTACTTGTACCCACCCAAAGTGGCTTGCAGGTTCCACTAAAGGAAATAGCTGATATAGATGTGATTTCCGGACCGGCTTTTATCTATCGGGAAGGGAATGCCAGGTTTATTGCATTGAAATTCTCCGTAAGAGGCAGAGATTTGGGTAGTACTATTGCGGAAGCCCAGGCTAATGTGCATAAAATGCTGCATTTGCCAAGAGGGTACACTACAACCTGGAATGGTGAATTTGAAAACCAGGAACGGGCTACCAAACGTTTGGAACTCGTTGTACCTATAAGTCTTATCCTTATCTTTATTCTGCTTTTCGTCATGTTTGGCAATACGCTTGACGCAAGTATTGTATTAATGAATGTGCCTTTTGCCCTTATCGGGGGTATTTTGGCCCTTTTGATAACCGGGATCAACTTTAGTATTTCTGCCGGTGTTGGATTTATTGCATTATTTGGCGTTTGTGTTCAGAACGGAGTCATTCTTGTTTCCGTATTTAAAAAGAACCTACATGATGGCAGGCCGCTGGCTGAAGCTGTAAAAGAAGGTGCAAAGAGCCGATTGCGACCAGTAGTCATGACTGCTCTGATGGCCATGCTCGGACTTTTGCCCGCTGCCCTGTCGAAAGGTATTGGCTCGGAAACACAGAAACCTCTTGCCGTGGTCGTGATTGGCGGATTGATTTCTGCAACCATCCTGGTTATGATCGTATTACCTGCCATTTACATGCTTATTTACAGGAAGCGTCACGCCCATAGGGATGATCCTCAATTGGCAGGATAGTTTTAGATTGAGTTTATTTTGGTAATACTTTCTCGAGGGTAACTTGAATGCTATTGGTACATTTTGAATGTAAATGGATTTCCTTTTAGACAAGTTATACGATTGCTTCATAAATATTATTTGATAGTACAGCGTATGGAAGAGGAAAGTATCAAATCCTTACGGGATAGTTAATCCAAAGGCAAAGTAAACTGCCAAATTTATAAACAAAAAAAGCGCCTTCATCAAGCGCCTTTTTTGTTAAGTAATAAATTTCTTTTTTTTTTAATTCAGTACAAGCATTTTACTTGTTTGTTCAAGTCCGCCTGCGGAAACTTTTACAAAGTAAGTGCCTTCACTTAAACTGCTTGTATTTATATTGTAGACATGATTTCCTGAAGGTTGACCACCATAGTTATTGGTGCTTAACAATTTGCCTTGCATATTGTAGATGCACACAATTACCTGGGAGGGTGTTGGAATCGTCACGTTTACATTCACAGATCCGTGAACAGGATTTGGATACAGATCCATTGTTAAATGACCTGATCCAATGCCATTACCTCCTTGTTCATTAATTCCAGTAGTAAGTGTTCCGCTGTAAAACATTCCACGTCCGTATGTAGAGCAATAGATATAAGGGCCGTCCCAGGATTTGTCGAGGTATTTTTGCTGACGTAACATGGACACGGGAACCCTTTCCATACCACTGTTTTCTTCTTTCCAGCTACTTCCTCTATTTAGTGTAGAATATACGCCAAGGTCAGTACCGCACAAATAGATATTGGGATTGTGTGAGTCAATAAGTACATCATAAACGGGTAAGCTAGGTAGGTTGCTGGAAATATCTGTAAACGTTGGAGTAGCGCTTATAGCATTGTCACTTTCAAACACATGCGAGTTTGTACGGTCATAAGTACCAGTGCAGAAAAGAATATGATTTAAGTCGTTATCGTCAATACATACACCAGTACCAACCTGTCCTGATGCAGTGTATAATTGTGTGGTTACTATACCTACACTATCTGGACTAAAGGACGCGGGCGTCAACACTGGAATATTTGGATATTTATATATTTTCCCGCTAAGTCCAGTAACACGGTACAAGGCTGCTGAACCGTTGAGTGTCCCCGCTGCAAAAATAGTATTGCCATCAGGTGTACTTCGAATCATTAATGCAGAAAATCCTGGAATTGAGGCTATCCTATAAAAAACGGGAGTAGTAATTGAGGTTTTCAAAATATCCTTCGACATCCAAATTTCACCATTCACAGCGACAAATATTTTGGATTGAGTTATGTCCTGAACTGTAAGGTTTTGTTTTGCAGGAAGGTCTTTTGTTAGTGTATAGTTGAAGGAAACGCCATTTGGGCTTTCCACAGAAATAATACTACCGGCTTTATGTGCACTTGCAGGGTCAAAAAATACAACTGAGTCAACAGAGGTAGGATCATTTGCACTTTCCCACAAGGAAAACCACGACATGAAGGTATAACTGCTAAAGCTCGGACTAGGGATTACTTCGCCTTTTGCGGTTATAAACGGATCCCATGCAGCGCCATTGTTAAATGATCTGCTAATATTACCATCTGTGTACTCTTCAAGATAAAAGTTCGGGTTCAGTTTCGATATTTCAGAATATCCCGCATCACCACCATCAATAGAAGCCCCGTCAAGTAAAGTAATACCAGAGGCATTTACACTGATTTCACCGTTATCC
>JABDEJ010000074.1 GCA_013287095.1 Bacteroidota bacterium | reverse complement strand
TCATCATTTTTCCGTAGAAGGATTCAATCACCAGGAGATATCTGAAAAGTTGAAGATAAGTGTTGGAACCTCGAAATGGCATGTGTCGTTTGCCCGGGAAAAGTTAAAAAAGTTATTAAGCGATGAAAATCTAAAAGAAAAAAATTATGCCAGATATGGACAATAATACATTTGAAAGCCAGCTTAATGATAAGTTAAAAGATCATGAATCTGAGTATTCTACGGATGCCTGGAAGGATATGCAGGCGAAATTAGATAATGCAAAAAAGCCCTTTGGGTCAGGTATTAAAAGATCAGGTACTGTCCTGGCTTTATTGATATTGCTATTGTCTGTTTCTTGTTTAACAGCATACGAATTTTCCCATAAATCCAGTAAGAATGATGCGGGTTCTATTCAGCCAAATAAAAGCCAGCTGGTATATAAACCGAATAAAGGCGCTTCAAATTCGATAGTAAAAACACAACAGATAGGCCTTGCTTCAATTGACCAAAAACCGGGCGTTGAACCTTATAAAGCGCATATTTTTAAGTCAACACAACGGAGGATAATTTTGAGTGATAACGAATTTCCATCGACAGTATCGAATGCTGCAGGATCAAATAATTTAGTTCGCAATCAGAGTTTAGAAATCGCGGAGAACCAGGCCCAACCTGCAAATAAGGAAATCAGTGAACAAAAAGGCGCAACAGTTTTAACTCATGAAAAGGAACCCTTATCGACAATCATATCCAGTGATTCAGCCTATATCAATTCTAAACCGATAATTGCAAATAATATTCCCAAAAAGGAACCTGTTTTAAAATCGGATCCACTAATCGATTCATTTCAGAGGGGCTTCGGGAAAAAGAGGGCTGTATCTTTTGGGCTATATGTGGGCTTTGATATGGACATGACTTCCAATTCCCAGGGATCGCTAAGTACCGGGGATTATAATTGTGGTTTGTTTATAAACTATCCTTTAACTGATAAGTTAAGTATCCAAACCGGTCTGGGGTACAAGGGAGTTACTGACAAGGTATTGGTTAAAAGTGATACATTGTTAATAAAAAATGATATCCAGGGTTATGTTTACCAGGTCACACAGTATTCAAGCTATTATATCGGTTATCTCCATTTGCCGATTATTTTGAAATACAGCATTAGTCCTAAGTTTAAAATTTGTTTTGGACCTGACATATCTTATGGTTTAACCGCACCTCTTTGGTCGCTTGTTAATAATTTCAAAAAGAACAGTTCAGGCCATTACCAATATGCCAATCCTGCTGACAGTCTTGTTATTGGGTCTCCATTTGGGGGCAATTATGTTACAAATTACAACCCGGATATTAATCGCTTTAGTCTTGGGGTGCAGTTAGGGATTCAATGGAATATGTCCAAAAGTTTTGATTTGTCATTATTGTATTCCAGGGAGCTTACCAATGTGTTGAAAACAGAAAACCAATACATTGAAACGGAAGGGAACATCAACAACAATGCTTTAGAATTAAGGCTTAGTTATAAACTATTCCACAAGAGATTTCCCGAAAATTAGAATATAAACCGCTTTTTCCTCTTTAATCAAGCCTGGCAGATTTAATGATTTGCCAGGCTTTTGTTTTATTAATCAAAGTGCACGGTCAAAATATATCGCGACTTTGCTTAATATTGGCTTTTTATTAAGAATGGAGTTTCCAAAACAGCCCGGAGTATTAAAGTTCCGCAGTTTTTATCATATCATTGTATGTGCCATCCTGTTTATACTTGTTGTAAATATCAGGTGGAGAATTCTTTATGATTTTTGTTTTTTGATCACAGATTGTGACCAGGTGCTGCTTTGGGATGCTGCAAATGATATGCATAAGGGCATTTTTCATGAGCCTTGTTTTTATGGGCAATCATATAACCCACTTGTAGAACCACTTTTCGCTCAACCTTTTATTCTTTTAGGGATGCCATTGCGATATGCCATGCCACTGGTTTCCTGGATATTTGGTTTTATCCCTTATTTGCTGTTTGCCTGGGCTTTTATAAGGCAGAAAAAATATATTAGCCTTGCATTTACTTTCGCGTACTTGCTTTGGCTTCCACTTGAATTCCATGCCATTGACTCCATGCCAAGAGGTTATGTACCAGCATGTGCCTTTGCTTCCATCGGTATTTACTTTGCCATGTTTACAAATAGAAACAGCAGGTTTTTCTGGTTTGGTTTTCTAAGCATTATCGCCATAACTGTGAGCCAGAATTGTGTGTTTTTGATAGTGCCGGCAGGTATTTATTTGTGGCTGTATAATATTAAAAATCTGAAATTTTATCTGCATGTTATTGCAGGCCTTCTTGTTGCGCTTCCTTTGCCTCTTTATATTTATTGGTTTTATAGCACGCATCCTGCCAATATTGTGCATCTTATAGAATATACTTTTGGCTTCGATACTTTTAAAGATACGATTAGCGAAATACAGGTTTATTTTAATTTTTTAACGCCGGATGTGAAGAACAAGCTCCTTGTTATAACCCTGGGCTATGTTTTATTTGCCGTTGCCTGTTTTGCAAAAAGAAATGTAAAAGCCGGAATTGCCATACTTGCGGGGTTGGCCATGCTGTTTTTTTCATTCTGGTTTGATAAAGTAGAGGATGGAACCGATAGTTTGTTTTTTTCTTCTGTAAGGATTTTCCTCGGTGTGCCATTGGCTTTGATCCTTTTTTGTTATTGGACAGAATCTTCCTTTAAAATCAAATCATATAAGGGTACGTTGCAGTTTTTAGTACTGACTTTTTTGTTAGTGGCTGGAATTATCTGTTCTTCAGAACGTAACAGATATTTTCAGGCAAAATTGTACAAGCCGTCAAGTGATACGGATGTTGTATCGGGGAAAAGGGTAGATTCGGTGGTAGGTTATTGCAACCATCTTAAAGTTCTTTGCAATGATAATCATTCGAGCCTGGTGATTTTAGAAAACCTTCAGGTAGCGGCAAATTATATGTGTCCTGCCCTCAATTATCCCTTTGAAACTTTAAGGCCGAGCTATGAAAGGCGTACCTGGGACATGAAACAAGAAGACACTACCACCCGTTCAAATTTTATTTATTTTCCATTGTATCCGGATAGTTTTTTAATGGCCTTGCCATCCAGGTTGGATTTCAGACAAACGAAAGACCCTAAAGGCTTTCTGATCAATACCCATGGACAAAAAGTTTTTGCTATCCTGAAAGAGTTAAAAGTTGTCATCAGGACTCATTAACCTGATCCTGTTTACTGTTCTTTGGTTGTAGGGTCAGGGGCAATCTGCCATGAAGTGGCATCAAAACTCACCATCATATTCTGGGGACTTAATGCATTACCATTATCAATAGTGATAATGCTGCCGGGTTTAAGGCCTGCGATTTTGGCTTTCATGGTTTTGGTAAGTGAGTTACCCGTTGCGTTTTCGGTATAGGTAACAATTTTTTTATTGCCTTTTAGATATGAAGTGCTAAAGGTAAAGGAGTTTACGGTATAAGTAATTGGGGTTCCATCCGTAGCATTGATCACTTCAGCGCTCACCATTCCAGCATTTGCCAGTTGTGACAATGTTACGGATCCGGCTTCTACATTGCCAAGCCTGATGATCAGGTTCACAGATGCATTATTTTGTTTCACAGACCCGTTTGATAAACCTGAAAGGAAAGGAATGATCAGGATCAGGGGAATTGAAAAGAAGTGTTTCAGATGTCTGGACATAATCAAAGTGTTTATTTACCTAACAACTGAAGCTCCGTAAAGTTATAGAAATGATAATATAACATTTCCATTGCTTTGTTTTCAGGAGGTCTTTGTCTCAAAACCTTTATATTTGACCCGCACATCAATATAAATTTATGGCATTAAACGATAAAAAAGTGATCAATGGCTGGGCAATGTACGACTGGGCAAACTCAGTGTATTCCCTTGTGATCACCTCTACCATTTTTCCGATTTATTACGCCTCTGTTACCGTTGGCAAAGACGGTAACGAGATCATAGATTTTTTTGGTATTCATATCATTAATACGGTATTATACTCTTATGGGTTATCATTTTCTTTCCTCGTTCTTGCTATTTTATTGCCGGTTTTGTCCGGCATCGCTGATTACAGCGGGAGCAAAAAAAGTTTTATGAAGTTCTTTGCTTACCTGGGTAGTTTATCATGCGCAGCCTTATACTTTTTTACCGGAAGGGCCAATGTGGAATATGGTGTCATTTGTTCGATCATGGCCAGTATTGGTTTTGGTGGCAGTCTCGTTTTTTACAATGCATATCTTCCGGAAATTGCTACCCCTGAAAACTATGACCGTGTAAGCGCCAAAGGATATGCCCTCGGATATATTGGAAGCGTGTTGTTAATGATCGTTAACCTATTGATGGTAGAGAAAAAAGAATGGTTCGGGTTTAGCAGTGATACTTCCACTTTTTTGGGAGATCCAACTCTGCCTTCCAGGGTGGTTTTTGTGACTGTTGGTATTTGGTGGGCAGGATTTAGCCAAATCACATTTGCAAGGCTGCCCAAGAGTAGTTCTAAAGAAGGTGTTGGCAATATAATATCGAAAGGGTTCAATGAGCTTGTCAAGGTCTGGAAAAGCCTTAAAAACCTTCCTAAAACCCGGAACTTCCTTATTGCTTTTTTCTTTTTCGATATGGGGGTGCAAACCATTATGTACCTGGCAGCAACTTATGGTAGCGATGAATTGAAACTCAAAAGTAGTGTATTGATCCTATCAATTCTCGTGATACAGATTGTTGCCATTGGGGGAGCTTATTTATTTGCCTGGGTTTCAAAAATAAGAGGTAATATTTTCTCCTTGTCTTTTATGATATGCTTGTGGCTGATATGTTGCTCATCAATATTTTTTGTAAATAAAACTGATGCACACGTCGAAAATGAGTTTGAAGGTGTGGCACTATTGGTAGGCCTTGTAATGGGCGGTATTCAAAGCCTTTCAAGGGCCACTTATTCTAAGTTGCTGCCTGAAACAGATGATCATGCTTCCTATTTCAGTTTTTATGATGTATGCGAAAAGGTATGCATCGTATTAGGTACCGCCTTGTTTGGTTTCATGCAGCAGGTTACAGGCGATATGCGCAACTCTGTATGGCCACTGTTTGTAGCATTTATAATTGGCTTTATCGTTTTGCAAACGGCCAAAAGCCCAAAACTGAAAGCTACTCCCTCTAACGCCTAATGCCTATTACCTAACGCCTATTTGTTATAGCTTCTCTACCTTTCCATTCAGAGTGTTTGCCCCATCCTGGTTTACAATAGTGCACTTGTAGAAGTACAAACCTTTGGAAAGATTATCCAAGCCGATTTCAAAGTTGTTTTGTCCAACCTGCAAATCGGGGTAGGAGCGTGCCTTTAATTCCCTGCCTGTCAGGTCATAAAAAGTCATGTAAACAGAAGAAGCTTCTGAAAGGGTTAACTCACAGTTTAATTTATCAGAAAACGGATTTGGGTATAAATTAACGTTGGATGATTGCTCTAATGAAGCATTTACTGCTGAGTTATGAACCCTTACTTTTGCCATAGACTGGCTGTATTTCAAAACAAGTATATCTTCCCCGCTTATAGTGTCACCATTATGGCCGCCGGCAACAATCACATTACCTTTTTTATCAAGTTTTATCGCGGTAGGGGAGTTATAAGTTAATATGCTGTCATTGTACCTGATATACCATTGCTTATCACCAGCGCTATTATACCTGGCTGTAAAGATATCCTGAAAAGTATGGTTATCGCCGCGGGTACCTGTTACATACACATTCCCGGTATCATCAAGAGTTAAAGCGATCGCATTTGAAATAAGTGCGCCATTGCTTGCTTCGTCATGTAATGTATCCATCCACAGCACATTGCCCGAAGTATCAAATTTAACCAGGGTAGCGTATGCTCCGCTATCTGTTTCTATATATCCTGCCGCAAAAAGGTTTCCGCTCTTGTCAAGGCTAAGGCCATTGCATCCAGCATCCTGAACATGCAGCATGAGACTTGACATACGTTTCTCCCAGGCAAGTTTGCCCTGGTTGGTATATTTTAATATGATCCCGTCATTATGATATGCTCCCGGGTCGGGAAGATTCCCGCTCATGTAGGCGCTGCCGCTGTTGCTTACGGCAAGGCCTGTAGAATTGGTAAGGTGAAAGGTATCTATATTCTGATATTTTCGTTGCCATTTAATATTCCCGGAACTATCATATTTGACACAAAGAAGGCTAAAATTAATATTGTTTGGCAAAGTATCTCCCCTGATACCAGCTACATAAGCATTGTTATTCGGATCTACTGCAATGAACTGGCCTTCCTCTTCAAGCAGGTTTGTAGAATCATAAGTTGACTGCCAGATAATGCCATTAAGTGTATCAGCTCCATCCATTTTGAAAGTTGTGAGCATATTATGATTCAGTACACCATAACTGAGATACCCACCTATAAATCCTGTAACATATATCTTTCCCTTTTTATCTTCGCATAGGTTATATGCGCCCGCATAATTTGGCAGACGTTTGGTAGCATTCGGGTCTGGCCAAAAATATTCGCCTAAAAAACTATCATTGGCCTGAAACATATCCAGGACAAATGCGCCTGCCAGGCCAACACCGCCATAAGTGGTGTAGTAGCTACCACAATTATATATCCTATTTTGTTCAGAATCCCAGATGATACCATTGGAAGATGTCATATCACCATGAGTACTGGCAGAAAACCATTCCAGATTACCATTGGTCCCATATTTATTGCAAAATCCAATAGTATTGCCCAAACTGTCCCTGGTGGTTGAACCTGTGATATAAATAGCTCCCGAGTCGTCCAGGGTTAGTCCGCTATAATGCGAGACATCATCATCCATTCCGAAAAAATCATGGATACTTGACCAATCCTGTTTGGCGCTGTACACATTTTTATAAGTCTGGGCAAAAGCCATTGCAGAGAATAGCAAGGCACACGAAAAAAGTAAATTTTTTTTCATTTCTTAGTTTGTTTTAAAATTTTGGCGCTGTAAAGATAAAAAAGGGTTTTGGTAATTGCAACCATCGTCCAGTGAAATCTTAGTTACTCACAACGAAATAACGTTTACATGATTATTATTAATTTTAAGCATTTTTAACCTTTTATTAATTATTTACGATCTTCGGGGCGAATAATCAGCAAAGGCATAACCGTGGGGGTGTTTGTCTTTGAGAATAATTGAACAGCTAAAAAAATCTTTTATGAAAATTTTCAAACAAATTTTGAAATCAAAGGCATTTTATGCCTTTACAATTGTTTTTTGTGCAATGGTTCATCAGGCGAAAGCCGGAACTACCACCTGGACAGGGGCTCAGGATACATTATGGAGCAACGCGAACAACTGGAGTACATCAGGAGGATCAACCCCTCCGGCGAGTGGCGATGATGTCGTGATAACCATCCAGACCTTTGAACCCACTTTTAATGTCAGTGGCGGGGCCACAATCAATAGCTTAACTGTCAACTCATCTTCAACTTTAAAATTGGATGGGACAAACGCATTGACTGTAAGTGGGAATACCAGTGTTGGCTCCGGAGGTTTGTTAATGACAAGGAGGAGCACCTTTACCACAGTAACTATTAGTGGCAGTGGCGAGCTTTCCGTTTTCGGGGCCACTACACACATCAAAGGTGACTTGGCTATATCAACCTATTCAAGCTATTCTTATGCAGGAACACAATCATACATGATATTCGATGGCATTGGCCCTCAGAACATAGGAGGTTGTTTAGCTGGTTCTGGTGGACTTGATTTCAATATAAATGGAACCAATATCGAAATTGCAAACCAGTATTATCCTGTAACAACGACAGGTGATATTCAGTTTAATATCATGACCATTGACGCAGGGGCAGAGTTTAAACCGGGTGCCTCCAATAAAGTTCATGCCGATAATGAAATTGAAAATATCCTCGTATATGGGACAATCGATGTCACATATTGTAACGTTACTGCAAGTACGGATGATCCGCAAGGACAATACTTATATGGGTTTAATACATCTTATGCAGTAGTTCAGTATTTCAATCAGGGGACCTTGAAATTTGCAGGAACTTCGCAGCAGGAAGAAACAACAACTCATGGTACAGGCAATAAACAACCCATAAATATTGAGATTGCCAATACCAGCGATACTGTAAGGTTTACAGTTTCACAGGCTGCGACGAATAACTTAACAATAGATGCAGGCACGGTGCTCAGGGTGGGTGCCAGCTATACTGTAACCGCTGCCAACATTATTGTCAATGGTACGGCAAGGGTTTCGATGGTCAGTAATACTTCAGATGGGTTTGCAGAGCAATTTATTGCAACGTCTTCATACACACTTACGAATGCCACCCTGGATTTTCAAGGGGCAAGTGCTCAGAAGCTTGGCGACCATAACTTTAAGAACCTGATTGTGAATACGGCAAGCGGTGGCTTAACCCTGACCGGAGCAAGCGGCTTGACCATATCAGGAAACATAACCGGAACCGGTGCTATTTACGGAGGCAGTGATAATATTACCGTGGACGGCACCTTTTCAGTTTCAACTTTTACGGCAAATTCCTCAACAATTATCCTTGGCAATACCGGGAGTTCCAATTTAGGGGCATATACTTTTAATAATTTAACCATTAATAGCGGCACTGTAACCTTAACCGGGAGTATTATCGTGAATGGCAACCTTGCAGGATCAGGTACACTTATTCCCGGCTCTTATAATGTTACAGTATATGGAAATACAACCATCAACTCAATAACGACAGGTACCGGTACCACAACAATCAGCGGTACAAGCCCTGGTATCAATGCGCAAACTTTTTACAATCTTACGATCAGCAATACGACCGCTACATTAAGTGGAAACATAACTGTAAATCATATACTGACACTAACTTCAGGTAAAATCAATCTGGGGGCATATAAACTGACAATAGCCAATGGCGGAAGTATAAGTGGTTACAGCAGTACAGATTACATATTTACAAATGGAAGCGGTACACTTGAAATGACTGTAACAACTGCCGGTGCAACATTCTATATCGGTGATGGTTATAATCCAATCACCATTACACCTTCAGGTACAGCCACTTTTGATATAGCTGTTTCAAATGGCATTACAGAAAATGATGGTTCGACCCAAGTCCCTGATTACTCTGTAAACCGCACTTGGACCATCAGTTGCCCCGGAACTTCAACCAGTGTTACAGTAACACCGCAATGGAACAATAGTACAGACCTTTGCGCTGGCGGGCATTATGATTTGAAAC
Organism: Bacteroidota bacterium; assembly: GCA_013287095.1. The sequence continues at coordinate 1,860 of JABDEJ010000074.1, read as the reverse complement.
ATGCGTTCGTAGCTTACAGGGATATTACCCATACCAATATCTGGACGCCATCTACATCTTATTATGATATTTCTTTAGAACCGGACCCGACTCAATATACGGTCTCATCAGGGCCAGGGCTAATCTCTATAACTATGGGCGACCAATACAATATCGGTGTGGGCCTGGGATCTGCAAGTGCACTCCCTGTTACATTTTTGGATTTCAACGCGATTTTGAACACTGACAATACCGTATTACTGAACTGGGAAACTGCTTCAGAAATCAACAACGACTATTTTGGAATAGAACGTTCTACAGATGGCGCATTCTGGCAAACAATTGGTCAGATTCCTGGTCATGGAAACAGCCAGGTTACGGAATCCTATAGTTTCAGTGATAACCTTCCGGGTGTCATTCCATCGGACGTTATTTACTATCGGCTCAAACAAGTAGACTTCAATCAAAAATTTGAATATTCGGAAATCAGGGCGGTGAATATTGAGACAAATTCTCTTTCATTGGAGATGTATCCTAACCCGGCCGGGAACGCCTTAAATTTAAACTGGACAAACCAGGATAATAGTCCTGTTATACTGAAACTTATCAATACAACCGGTTCTACTATTTATACCCAAAACGTTTCCGGTAAAGGACTTAAAAACAATCAGATAGACCTTTCTAATTTTGCATCAGGAACTTATTTTTTACAGATCGTAAGTGATAAGGATGTTATTTCTAAGATGGTGTATAAGGAATAAATACAGTCATCAGTTCTTCAGTCATCAGTCATCAGTAATGTGAGTTTACTATAAACCATGTTTAACAAGTAGAAAAGGGCAGAATCACTTCCGCCCTTTTTTTGATGTAAATAGTATAATGACGGGAGTTAGACCAAAAGCAAACTCTCATTACTGATGACTGATGACTGATGACTGTAATCTGATTAGTATCTGTAGCTATCACCTTTAAATGGCCCTTGTACCGGAACACCGATATATTTGGCTTGTTCTTCGGACAAGATATCCAGTTCTACACCAATTTTAGCAAGGTGCAAACGTGCTACTTTTTCATCAAGATGTTTTGGAAGCACATAAACTTCGTTTTTGTAGTTGTTATGGTGCATCCAGAGTTCGATTTGAGCCAGAGTCTGGTTGCTGAATGAGTTCGACATTACAAATGATGGGTGACCCGTAGCGCAACCAAGGTTCACCAGACGGCCCTCAGCTAAAACAATGATCTCTTTGCCATCAATAGTGTACATATCTACCTGTGGTTTAATGGTATCTTTGGTTTTTCCATAAGAGCCGTTCAACCAAGCCATATCAATTTCATTATCGAAGTGACCGATATTGCAAACGATGGCTTTGTCTTTCATAGACCTGAAATGTCTTTCCCTGATAATGCCAGTATTACCGGTGGCGGTCACCACGATATCGGCCCTTTTTACGGCATCGTCCATTTTCTTTACTTCAAATCCGTCCATAGCAGCTTGTAATGCACAGATAGGATCGATTTCAGTTACAATTACCCTGGCACCTGCGCCTCTGAGTGATTGTGCAGAACCTTTCCCTACGTCACCATAACCAGCTACCACGGCTACTTTACCAGCCATCATAATATCGGTAGCACGGCGAATGGCATCTACCAAAGATTCTTTACAGCCATATTTGTTATCAAATTTTGATTTGGTGACACTATCGTTTACATTAATGGCAGGAACGGGCAATGTCCCGTTTTTCATTCTTTCATATAAACGGTGTACTCCGGTAGTGGTTTCTTCTGAGATACCTTTAATACTTGCTATCAGTTCGGGATATTTGTCAAGCACCACGTTGGTAAGGTCACCACCATCATCCAGGATCATATTCAAAGGTTGAC
>JABDEJ010000073.1 GCA_013287095.1 Bacteroidota bacterium | reverse complement strand
GCTTCTTGTGTCACCCTTTTATATGCGGAATATTTTAACGGCACAGATATTAAAAGAAATTGCCAATGCCAAAGCCGGTTTGCCTGCCTATATGATATTGAAACTAAATAGCCTTGTGGATGAAGACATGATCCAGTTGCTTTATGGCGCAAGCAAAGCGGGCGTTAAAATGAAATTGATTATCAGGGGGATATGCTCATTAAAAGCAGGTGTTAAAGGATTGAGTGATAATATCGAAGCTATCAGTATCGTTGATAAATACCTGGAACACTCAAGGATATTGGTTTTTTGCAATGGGGGAGATGAAAAAATTTACATAGGCTCTGCTGACTGGATGACGCGTAATCTTGATCATCGTATTGAAGCGCTCGTTCCTATTTTTGATAAAGCAATCCGGAGGCAACTCAAGGCCTTTTTAAGCATAGAATGGGATGATAATGTGAAATCGAGGATACTTGGTGAAACCCAGGAAAATGCATACAAACGGCAACCCAATAAACCACAGATCAGGGCACAGGATAAAATTTATGCATTACTCAAAGATGCACAACATCATGGCGAAGCTGAAATCAAGGATCTTGGCAAGTCCTTATTAAAAAGTGTCAAGACAGAATCTAAATTGCCACCGAAAAAAAAGGCTGCTATTCAGGCAAAGATTAAAAAAGCTGTTGCCAGGCGACCTGTAAAACGCAAACGTGCCATAAGAAAGAAGCGTATATAACGCATCTCAGTTATATGCCTAAATTTGAATCCGAAAAGTGAAGCTTTCTATTCGAATTTGATTACTAACTCCTGATTCCTTGCTCCTGATTCCTGATTTATGGGTAAACTGATCATTGTACCAACGCCAATAGGAAACCTCGAAGATTTTACATTCAGGGCGGTGCGCATATTAAAAGAGGCTGATCTTGTACTTGCAGAGGACACAAGGGTGACGCGAAAATTATTCTCTCATTATGAAATACACGCGCCCCTAAAAGCATTTCATCAACATAATGAACATCAATATGCCGCCCAATTGGCATTGGAACTTACTGGTGAAAAGACTTTTGCTTTGGTATCGGATGCTGGTACGCCCGGTATTTCAGACCCTGCTTATCTTCTGGTAAAGGCATGTTTGGAACAAGGTGTCGAAGTAGAATGTTTACCTGGAGCCACTGCATTTGTACCTGCTCTTGTAAAATCCGGATTACCTTCAACATCTTTTTGTTTCGAAGGGTTTCTGCCCCAAAAAAAAGGACGTTCTACAAAATTGAAAGCCCTTGCAGAAGAAGAGCGTACCATGATCTTTTACGAATCACCTTATCGCATAATCAAGACCCTTGAACAATTTATCGCTAATTTTGGAGTTGATAGAAAAGCTTCCGTATCAAGGGAACTCACAAAAATCTACGAAGAAACTGTGAACGGATCACTCGGTGAAGTCCTTGAATATTTTAAGAATCATATTATTAAAGGGGAATTTGTCATAGTTGTTGCAGGCAAAAATTAATATCGCCCGGCTTTTTTTACTGTCCCTGATAGGGAGTTGCCTGCTTTGGATATCCTGGCCTCCTTTGCCGCTTAATTTTGTGATATTCATCGGTTTCGTACCCCTTCTGTTGATTGAGGACAATATCAGTTTGTATCATAAGAAGCGTGGATTTAAGGTTTTCCTGCTTTCCTATTTTACTTTTTTGTGCTGGAACACTTTTACTACTTATTGGATATGGTTTGCTTCGCCCGGGGGAGCGGTCATGGCTATTGCTTTGAATTCGCTCTTAATGACCATTCCGTTTTTCACATTCCATTTTGTAAAACGCAAACTTGGGAAAACATGGGGCTACACGTCACTGATATGTTTTTGGCTATGCCTTGAGATGCTTCATTTGAACTGGGATGCACCGTGGCCCTGGCTCAATATCGGGAACGTATTTGCTGTTTCCAGGAATTGGGTACAATGGTATGAATATACAGGGGCACTGGGCGGAACGGTCTGGGTCTGGGTTGTGAATATTTTGATTTATACACTCATAGGGGTCAGGAATCAGGAGTCAAGGGTCAGGATCAGGAAATTAGTTGGTGTGATTGCAATTGTTTTGGTTCCGATCATTATATCATATATCATCAAGCCGAAAAATCCGGCGTTAACCAACAAGGCCAATGTTGTTGCGGTACAACCTAATATAGATCCTTATAATGACAAATTTGATACGGCAACTTATGATTACCAGATCAATACCTTGATTTCTCTCAGTGAGCAAAAAGTAGATAGCAATACGGTTTTTGTGGCGTGGCCCGAAACGGCTATTGCTGAGTTGATCAATGAGCAAACGATTTTCAGTTACCGGTCTATTACCAAAATTCACAATTTTCTAAAGCGACATGCTCATCTGAAGCTGATCACAGGTGTTAATTCTTACGGTACTTATCCAATGGGTGGCGCCCATTCAGAAACGGCCCGGATGTACCCTGATAATTCTGGGTGGTATGAAGGGTATAATGCGGCTTTTGAAATGGACCACACAGATAGTGTTCATATCTACCACAAATTCAAGCTGGTACCCGGTGTAGAGAAAATGCCCTATCCAAGTGTTTTGAGTTTTCTTGAAAGCTATTCCATAAGTATGGGCGGGCCGGGAGGTAGTCTTGGAAGCAACTATGCACCCGTACCCTTTAAAGTAAACGATAGTGTTAAAGTGGCTCCAATTATCTGTTATGAATCTATTTTTGGAAATTATGTGAGTCAGTTTGTGAAAAACGGGGCTGATGTCCTGGCGATTATTACCAATGATGGATGGTGGCAAAATACTCCGGGTTATAAGCAACACCTCTATACCGGTGCCCTGAGAGCTATCGAAACAAGGGAGTTTATTGTGAGGGCGGCTAATACCGGAATATCGTGTTTTATCATGCCTTCAGGGGAAATTTTACAGGCAACTGATTATTGGGTGCCTGCTGCAATTAAATCCCCTCTTATCATATGCCACAAGCAGACTTTCTATACCAGGTTCGGTGATTATATTGGCTGGGCAGGAGTATATTTAGCTGGGTTTTTTGTCATTTTATTAATGATATTGATGTTAAAGTCAGTTTTTTTCAAACCAAAATCAGCGTAAATTGCATTAAGTGTTCAAAAAGTGGTAATTTGGTATTAATATTGTTTCAATTTTCATCAACAAACGAGGGGTATATGAAATTGGGAATCATACTTTTTTCTTTTCTATGTTTTGCAGGATTTGCAAACGCTGGAGTACCTGTGCATAACCCATCGCGGGAAACAGGCGCCGTCATCCAATTTGAATCTATGGTGCATGATTATGGTACAATGAAAGAAGGTGATATCAAGGAATGCGTTTTTAAATTTACGAACAAAGGAGATGCCCCATTAATTATACAAAATGTAGAAGAGCCTTGTGGTTGCACGGTGCCTTTTTGGAGCAAAGAACCTGTAATGCCAGGTCAAAGTGGTGAAATAAAAGTTGTTTTTCATTCCAAAGAACGTCCCGGCGTTTTCAGAAAAACCCTTGCCGTAAAAACAAATGCGGTTTTGAAAAATCATGAGGAGATTTTACTCATGATCAAAGGCAATGTACTTACAAAGAAAGAGTGGAAGAAAAAAGGCGATGCCGCCAAGGACCTTAATTCTAAATAAAAATCGCACACTAAAAATATAAAATTCTGATTATTAATATTATGAAAAAGCTATTTCCTGTTATTATCCTCATTCTTTTAGGAGCGTCATCCCAGGTTTTTTCACAAAGCCAGCCGGCTAAATCTGGTGGGGGCCCTAAGATTGTTTTTGATGATGAGTCCCATAATTTTGGCACTATTAAAGAAGGTCTTGTTGCAGAATACACTTTCAAGTTTAAAAATACAGGCGATCAGCCCTTGATACTGAAAGACGTTCGCCCAAGTTGCGGCTGTACTACACCTGAATGGAGTAAGGAACCTGTTGATCCGGGCAAAACCGGACTTATTCATGTCAAATATAATTCTGCAGGCAGGCCTGGGAAATTTAACAAGTCCATTACAATTACCTCAAATATCCCTGACGAAACCAAGATTTTGTTTATCACGGGATCGGTAACTCCTTCTACGGATAACAGCGTAGATCCAAATCAAAGCCCGGTGAGGATAGGAAACTAATATGCTGATGTGGCAATGCGATGATGTGCCAATTGGCTGACGCAAGAGTTTTACGACGCAATTTTAGTCCGGAGGCATTAGCACATTAGCATATCAACACATTATCACATTATTTTCTTAGTTCTGGTTCAATACCTTATACAGTTCTCCCAGATTCGGGGTAAGAATGATTTCAGTTCTGCGGTTTTGAGCGCGGCCTTCGGGAGTACTATTGCTGGCAACTGGCTCCGTATCTCCTCTTCCTGCAGCAATTACCTTTGATGGAGCGATTTTCCCTTCTGTAGTGAGTATCCTCGCAACCTCAGTTGCGCGTTTGGCGCTCAGGTCAAGATTATCCACCAATATGCCGTTGCCTTTGAAAGGGATGCTGTCCGTATGACCTTCAACCATAACGCTGATATCCGGCATTTGAAGCAATGCATTTGAAAGCTGAAGCAAAGCGTCTTTTCCATCGCTGTTTAAGGAGTATTTACCTGACTGAAAAAGGAGTTTGTCCTGAACTGAAACATAAACCTTTCCATCTTTAACACTCACGGTAAGTCCTTTGTCTTTAAAACCAAGTAGTGCATCAGAGATAGTATTTCTAAGCGCTTTAACAGTGGAGTCTTTCTTATTCAATATGTCAGATAACTCTTTAACTTTTTTCTCGCGCGAATCAAGACTTTGACGGGTGGTAATGAGTTGTGTATTGATCTTATTGAGGCTGTCTTCTTTATTGGTGAGCTCTACTTCTTTTTCGTTGAGCTTATGTTGTGTTTCCTCAAGTTGTCCGCTGATCTCCGCTGTTTTTAGCTGGTTACCGGATTCAATTTCTTTTTCCTTGTCCAGCAGCTTCTGGTAGGCATTGTTAATTTCCGTATTCAGGTCGGTAAGCTTCCTCAAAGAGGTGCCCTGCAAAGCTGTATCCCTGTTAAGAGACTCGATCTTAGCCTGTTGGTCGCTAATGCTTTTTGTGTCATGATCTACCTTCTCCTGCAAGTCAAGATTGTTTTTTTGACAATCAGCATTTTTCTTAAACTGATCATTATAAGATTTCTGCAGGTCATCAAATTTGCGCTGCGGCACACAGGATACCAAAGTCAGCAGGCCAAGCAAAATCAGGTGTTTTTGTTTCATCTCTTGTTTGTTTTCACAAAATTAACGCTATTTTTCCATCCCGCCCATTAGAGCAGATATTATACCAATGTTCAAAGTTGGCAACTTTTGGAAAGTTGTCAACTTACACAACTGTCCCCAAACAACCATTTATCTTTAGCATTCGTCTTATCCCTAACTTTGAGAGACTATAGGAATGAACTGCTTAGGGAAGATATTGGTTTTTATTGCCGTATTTGGTGTGAATACCCTTTTTGCGGGTAATTCTTCCATGCCAAAGATTCAGAATTTTAAAACCCACCAGGCCTGCTTTGTTGAAAACAAAGGGCAATTGGCAGCCTCGGATATAAAATATTACAGTCACCAGGGAGGTGCAAATGTTTATTGCCAGCCAGGTAAAATCAGTTTTGTATTTATGAAACCGGAAGCAAATCAGGATCATATATCAGAAGCAACCAGTCTGCCGTCAGGATTCCCCCTTCCAAAGGGGGCAGGGGGATTTGGTCAGGAGAAGGTTCAGCCATCAAATCTCACCACAAACCGTGCCGATCTTGTATTATTAAACTCCAATCCCTCCGCCCAAATCCTCCCCTCCGCCCAACAGGAATATTACGAAAACTACTACACGACCGGAAATGCAGACATTGGTATCACCAATGTTCACACCTATAAAGCCATCACTTACAAATCAATCTATCCCCACATAGACATGGTCCTTCATGCCAAAGAAGGCGGCATGAAATATGAATTTGTGATATATCCCGGCGGAAAAGTAAGTGATATTCAGATTCAATGGAAGGGATTAGAGCGCATTAAAGAATTAAAAGATTCAGGGATTGAATATTCTTTGGCTTTTGGGAAAATGGAGGAATCAGCGCCATACACCTATCAGGGCATCGCCAACAATGTAGGGGCGGGGTTCACCCCCGCCCAATCCGGGAATATTGCCACAAAAATCGAAAGCCATTTTATCTTAAAAAACAATCAAATAAGCTTTGTAATAGCCAAATATGATAGGACCAAAACTTTAGTAATAGACCCGTCCCTGCACTGGGGGACATATTTCGGGGGAAATGGGGATGAGTTGCAGTCAAGCTTATCTGTTGATGTTTCTGATAATGTCTATATTACTGGAAGTACAATGAGCACTGCAGATATAGCCAGTTCAGGTGCATATCAAACAATCTATGGTGGAATTCAAGATGCATTTATTGCTAAATTTTCAACTAACGGAAACAGGATATGGAGTACATATTTTGGCGGATCAGGTCAGGAAGAATCTATGAGTGTAATGGCAGATATTTCTGGCGATGTGTTTATAACGGGATGTACTGGTAGTACTTCAGATATTGCAACGTCAGGCGCATATCAAACAATAAATGGTTGTGTTCCTAATCACATGGAGACCTGCTTTATTGCAAAATTTTCGTCATCGGGACTTAGGGTTTGGGGCACATATTATGGAGGAAGCGGTGCCGAAATAGGAGAAGCATTAACGACAGACCTTTTTGGCAATGTGTATGTTACTGGAATCACTCGGAGTGCCACCGGTATTGCAACTACTGGTGCTTACCAGACAAGTTATGGAGGTATCTCAACTAATTATTTGAATTCCTTTCTTGCAAAATTTTCTTCGTCAGGCAACCTTATCTGGGGCACTTATTTTGGAGGGAGCCAAAATGATTTAAGTGATGCTATAGCTATTGATAACTCAGGCAATGTTTATATTACTGGTCGAGCATCAAGCACTTCTGGGATAGCCAGTTCGGGTGCCTATCAGACGAAAATTGGAGGAGGAGAGGATGTTTTTATTGCAAAATTTTCTTCATCAGGCAGCCGTTTGTGGAGCACTTATTTTGGGGGGAATAATGATGATCAAGCAGGTGGGATAGCCACAGATGGCTGTGATAATGTATATGTTACGGGATGTACGACAAGTACGTCCGATATTGCAACTGCCGGTTCATACATGACGAATAATGGAGGCGGATATGATGCTTTTCTTGCAAAATTTTCTTCGGTCGGAAATATTACCTGGAGTACTTATTATGGAGGGCCGAGTACGGATGTCGGGCATTGTATTGCAATAAATACCGTTGGAAATATATTTATTGGGGGAGAAACATCAAGCACATCTGGTATCTCCAGTTGGGGAGCATATCAGTCCAGTTTTGGTGGTTCGATTGATGCGTTTCTTGCTGAATTCTCTTCTTTAGGTAGTCGTATTTGGAGTTCTTATTATGGAGGTTCCGGTTATGATTATGCTTATGGCATTATGGATGATAATTCTGATAAGGTATGTGTTACTGGGACCACAAGCAGTACTTCTCAAATTGCGAGCTCTGGTGCATTTCAGTCAAACTATAATGGTAACGATGATGCTTTTATTGCAGAACTCTTTTTCCCAATAACTTATGATGCAGGCATTTTATATACTTCAGTTGATTCAGTTTGTCTCGGTAATGATCCTGTTATGGTAAATCTTAAAAACTATGGATTTGACACCCTCAATTTCGTCACCATCGGCTGGAAAATAAAAGGTAAACTCCAAACCCCATATCAATGGTCAGGTAGTCTTTTGTCGGATAGTGCGGTATCGGTTGATATTGGCAATTATTCTTTTCCTGCTGGTGAGGATACCATTATTGTATGGACAAGCAATCCTAATGGAAAGACAGATTCAATGCCGGGAAATGATACAGCTATTTTGATTTTTAGAACAGAAATCCCTAATGCTCATTGGGTTACTTCGAACCTGGGGTCTGATAAACAAGTTTTTACAGCGATTGATAATAACTATCCGGCATCTCATTATGATTGGTCTTTTGGGGATAATGAAGTGCAAACAGGCAATCCGGTTACGCATGTCTATCAAAAGGATGGGCAATATAAGGTTGGTTTAACTATTACCAGCAACCACGGTTGTATGAATCATTTCGATTCAACGATATGGGTTATTAACCATTTGAACCTGGATTTTTTCCCAAATCCATTCAGCACTCAGGCGCAGATAAATTATACCCTACCTAATCCGGCCCGTGTAAGAATAAAAGTAAACGACGCTATAGGAAGGGAAATTTGTACCTTATTGGATAAAAACCAACCTGTTGGGGCATATACTATCAGTTATAATGCGGCTACTCTTGGGACCCGTCCGGGAATGTACATGATCGTCTTTATGAGTGATAACAATGTCATTACAAAACAGATCATACAGTTGGGTTCGATTTTTCATTAGAAGTAGATGGGAAAGTTGGTTCCTAAAGATGTTCAACCCCATTCAGGGTTGTAGAAAGTGTGATTGCTTTCCACGGATTTCACCCGCGGTTATGCACGTTGAAGCCTTTCAGGCTTCTTATCAGCTTCTTTACACAAGGGCATCATTTACGTATAATTTAATCCAACAACCCTGAAAGGGTTGAATATGAATAACCGTGGGTGAAACCCACGGAGCATCAAATCCTCTCAAACCCTGTATATGGCACCAGTACTTTTGGAATATTGATCCCATCTTCATCCTGGTTGTTTTCGAGAATTGCAGCTACGATGCGCGGTAATGCTAAGGCGCTGCCGTTAAGTGTATGAGCCAAAATGGATTTTCCTTCTTTGTCTTTGAATCTGATTTTTGCACGGTTGGCCTGGAAATTTTCAAAATTAGAAACAGAGCTCACTTCAAGCCATCTTTTTTGGGCAGCTGAATATACTTCCATGTCATAAGTAAGTGCAGAAGTAAAACTCATATCCCCGCCACAGAGTTTGAGAATGCGATAGGGGAGGCCCAGTTTTTCGATCAACCCGGCTACGTAATCCTTCATGTGTTCAAGGATGCCATAAGATTTATCCGGGTGTGCGATTTGTACAATTTCCACTTTATCAAACTGATGCAGACGGTTCAGACCACGTACGTCTTTGCCATAAGAACCGGCTTCCCGCCTGAAGCAAGGGGTATAGGCCGTCAATTTTATTGGCAGCTCTTCTTCTTTTACAATTACATCCCTGTAAATATTGGTCAGAGGTACTTCTGCGGTAGGAATAAGATACATACCGTCTTTTTCTACAAAGTACATTTGTCCTTCTTTATCAGGGAGTTGTCCTGTTCCGAAACCGCTTGCTTCATTTATCAAAATGGGAGGTTCAATTTCTAAATATCCTTGTTTTGCAGCTTCATCAAGGAAGAAATTGATAAGAGCCCTCTGTAGTTTGGCACCTTTGCCTTTATAAACAGGAAATCCGGCACCTGCAATTTTATTACCCAGTTCAAAATCAATCAGGTCATATTTTTTGGCCAGGTCCCAATGTGGAAGGGCATTTTCTCCAACGATATCAGTTTCACCTGATGTGTGTACCACCTCATTATCCTCTGCAGCAAAGCCTGGCTTTACGGATGTATGAGGAAGATTAGGCAATAAGACCAGCATCTCATTTTGTTCTTTTTCAGTGAGCTCCAACTTTTCCTGGATCTGCCTGGAACTGTCTTTAAGGGTAACAGTCTTTTCTTTAAGTATGTCCGCATCTTCTTTCCTACCTTCCTTGAACAAGACACCAATTTCTTTCGACAACCTGTTCGATTCGGCAAGATTGTCGTCCATTTCTTTTTGCAGTTTTCGCCGCATAGCATCAAGTGCGACAATATTATCCACAAGCTCTACGCCTTTAAAGTTTTTTATTTGAAGACGACGGACTACTTCTTCCCTGTTTTCACGTATATATGTTAAAGTAAGCATGGTAAAATCTGTTAATTGGGTACAAAAATATAGCAAAGATTTTAGGGAACCTCTAAAACTTACCATTTACCTTCTCTTTTGGGAGTTCCTTGCGAGAGCAAGGAATTATGAGGCTATAAAAAAGGGTTTTTAGAGGTTCCTTTATTGTATTGCCACTTTTGTATGAAAATGTTTGTTAAATTTGATAGTTTACTGCTAAAACAGTCATGAACACCAGAAATTGGGCATTTTATGTTGGAATATTGCCATTTGCATTGTTTGCCCTATTGTATGGCCCTAATATAAGCGCACAGGGCAGGTTTATCCAGAATATGGGGCAATGGGATGTCGGGGTTCTGTCCCGTGCCAGTATCAAATCGGGCGCTATTTTCCTTTGTAAAAACCAGGTGAGGTATGGTTTTTTAAATGCCAGGGATGTAGAATCATTTCATGCCGATCCTTATAGGATTGATACATCTACCGTCCATGGGCAGGCTTTTTTTCTTGATTGGATAGACGCTAACTCAAATGTCGAAACAAACCTTCAAAACCAAGACCCTGAATACTACAATTATTATATTGGAAACGATCCCTCCCAATGGAAATCAGGGGTGAAGGCCTATTCAGATTTTAATTACACTAACCTATATCAGGGAATCAATCTTGCCCTGAGCGCTGAAGGTTCTGACCTGGAATATACTTATACCGTTCAACCCGGCGCAGACCCTACATCCATAAAAATAAGGATAAAAGGCGCTGATAGTGTCTATATAAAAGATGGTGATCTTTGGATCAACAGCGCCTTGGTGAATATTGTCGAGAAAAGCCCTTATGCCTATCAATTAATTAATGAAGAGAAAGTTGCCGTCCCCTGTTTTTTTAATATCGTGAATGGCAATGTAGAAAGTTTTGAATTTCCGCTTGGCTATGACAAAACAAAGCCGCTTATTATAGATCCTTTAGTAATATTTTCAACCTATTCTGGTTCTACCGCTGACAATTGGGGATTTACAGCAACGTATGACAGCCTCGGGGATGGTTATTCAGGTGGAGTTGTTTTTGACGCAGGTTTCCCCGTTACAAGTGGTGCCTTTCAGGGCACTTTTGCCGGAGGAACGAATTACAGTGCTAAATCCACTTCCCCGGATCTTGAAGTCATGGGTTTTTTTGCGCGTGATGCCGGTATCCTTAAATATTCACCTGATGGCAAGAGCCTGATTTTTGCAACCTACCTTGGCGGGAAAAAGGGAAATGAACAGCCGCATAGCATGGTGGTGGATAAGAGTAATAACCTGGTAGTTATGGGTACAACTGCTTCTTC
>JABDEJ010000072.1 GCA_013287095.1 Bacteroidota bacterium | reverse complement strand
ATAAAAACTCCGGAAACCGAACAAGCCACAACTGAACAACCCACTGCCGAGAAAGCAAAGAAGTCAAAAGCATCAGGCAAGGCTGAACCGGTCGTCAATGAAATTCTCCCTGAGCCCGAACCGGAACTGATTCCTGAGATTGAAGTCGAAGACCTGGTCGAAACTGTATTACCCGAAGAAACCGAAGCAGATAAGCCAGGACTAACTATTCTTGGGAAAATAGATCTTGACCAATTTAAGCCAAAGAAAAAACCTCTTGCTTCAACTGACGATCTTAACACGATCAAGAAGAAAAGAAGGAAAAGGAAACGCATTGATGGACAGGAGGGCGCGCCGCGTTTTCTTTTACCTTTTCCGGTTTAACCTCAACAGGTTCTACAGGGGCTACTACAACTTCAGTCTCTTTTACAGGCGGTTGCACCGCAGTTCCTTCAATTTTAGGAACATGTACTTCGGGATGAAGCTTGGCCTCTGCACTCTTTTCTTCCTTATGAATTAAAGGCGTTAGCTTTAGCTTATCAGACCTTTCTTTTGTTAGTTTGTCTGGCGAGAATTTTTTGAGCAGTGCAATGTAAGCCTCTTCAGTAACTTTTGAAGTCGGTTTGTTTTCTATGGCAATACCTTCGCCATTTAAAAAATCTACAAGCGTTGACTGGCTGATGTTAAATTCAAAAGCCACTTTTGCCAGACGCCTGGGTGCACTGCTTTCCGTCATATTTGGGTTTCCCTGCTCTATTCTATTGTTCAAATTCCGCTTTAAGGATCGACAAAATCTCTTTTACTGTTTCCTCTTCCAATTCTGTACGCCTTGCCAATTCTTCTTTACTAAGCTGAAGAACGCTTTTAGCTGTATCACAACCGATATTTTTCAACTCATCAATGATCCAGCCATCTATTTCATCTGCAAATTCTTCAAGGTCAACATCATACTCTTCTTCATCGCTTTCCCTGAATACATCTATTTCATAACCTGTAAGCTTTGCTGCAAGTTTGATGTTAAGGCCGCCTTTGCCGATGGCAAGGCTTACCTGGTCTGGTTTTAAATATACAGAAGCTCTTTTAGCTGCCTCATCAATTGTAATTGAAGTTATCTTGGCCGGACTCAAGGAACGGGAGATATAAAGGTTCTTATTATTGGTAAAATTAATAACGTCTATGTTTTCATTTCTGAGCTCTCTTACGATTCCATGAATCCTGGAACCTTTCATGCCCACACAAGCGCCGACAGGATCAATACGATCATCGTATGATTCTACAGCAACTTTTGCCCTTTCACCCGGCTCCCTTACAATATGTTTGATATTAATCAACCCATCCGCAATTTCGGGCACTTCGAGTTCGAATAATCTTTCCAGAAACAATGGGGATGTCCTTGAAATAATGATTAAAGGGTTATTGTTTTTATATTCGACCTGGGTAACCACCGCACGAATACTATCCCCTTTTTTGAAATGATCGCTTGGGATCTGCTCTGTTTTCGGCAGTACCAGTTCGTTTCCTTCATCATCCAGAACAAGTATTTCCTTTTTCCAGACCTGGTAAACTTCCCCGCTGACCACTTCACCTTCACGATCTTTATATTTCTGAAGAATACCTTCCTTTTCAAGTTCAAGAATCCTGTTGAATAGATTTTGTTTTGCCGCCTGGATCGCCCTTCTTCCAAAAGAGTTAATAGTCACTTCTTCTGGCAAGTCCTCCCCTATTTCAAAGTCAGGCTCTATTTTTATGGCTTCGCTATAGGCAATCTGGCTTATTGGATCTTCGATCTCGTCATCAGCGACAATGGTCCTGTTCCGCCAGATTTCAAGGTCTCCCTTTTCTGCATTTATGACAATGTCAAAATTTTCGTCAGTGCCGAATTTTTTGCGCAAAGTAGTCCTGAAAACTTCCTCAAGTACACGCATCATCGTGACACGGTCAATGTTTTTAAAGTCTTTAAAATCGGCAAATGATTCTACTAATCCCTCGTTATTCATTTTATTACCCTTTTATATAACTGCTTTTGCTTCTTGTATATCCGAATAGTTAATAAATTCCAATTTCCTGGTTTGACTTGTTGGGGTCAATATGATCCCTTTTTCCCCTACCATCGACAGTTTTCCTGTCTGGTACTTGTTTTGAGCATTTTTAATTCTCAGGCTTCGGCCTACGTTTTTCTTAAATGAACGCACTTCCTTGATATTTCTGTCCAGTCCTGGTGACGACATCTCCACAACGTAATTCCCTGCATCAACGTTCATCTCTTCAAGGGTTCTGTGTAAATGCCTGTTCAACAAGGCACAATCTTCAAGATTTGCACCTGTGTCACCGTCAATATAAATTTCAATTTTGTTTTTCAATACCGTCATTTCCACAAGGAAAAGCTGCGTTCCTTCTAACTTGTTTTTTATTATTTTTTCGATAATTTCCTTCATAAACGTAATAAAAAAGGGGACTTTGTCCCCTCTTTTATCTCTTATCCACCGCAAAGTTAATAACTTTTTGTGGATTATGTATAATTTCTTTAATACAGCAAGGTCACCGTACCTGTAAAGGTATATGCCTTACCGGAAAATCCGGTAGCTTTTATGACATATACATACGCATCCTGTACAGGTTCATGTCCTTCAAACCAGCCTGTCCATCCCTTGTTGGGATCGGTAGTGGAATACATAAGTTGCCCCCAACGGTTGTAAACATCCATCTGGAAACTTTGATATGAGCTGATATACGGCTGGAAGGTATTGTTCACCTCAGTCGAGAAGTAATTAGGCTCATGGCCACCCTTTATATCGCCATGATGATTGTCCGGTTTAAACACGTTTGGTATGTAAATGATAAGCTCTGGCTGTACATATACATCAATAAATGTATCACCTATACAACCATTAGAATTTACCTCAAGCCTCACTTTAAAGACACCTGTATCACCATAAGTGTATTGCGGGCTTTTTAACGTGGATATTGTATGAGTGGAGTCGCCGAATGTCCATCTGTACGTTGTATTTGGATCATTATAAGCAATTCCCGTGCTCCGTGGGTCTATGTTAAACTGCACCTGTGGTAATGCGATCGTCGTGAACTGAGGGTTTGCAGCTATGATCGGTTTTGGGGTGGCATAAACCGTTATCCATCCATTTTTTACAATGTCATTCACGCAATTAGAATCGGATGTGACTGTAAGGGTTACATTATATTGCTGGGTGTCCTTGCCATTGGTTACATTATAAACGTGTATTGGATCGGCATCTTGCGAATGTGCACTCCCGTCACCGAAATCCCAGTCATAGGCTTTCACAACGCTACTGTTTGTGACGCCTCCAACAGATACTGTAGAGGTATAATGCACAGCAAACGGTTCACAACCAGCCGTGTCAGAACTGAAATTAACGACAGGTAGTGGATTTATATTGAAAGTAGTTGTCGCCGAAGCCGGTGTACAGTCTCCTGAGTTTGATGCTGTAACTGTCACCTGGAAGCTCCCGATCAAAAGTTGCGCCCCTGTAGGTGAGTATGAAACTTCCGAACTGTCGCCATTTAATGGTGAAAAACCCAGGTTGCTCCCGTCTGAGGTCCATACTAGTTTTGTGGCATTACTCTTTGTTGCCTTGATTATGAAACTGGTTGGACCAGCGCATTCGTTCGCGCCTGTCGTGATCTGAACAGACGGCCGCCCGTCTACCTTGATAACGTGGCTTGCAGATACATGGCACTCGTTTTTGTTATACTGTAGCGTATAAGTCACCGTGTTGGTATTGCTATTGACGGTATCTCCATTCCCTGGTAAAAAAAAGTAAGTGGCACCAGTATTGGTAATTTCGTCCTGCCTGGCAGAGACATTAAACGCCCCTAATTTGGTAATGCCCCCGTTTAATGTAGGAACGAGGGACACTTTATTATGGTTTACACAATATTCCCACTGGTTGTCAATTGTGTGAAAATCAACAGAAGGTGCTGCCACCACGTAAACGCTGTCCGTCACGCTGGTAGGGCAGATGCTCCGAACCTGATCACCGTATGCGGTATATTTTATATGATGCCACCCTGGCCCTGCAACACTTGCAAGGAAACCATAACCAAAAGAGCCATGTGTTAATGCACTAGGATTGGTTCCGTCGCTAAAGTTCCATATCCCGTTCTGTGGATTCGCATAAGTGGTTAATGATAAAGGATCTGCATTTAGACACAATGAGTCCATTGGAATTACGGTCACTTGTGGATTGGTCCTGACCCTTATAAATACAGTATCTGAATTGCTGCAAGATGATTTGCCACCCGAAGCCGAAGATGTATAATTATATATTACCCCATAAACAGTATCCAGCACACCGGCAGCATTAGGGTCAAAGAATGTACTGTCCCTTGCCTTGGAATACGTAAGCGCCTTTGATGGAGGGGGCGGGGAGCCGTTGAAAAGAGACCAAAGCCCTCCGTTCGGTGTTACACCTCCATTGCTCAACAGATATAAGCCCTTTGCCGTACAAATTGTTGTATCCGGACCAGCGCTCACCTGTGGCAGATCGCTGATAATGACCTGTATGGAATCAGCAGTATCGCACTTGTATTGATCAGTGTAAGTATAATATATCCACCCAAGTTTTGTGCCAAACGTCTCTCCCATTACGGAAGGGTAAAGGTAATTGTCTATAATGGCTGATGGGTTCCTCGGATAGGTCCAGGTCCCGCCCTGGTGTGCAGGGTCAACGTAAGGAGGCCCAGGGGTCAAAAACAATGCAGGGTTAGAAATACATTGCGGTGGTATCTTATATAAAGTAGGGCGTGTTGGTGTGTGTACCGTGATATCATAATATCCAGAATCCACACAAGTGATCCCATGCTGGCTCTGTCGTATCACAACTGTAGCATTAAAAGCCTTGCCGTACCCTCCCTTAACATTTGCATTTGCAACAAATGTAAATGTTGGCGAAGTACTCAGAATTCTATTACCATGTTCTGCGTCTAACCACAAATATGATGCTCCGGAACCACCGATCCCGGCCCTTAATGTTACCTTGGAATTAATACATACGACACTGTCAGTCCGGTTTGCCTGCACCAGCGGGTTGAAAAAGACATTTACAGTGTCATAACCCCCGCATCCAATAGAATCCTGGGCATATACTACGTAGATACCTGAATCCTGTACATAAATTGTATCGCCATGCAAGACGTTTTTCTCAGTATCTTTTCCAAGTATCCATGTCCAGTTTGTTACTGGCATATGTGGAAGGCCCGTAGTCAACATTACGCCTTTACCCCAGCATCCACGCTGGTCTGGTCCAATATTTGGTTGGGGCAACGGGATCACTTTTACCTTCATAGAGTCGTAGTTTGTACAACCCTGGTCTAATATATTTACCCGGAATGCCGTATCATGGGTTATCTTTTCAGTGATCGTTCCCGTGGTTATTGAATCACCATTTTTATCTTTAAAATTCCACCAGATCTGGTAAGGCTGGAAGGCGTTTACAGGAGTTGCTTTTACGGTAATAGTCGGAGTATTATTGCACACTTCAGTATCCCTTGGAATGCTTATCCCCGGGAAATTCGCTATTTTCACACTGTCAGAGTAGTTCCTTACACAGCCATCAGGCCCTGTAACAATCAGGGAATAATGATAAGTACCCCCTTTTGTGTACTTATAAGTTCCTTTTTGACCAATAATATACAATGGCCCGTATCCGGGAGCGCCCTCGCCGACCCATAAATATGACGTGATAGATGTTGACGAAGTTGCTGACGGCTGAGCCTGGAACAATACAACCCCACATTTTTCAACCGTAGCAGAGTAAATGGCAGATGGCGCAGAAATGACATAAACATTAAATGCTTTTGAAGCCGAGCCTGGGATAGGGCAGGCATTATCTGTTGCTGTTGCAATAAATGTGTATGGATATGTTCTTACATCGGCATCTGTTGGAAACCAACAGAATACGGCAGTTGGCCATTTCTGCCCATTCGGAACAACGGTGAATGTAGCACCATCCATAGTACCTGGATTATTCCAGGCCAATTTTACGGTATCCGCCGGCAACAAGTCGAATGCTTTTACATTGAAGCAGGTCTGCTTGTCTGCACAGATTTTCTCTGAGTACGAATTACCACCGTTAATGCCCGGGATAACGGGCGGTATGTCATTGGGACAATCAATAATGATAAGCTCAAGACCCCGTTGTACATCACCAACTACCCGCTCTATTCCAAGCGAGTCTCGTCGATAAATGGTAACCACAATATTCAATACTGTAATATCTGTTTTTACAGCTTTAAATTCAAGGTCCCCCGTTGTAGAATCAAGATGGAAACCATAACAATAAGGGGGAATAAACGGCTGGGTTTTACTTTGTCCGGCAAATATCAACGGTGCGTCATTTGTGTATGGCGTCTGATAAGGAATAGTCATACCTGGTCCGGATAAAGGAACACCGAAACTGTATGACAAAGAATCTGCCCGTCCTTCTGCATCCCGGCTATTGTCATCAACGCCTGGATTATAAACCTCGCACTGGTTGACACAAAATATAGCTACCGGCGGATTTGTGAAATAAGGTGAACTGACACAGGGTTGGACACATATATTCACATGAACTTCAATGTAAAAGGTCTGGTTCGCTGCCCCGGTTGTAATAGCGCTGTTACGCGCATTCTCTTCCCAGGAAAACGTATAATGACAGCAATTCGGACTTAAATAAACCTTTTCCGTAATTGTAAATTCTTCAATACCATAAGGAAAAACACAGGAAGAGTTGGAAATACACCTGGTACAACTTCTGTTGCAGACAGGGGTAATATCGGTACCGCAACAAACCTGGCCCGAACCAACTGGAGTTGGAACACAAGTATCGCCCGGAGTAAAGTACTGGAGATCGGTACCTGTTAACTGTATCCCGTTACAATCCCTATAAGCGTGAGCTGTAATTAAAAAAGTGTCGTTACCAAGGCAACTCCACTCTATATCAGCCCCCATAACGTGGGTCGCACGCGCAGAAAACGGCGCCCACAGTGCGAAAACCGCAATTAATGGAACAAGTAATTTGTAAATTTTTCTCATAAGAATACATTTTTTGGCAATGAATAACAAACCTACGAATATTAATCAACAATGCGCATAATTTAACCTAAAAATTTTTAATAGATAACAAAATCTTTCAATAAGGTTCAACTTTTTAGAGTATCTTGGGCACTATCTTACTTAGAACATAAAACCAGTAACCAAAGTTTCTACAGGTCTTTAGTCTTAAAAGATTTTTAAATTTTTATGTTGTAGGATATATGGAGCTGTGGATATGGGGATAAAAAAATCAGGATTTGCTTGTATGAACGGTTGTTCTCAAACAAGAGACGGTAATGAACAGTTTATCCAGTTTTAAAGGTTTGATTAATAATTTGTTAATATTTTATTAACAAACCAGTAAAATAGTCAAAAGTGAATATATTTTTTATTTCTTGCGGGTGACAAGCGTTGAAACCTTGTGGTATACTTTGGTATAAAATGATGGTTGCAAACAAATAGAAACTCAAGATTGTTCGCCCTTAAGTTTATTCACTTCTAATTGGGTTAAAAACCTCCATTTTCCACGGGGTAAATCCTTTTTTGTTAATAACCCAAAAACAACCCTATCGAGTTTAACAACTTCATATCCAATACTTTGAAATATTCTTCTTATGATCCTGTTCTTGCCGGAATGAATTTTTACCCCAACCTCGCTTTTATCGTTCCCGTTAGTATAGGCCAGCTCATCCACCTCAGCAAGCCCGTCTTCGAGTTCTACGCCATCAACCACTTTTTGGAAATCTGTTTTGGCAAGAGGTTTGTCAAGGGTAACCGCATATATCTTGGTTATTTTTTTAGAAGGGTGGGTTAAGGCATTGGTCAAATCCCCGTCATTGGTAAACAGCAATAGCCCTGAAGAATTTCTGTCTAGCCTTCCAACGGGGTAAACACGTTCCTTTGTAGCTTTAAATATGTGGTCCATTACCGTTTTTCTATTTTCCGGATCGCTGGTTGTTGTTATGGTTCCGGCCGGTTTGTTGAGCAGAATATAAACGTAATTCTGTGGTTTTATGGGCTTGTCATTGTACGTAACTACCGAGTTTTGAGCTATTTTATATCCTAATTCCGTGATAACTTCCCCATTTACCTTAATTTTGCCCTGTGAAATCAATTGATCGGCCTCTCTTCTTGAACACACACCCGAATTGCTGATGTATTTGTTAAGCCTTGTGCCGTCTTCAGGTTTAAATTTTTGAGGTTCTATCAGTTTTGGAGAATTATTTCGTTTCATTATCTATTAGTTATACTACAAAGGTAAAGTTAAAGTCATCGTTTGATTAATAACAGGTCAGTAATAAGATATTCCCAGGTTGTATTCGTCTTCTTTTCAATGCTTTTCTTTTCAGGCAAGGCGTTTGGGAATGGTCCGCATTTAAGGCGGATTTGTATTTCGTCTTCCGGAGTTGTTACGATCTCCTGGTACCAGTACACGGATACCTGTAAGGGTTTTTCAAAGATATTGATATTTGGGGAGCCACATTTTGGTACGTTTAAGCTGGTCGATAGTACCATGAAAGCCAATGTAACTAATTATGTTATACCCAATGGTGCAAGATATTTGGGAGGGTCCTTTTTTATTGAGTACATAACCCAATGCGCTGCTCCTAAGAACATTTCCATATCAGATACATTACTTGTTGATTCAACTCCTCCGCCTGTAACCGATCCGGATTCAGTAAGTGTGCTTACAAACGGAAAAGTGGTTATAGGTTGGTCCACCAATCCGCCTTTAGCTTATAAAGACACTAAAAGTTTTATCATCAATGCGGTAAAGGGCGGCAGTTTCCCATTGGATACCATTTATAGAAACCACGCAAATAATGGGGTTGATACTACTGCCAATGCTAATAATCATGCCTATAGCTATCAATTGGCAGCAGTGGATAGTTGTGATAATGTTTCTCCATTGGGAGGAACGCAAACGACTGTTTTTCTGACATCTTCGCAGGATAGTTGCAAATATACGGTCACCTTGTCCTGGTCTGGATATGGTGGCTGGCGGAATGGGGTGAGGTATTATTATGTTTATTATTCAACTGATTCATCGAAGGGATACAAGTATGCGGGGGAAGCTGATGGGACCACTTTCACATTCAGCGGCCTTAAAAACCTGACTAAGTATTATTTTTATGTGCGTGCGGTGGAAAACAGCGTGATTGTTATTACATCCGCATCAAATAGGATTTCTATGACTACCCAGTTTCAGAAACCGTTTCAGTACGTTTATATTAAAACTGTTACCACTATTGGGAAAGATATTGAGCTGGACTGGACAACCAACAATAATTCTGAAGTGGGCTATTTTGAGCTTTACAGGGGAATAGATCCTGCAAGTCTTGAATTGATCGCTACAATATCCGGAAACAACATTGGCGGTGGGGAATACAGTTATGTTGATAGTTCGATAGATGCCACAAGGGCCGTAAGATATTACATGGTGAAAGCCTTCAATACGTGCGGCCAATATGGCGGGCAAAGCAATGTTCCCCACAATATCATTCTCCAGCTTTCGAAGGATGGAAGGATCAAAAACCTTAAATGGAACCCTTATGAAAAATGGAGTGGTGGGGTTTTGGGCTATAATGTATTACGGACTGTTGAAGATAGTAACCCGGTGATAAGTGATATCGCAAATTTAAACGGATCCACCACGGACTATACAGACCTGGATTCTTTTTCAGATTATGCAAGGCCGGGAGTATGTTACCAGGTAAAAGCGTACGAAAATGGAGATAGTGATGCTTATGGTTTTGCAGAAACAAGTTATTCCAATACAGTTTGTTATGTGGATGCCCCTATTGTCTTTATTCCAAATGCGTTTGCACCTTATGAGGTCTTTAATACTTTTTTCAGACCCGTAACGACGTTTGCAGATACCCTGCAATCAAGAATGGATATATATAACCGTTGGGGAGAGCTTATATTTACAACGGACAGAATCAAGAAGGGATGGGATGGTTCTATGAAGAATGGTGCAACGGCACCAAACGATGTATATGTGTATTATATAACCGTTATCGGGCTCGACCTTACCATTCACCGGTACCAGGGAACGGTATCCCTTCTGTAGATTGTTGTACCTTTGCTGTGATGATATCTTTTTTTAATATATATCCCTCGTTCAACGAGGAAGTAGAGGCAGGGGTGATTTCTTCGATTAATGAGATCATATCCCAGTATAATTTATTACCTGGATATGTGAATATTGTATTTCTTAGTGATGATGAGTTGCTCAAAATGAATGTTGAATATCTCGGACATGATTACTATACCGACATCATTACGTTTAACTATTCTGAGGACCCTAAAGGTCTGGAGGCTGAATTGTACATAAGTATTGACAGGGTGAAGGAGAACGCTGAGGCAAACAAGGTTTCTTTGAATGAAGAGATGTCAAGGGTTATTATCCATGGTGCTTTACATCTCGCCGGATTTGATGATCAGACAGATGCAGAAAAGAAGGATATGAGAAGGCTTGAAGAGCAATATATGAAACCGGGTTCGTTTCACGTGAAACAAGAAAACACTAAAATAGAAGCATAATGTTTCCCGAATATGATATAATAGTAGTTGGTGCTGGTCATGCAGGCTGTGAAGCTGCCGCTGCTGCCGCAAATATGGGATCAAAAGTCCTGATGGTAACCATGAATATGCAGACCATTGCCCAAATGTCGTGCAACCCGGCTATGGGTGGTATTGCAAAAGGGCAGATCGTCAGGGAAATTGATGCGATGGGTGGTTATTCCGGTATCATTGCTGATAAATCCATGATACAGTTCCGGATGCTCAACAGGTCCAAAGGCCCCGCCATGTGGAGTCCACGGACTCAAAACGACCGTATGCGGTTTGCTGAAGAATGGCGATTAGCCTTGGAGCAGACCCCGAATGTAGATTTCTGGCAGGAAATGGTGTCGGGCTTATTGATCGAAAACGGGGCCGTAGTGGGTGTAAAAACCCAGATGGGAATTGAGATCAGAAGCAAAGCCGTTATCCTTACAAATGGCACCTTTTTGAATGGCATTATTCACATAGGAGAAAAGCAATTTGGTGGTGGCAGGGTAGGAGAGCGCGCCGCAACAGGAATCACCGGGCAATTGATCGAACTCGGTTTTGATGCCGGCCGGATGAAAACCGGTACCCCTCCAAGGGTAGATTCCAGGAGCCTTGATTATTCAAAAATGGAGGAGCAAAAAGGGGATGAAGTACCGGGAAAATTTAGCTTTCTTCCCGATAATAATTTGCCCGAAAAGCAGATGAGTTGCTGGATTACTTATACCAATTCTGAGGTTCATGAAATGCTTCGCACCGGCTTTGAACAGTCGCCAATGTACAGTGGAAGAATACAAGGACGGGGGCCCAGATATTGTCCTTCGATAGAAGATAAAATAGATCGGTTTGCTGATAAAGACAGGCATCAATTGTTTGTAGAACCGGAAGGCTGGAAAACGGTTGAAGTGTATGTCAATGGCTTTTCCACC
>JABDEJ010000071.1 GCA_013287095.1 Bacteroidota bacterium | reverse complement strand
CCTCCAACCGATCTTTTAAGCTCGAATGGGTTAAATGTGCTGAAATTAAGCCAGCCATTTCCCCCTTCTGCGAATACTTCCGCCCAAATAGTGGCAGCTTCTGATTTTGTAAATGGATACCTGAGCTCAAAAGTGAATTTATCATATATGGTTGCTCCCTGATCAATTATAGACCCATTAAGATCTGTTATCTGGGGCGTTACAGAAGTAGTAGCAGCGTATCCCCGAAGCCTTACGATATCACGGCCATCAAGGTAAAACCCAGATAGGCCGTCCCCTCCTATATAAAATCTTTCAAATGGCGTAAGACCGATATTTTGGTTATAAAGCCCAATTACTCCAAACTCGGCTGAAGTTTGCAATACAAGTTTATGTGCTCTATCCAGGCTCATGTATTGCTGTCCGCTGAATTTCCACTTATGGTATTCAAGCAGCCGGTATTTGTCCTGTTCTGAAAGATCAGCATAGTTCTGTTTACTGAACATAGACCAGGGCGGGGTCCATTGGAGCGATAAATTGAAAACCGAACCACTGGAAGGGTAGATTGGATTATCTACAGAGTTTCTGGTTAATACATGTTTAAAGCTGAAGTTATTCGCATATCCGGTATTAAAATTATTAATGAGTGGATAATTATTGAATGTATAATACTGGTAGGATACAGAATGGTACAAAGTAAAATAGTCATCAGGCCATTTAAGCCTTCTGCCGATTCCTATTGAGGCTCCGGGAGAATTTAGTTGTTCGCCGCTGAGATTTTGTACAGAATAAAACAAGCTGAAAGTAAATGAATTAGGTTGATGTCCACCAAACCAGGGATCAGTGAAAGATAAATTGTACGATTGCAAACTCGGGCCATTTGCTTGTGCCCGGACACTTATTTTTTGTCCATCACCTGATGGGTAACCGCCTTGCCAGTTGTTTGCCAGCAGATTTTTTATACTGATATTGTTGAGGGTTAATCCTAATGTCCCTACCAGATAGCCTGCACCATATCCTCCTGAAAGCTCAATCTGGTCTGAAGGTTTTTCAACCACGGTATATTCCAGGTCAACTGTTCCGTCTTTTGGGTTTGGTTTTGGAGTAACATTCATTTTTTCAGCATCAAAATATCCCATTTGAGATAACTCCCTTTGAGACCTGATGATATCACTCCTGCTGAATTTCTGACCTGGTTTTGTCCTTAACTCCCTTAAAATCACATGATCGTGTGTCTTAGTATTTCCTACAACGGTAACCCTGTTTATAGTGGCCTGTGGCCCTTCAAATATCCTGATCTCCATATCCACACTGTCGTGGTCTACGGCAGCTTCAACAGGAGTCAGGGAGAAGAAAAGATACCCATCATCCATATATAATGAAGTTATGTCAAGGCCTGCTTCATTTATATAAAGTCCTTTTTCCAGCAATTCCGGGTTATATACCTGACCTTTTCTTATGTTCAGGATTTTGTTCAGGTCAACTGAAGCATATTTGGTATTACCAGACCAGGTAATATGCCTGAAATAATATTTATGACCTTCATGGATATTTAACACGATATTGATCATATCGTTAGGCATTGGATATGTAGAATCTGAAAGGATTCTCGCATCTTTATAGCCATGTGTATGGTAATACTCGAGCAACTTTGTTTTATCGTCCGAATAGTCATCCGGTTGAAACTTTGAGCTCTGGAAAATATTGTATTTCTGGTATTCTTTGGTCTTCTTCAACACGGTTTTCAACTTACGTGAAGTGAATGCACTGTTACCAGTGAAAATGATATGACTGATTCGTATCCTGTTGCCCTGATGAATAATAAAATCCAGGATAACCCGGTTGGTTTTAGATGTATCAGGAATTTCTTTTACGGATATCGCCGCATTAGGATATCCCTTACTTATGTAGAAATCTTTGATACTTTGTATGGCGCTTTTTTTCAATTGCTCGGTAACAATATCATTTGCTGATAATTTTACTTCATCTTTTACTTTTTTCTCGTTGTTGCCGGCTCCCGTAAATTTATACTTGGAAAGGCGAGGCCTGGTTTTAATGTCATACCTCAGATAGATTTTATTTCCGCGGACACTATCAACCAGAATTTTAACATCTGAAAAAAGGTCCTGTTTCCAAAGATTGGTGATTGCTTTGCTAATATCATCTCCAGGTACAGTAATCTTTTGGTTCCTGGTTAATCCGCCAAGTGAAACAATGATCCCTTTTTCAATAAAGGCGTCACCACTTACCGAGATGCCACCGATAATATAGGAACTGGGGATGGCATAGTTGATCTGAATACTGTCTTTCTGGGCATTCGCCATAGAAAAACCGAGCATGGCCATAAAAAGGACTGGAAAAAATTTCTTCATTAAAATTGTATTTGCTCGCTGGTTTTTCCAAATCGCCTTTCACGTTGCTGGTAATCCAAAATCGCGGAGTAGAGATCGTCTTTTTCAAATTCGGGCCACATTTTATCCGTAAAATAGAGCTCGGTGTATGCAAGTTCCCACAACAAAAAATTGCTGATACGGCGTTCGCCGCTTGTCCTTATCAATAGCTCAGGGTCTGGATATGGCCCAGTAGTTAGCTGTGACTTAAAATAACTTTCTTCTATTTTTTCGCCGTCCCTCATTTTATTTGAAGAAAGTATTTTGTTTACCGCATTTAATATGTCCCATCTTCCGCTATAGCTTAAAGCGAGTATAAGGCTCAAACCGTCGTTTTTTGATGTGTTTTTGATGGCTTCCTGTAGTTCGTTATGGCAATCGCCCGGCAACTGTGCCAGGTTCCCGATGGCATGTAACGAAATATTGTTGTCATTTAGTGTTTTCAGTTCCAAACTTATCGTTTTCACAAGAAGCTCCATTAAGGCATTTACTTCTTCAACAGGCCTGTTCCAGTTCTCAGTAGAAAAAGCATATAATGTAAGGTATTTCACACCTATTTCGGCGCACGCTTCAGCACAGTTCCTTACCGAGGTCACGCCATTCTGGTGCCCGAAAATGCGGTCTTCGCCTTTTTCCTTGGCCCAACGCCCGTTGCCATCCATAATGATCGCAATATGTGCGGGCAATCTATCGGCATCAATTTTATCTTTGAGAAGGGACATGGTATAGCAAGAAGTAGAAAAAGGTGTGCAAAGGTACAAATTCTATTCCGTTTTTGTCCAAAAATGGAAAAGAGCGGAAGAGAGAGCGGAGTGCGGAGAGCGGGAGAGCGGAAAAATGAGAGCGAAGGACGAAAGAAAGAGCGGAAGAGCGGAGAGCGTCCAGCCCTGTAAGGGCGTAATATATCAGCGAGGGGTGTAGCCCTTAGGACAAAGTAAGAGCGGGATAGCGACAGCCAATTCCTAATTGCGAATTTTCATATCTGCCAGTGGCATTTCCAATAATATATCGAAAGGTATTACCTCCAGGCCATCTAAACTGCCATTGTAGGTGAAGGGCAGGGATTTTAATTCATTTATCGTTTCCCGCGTTTCTTTATATACGGCTTCATAGTTATACTGGAGCCTGTTTGCTGTAAGCATCATACCCACAAAGAGGTCTGTCCTATAATCTGTACTGCCTTTGAGGTACCGCAACTGATATTTTTTCAGCGCTTCGGCTATGTCATACAGCTTTCCGTATGCGCCTATCCTGATCAGGAAGCACCATTGTATGATGAGTATAGATATGTTATAGCCCTTTTTATCCTGGTGGTATATTGGAAAATCTTTTGTGAAATTTTCAATATCAAATGTATCGCCATTGCCAGGGATACCGGAAGTATAGTTGTTGTATGCCTTGAATATTTCCCATTTTTCCCTGCTTGAGCTACGGATGTTTTCCTGGTGTTTGCCGTGAACTACCGAAACCATAATAGCTGATGCTTTCTTATATTCACCGGCATGCATGGCGAGCTGAAAATAGTATTCCATAAAAATATACCAGTTGCTGCTGCCCGGCCAAAAATATTGCTCACTTACAGCGGCATATTGCCATGCCGCTTCATGATCCGTCAGCTTCATGTAGCAATCCATTTTGTTCACGGCAATATCTGCAAAGCGGGTGTCACTGGCAAAATCAGGGTTGGCATATAAATAGGTTTCTAATTTGTTCCATGTTTGTATGGCTTCTGGAAACCTGCACGCGATATGATGGCCAAGGGCTTCCAGCTTGTATTTATGGTATGGCAGCAGATAGCTGTTGATATATATGGCCAGGTTCTTTTCGATTTCACTTGCATATTTAAAAGCCTTTTCTGTCAATTCCGGCTGCTGCGCACTGCTTTTTACAAAATGCACTGTTATTTCTTCCAGGTATTGTTTGGCTTTCCCTTCGGCCTGATACTGGCCTGACCAATTCGTCCATTTGGTACATAGTTTTTCGAATTCGGCTGTTTCTCCGTTTTCTGAAGCATGTTTGCGGAGCCACTCAGCCCCATAAACGGAATATTTTGACAGCCTGAATTTTTCTGCCTTATTGAAAAGGCTGCGTGCGATAGGCACTGCTGCTTTTCGTGCATACAACAACGAAAGCACTTCCATGTATAGTTGCATCCTTGCACATTCATATTCTGCCCTGTTTACCATTGATAAGCGGCTTTTAGACAAATCGAGGTGTGGCAGAAGGTCATACAGCGCATTACCAAAACGGGATACAACACTACGGAAGGAGGAACTGCCACGGACATAGCCAAAATAATCTCCCTTTTTTTCTTTGCCATCCGGGACAATATTTTTAGGAAGGCCATGAAAGAACTTCTGGAACAGGCCATCTTTCTCTGTCTCTTTGGCCCAGGGGACAATAATATCAATCTTTTTTTTGCAGTATGTTGCAACGATCTCAGCTACGGCCTGTAGATCGGTTAGAGGTTGAGGCATCTTTGTTTTTGGTTAAAATGAGGGCTAAAATACACACAAAAAATCAATTATCATTTTTTTGCCCCGCAAATATTCAAAAAATAAATTTCAGGAGTTATTTGATATAATTCATTTTATATCAGTCAAATAAACCCATATCCCTTTTTTTCTTCATTGCAGCAAAAATCGTAAAACTGTCCCGGTTTTTTTTTCGCAGTCACCCAAACTTTGCTTTAATAAAAATCTAAACATCATGGACAGCATTATTTGTATCCTTTTATCGCTCAATGTGATAACCTCTAGCGGGCATTACACATCACTCGACATCAGCAACTATGCGGCGATCTATTCCGCACAGATAAACCAGGTGGAAACAACACCCGGCGAACTGGAACCCATCATGACAGAATATGAGCCCCTTGCAGTAATTGTCATTGATGAAATGGGGGGATAGGAAGCAATGTGCAAATTTCAAATATGCAAATTTCAAATCACACCGCCACCGCTAAAGCTATGGCGGACAAAGCAAATTTCAAATCACAAATTTTAGTTTTCATTTTTTTAATCTTTGAGTCTTTTAATCCTTTAATTTTAAATAAGTTATGCAAGCACTATTCAAAAGCGGCGTTAAGCAAAAAAGGAACGAAGCCCGTGCCGCAGGCAGGAAAACTTCCAGGAAGTTTTCTATCGTTCATAAAATCTTTTTACTGGCACTCGTTGTACAGATATGTGCGGCGGGGAGCTTGAAAGCGCAATTAGCGCCATTCACTTGGAACAACTTTGGCAATGGGAGTGATCCAAATACAAATCCGTCAATTTCCTCAACCTTTTATACAGATGATACAAAAGCACAGGTAACTGGATCCGGAATTACTGGAAATAGCAGCACCGGTTTCACTATAACTCTCGATCTGTCAAGTTATGCAGTAAACGCAACAACTGGGACGACCTGGACTGCCTCATCAAACTCTCCAGGCACTCTTTTCTCCAGTGGTGATAGGATAATGGTTATTGATATGGGTTTCGCTACAACAAATTCCCAGAACTACGATTTTGGTACCGTTCAATCATATTCTTATAGTTCGGGCATTGGTACTTTAGTGGTACAGTCCCCATATTACAATAGCGCGTCTTCCGGTTGGCACCTGTCGGGTACGCTAAACGCGGGAGAGGTTCTTAAAATACATCAATATAATAACGTAACTATAAATTCCGGTGGCGTTGTAACCTGTGATGCATGGAATGGAAATATTGGAGGCGTGGTAATGTTTGACGCTGCTGGAACCCTTACTTTTAATTGGAGCGGCGGCGCACCTCCCCAAATAACCGCTTCAGGTATGGGCGGCCCCGGCGGCAGTGGCGGCGTAGAGGATAATACACCCGTCAGTCCGGGCACTAATGGCTATGGTGCAAGCGGGTTGGCTTATGGTGGCGATGGTGGGAATGCCACCATTGGCACGGTCAGCTCTCCATTTGTCACATTAAATGGTGATGCCATGTACGATTGTAGCGCCGCATTGGTTAAGGGCGGTAAAGCAGGCAGCCATTCGTCCTTCGAAGGTACCAGGCATGATGGCAGTTTTACGCAATTTAATCCTTCCGTATATACAAGCATAACCGGGCCTTTTGCACTGTTCATTGGAAATGGTGGTGGTGGTGGCCAGGGTGGCGAAGACGCTGAGTACGGTGGCTGGGGCGGCGGCGGCGGCGGTAGCGGGGGCGGAAACCCAGGCTATCCTGGCAGCAGTTCAGTTCCAGGAGCGCCTACTTCTGGTGCGTATGGCGGCAAAGGCGGAGATGGTGCCGCAGGCGGCGGCATTGTATATATCAGGGCCTGGGTTATCAATAATAATACCGGATCAGGTACTCTTAAATTAATTGTCTCCGACGGGAATGACGCTGACCCGGTATCCGGTAATGGCGAAGCTGGCTATGGCATTGGCGGCAATGGTTCTGATGGTGGCGCTGGTGGTAATGGATATGCTGATTGTAGCACGATTGCATACCCGGCAGGGGCTGGCGGCAAGGGTGGCATTGGAGGCCCAGCCGCATCCGGCGGCGGTGGCGGTGCCGGAGGAGATGCGGGAACAATATGGGTAATATATGGCTCCGGCGGCTCAAATAACCTGATTGCCACCAATATGGAATTGAACGGGGGAGATAAAGGTTCTGGCGGCGCAGGGGGAGGAACAAATGGTACAAATGGTGCAGATGGCGCATTTGGTTCTCAACCGCCCCTTTGCCCTTGTACTTGTGGCGCCCACTATGCAGATGTTTATAACAATCTGGACTATGCCTGCGATTGCGATGCGGCATTCGCCATCCTGGGGGAAATGAATATGCCAGCCTATCCAGTGTCAGGAAATATTTACTGGAATTCAACTAATTCAAATATCGGTGCTGAAAGGTATAGTTTCCCTTCCAATTATTTTGCTGCAACAGAAACCACTTCCGTAATAAATGGCTGTACCGGTTCATCTGTTTATTTAGTAAAAACACACGAATGCGACATGGACCCTTTTAATTACTATTTTGACAACTTCACAACATATTACCCAGCCACAACTTCAGCCACTTATACTGAGTGGGGCAGCGGAGGGTCGGATGGATATTATTTAATAGGCAGCAATACATTATATTCAGACAATACAATGACCCCACCTCCTGTGAGCCAGGCTGCCGTATGCATCACACCTCTCCCGGGTGGCGGTGGTGGCAATGGAGGCCAATTTGGCAGCAGTGGCCTCGATGGCACTCATGGGAATGGAAAAAGCCCCATACCTGATACTGATGACCAAACCCCGACCACAACCAATTATGTTTTCGCTCCGGAAAAGACTAAGATTGACAGCAGGCAACTTGACCACCTGATTACACTTTTCCCAAACCCTGCCACAGACAATATTAATGTGCAGTTTTATGTAGAGAATGGTGGAATTACCCCTATCACCATTATTGACATACAGGGCAAACATCTCCTTGACGTTGTTGTAAATGCCAACAAAGGGCAGCAAAGCCTTTCCATGGACGTGAGTTTCCTTGCAAAAGGGTCTTACCTGTTTTGTGTACAGCATGATAACAGGCTTGAAAAAGCCCAGTTTGTAAGGCAATAAACCAATGATATTGACACAAAAGCGTGGGTTAGACGATAACCCGCGCTTTTGTATTGATCTATTTTGCGTATATTTGTATAGAGTACACCGAAATGAGAAAAACCTGTTATTGCCTGATAGTTATATCCTTGATCGGGCATGGACTGGTTTTTGGGCAGAAATATGAGTGGGTTGCACCGACTACCAATAATATTGCTTCCAATTTCCTCTATCCCACGCATATTACTTTGGATAGCAAAGGAAATATCCTAGAATTGGGAGAACTTTTAAATAATGTAAATGTTGGCATTCCAGGCAAATATATGGGGATCATAGGTAAAGATACGATACCTCTTAAAGGAATGGACAGCAGCGGAAAGCTCTATTTTCCTTATGGGAGTTTTGTTGATCTGTATCTTGCAAAGTTTGATTCAGTCGGTCGTTTGATCTGGGCGTTAAATCCATGGCCAATAAGTTTACAGTTTGGTGAGGAGGGAGGAAGAACTGGTACAGACTTATTTGAAATCCGAACAGACAAGTACGATAATGTATTTATCGGGGGCTATAATTGGTTTGATGCCAATTTTTATATTGCAAAATACAGTCCTCATGGAGAATTATTATGGTGCAAATGCATTGTTCGGGAATTGGATCCTGATCCGGACACCGTTGCTTGGCATTCAGGTATTTTTTCAAGCTCTTCTACTAACAAGCCTTATCTGTTTTATCATATTGAATACAACGGGAATATTATCATTAGCAGTGGTGGATCCGGGGATTCCGTGCAAATCGGTAACGGGGTTATCAAAAACCATCGTTCGTTATTTCTTGCAGAAACGGATTCAAATGGGAACCTGATTTGGGAACAGCAACCATACATGCTTGATTTCTGCACTTCAGATACGGCTAAGATCAACATATTTGCTCCCAGTTTATTTTCAGATAAAGGCACAGGGTTTTACATGGTTGGGGTTTACTCAAAGGATATTAATCTGCAAGGGAATTATTTAACAAACCCGGATGGTTGTAATCTTACCTATTTTGCATCCAGGTATGACAGTTCGGGTAAACTAAGCTGGGCAAAGCCTTTAGAAATTTTTAATCCGCATCCCGGCGGGTTATTTCCCGAAAATCAAGGATGGATATTAATACCTAATTATAACCCATATTTTTCCTCTGCATCCGATTCTGCACATAACCTCTATATATTTGTCGCATCGCCTGACAGTCTTTCTTATGACAGTTTTGAAGTAAAGCCCCCTCCTAATTCTGAGGGAGAGCTTTATTTACTAAAATACAATATGCACGGACAAAAACAATGGTTGAAACAGGTGTCTATAAGCACCGGCCACATTCCTGCACCTGCAAACGGATTAATAAATGATATACCAAAAACAGATTTATTTATAAATGCCCTGTGTTATGTATATTGTACATTTACGGTTGATACAAGCCAAACAGGCGAGGTTTCATTTAGCATTGATAAACGAATCTTTAATTTCGATCATAAAAATTCTTTCCTGGCATGCTTTGACAAGAATGGCAAACTAATTTATGTCAAGGGTTTCAAAAGCGACTTTCAATCTTTAGTATTAACTGCTAATAACAATGGGGACGTTTTTATGTCAGGCTTCATTCAACAGAGTGATGGTAATCTGAACTTTGATTCTTTATCCATCAGCGGCAATGGGATGTGGATTGCCAAAATCTATTATCCAGCCTCATTATTGCCTGATAGTGTATGGTTCGTCATCCATAGCTGCAATGATAGCGTTCATTTCTTTGTTGCTTATGATATAAAGCCTGATAGTGTATTATGGCAGTTTGGAGATGGTGGAACTTCCCACATCATGCAGCCTTCATACGAATATAGGAGTGCCGGAACTTATAACGTTATTCTTCATTTCTATTATAATGGTCTGGATGACACTACTTCTATGGTTGTAAATACGACTGGTCCGGCACAGATAAACCTCGGTGGCACTAAAAGTTTTTGTGACTCAAGCACTACCCTCAATGCAGGCCAGGCATCAGGCGAAACCTATCTTTGGTCAAATGGGGATACACATTCGTCCATTACGGTTACAACCTCTGGTAAATACTGGGTCACGGCCACCCTTAATGGATGTCATGCGTCAGATACGGCAAATATTACCCTGCTCAAACCCATATCTTTTGCCAATGACAACATCAAAAACGCTGTTTTCTGCGATATGGATACGATGCTCATATTAGATGCGGGGATTGCATATAAATATTTATGGTCTCCAAATGGTGATACTACAGAAAAGATAAATATAACCACTACGGGAGATTATTCTGTTGTTATATCTGGGACAGATGGTTGCACAGCCTCCAAATCTGCAGTCATTACGGACAAATGTCCCTGCAACCTTTATATTCCCAATATATTTTCACCAAACCATGATAACGTAAATGATTATTTTCTAACAAAAACCGAATGTATACCGCTGTCCTATACCCTACAAATCTATAACCGCTGGGGTGAGAGGCTTTTCCAATCAAATGATATCAATTCTGGCTGGGATGGGACATTTAAAAGTGTAGCCTGTCAGCCGGGAGTGTATGTGTATAAAATCATATACAAGTTCCCAAATTCCACAGAGCAGATGAGGAGTGGGACGGTAGTAATCGATTAAGAATTTGTAATTATCCCCGCTATATGTAGCCTCCAGGCTATGTATTTAACTTCCCCTCAGAGTCTCCCACGTTCCAATTTCCCCAACCTCAAAACAAAGGGGACTGAGGTCCCCCTTTACTTAAACACATATCCGTACATACATCAGAGTCCCCGACAACAACATAGGTATATGAGCATTATGCAATGGGAGACTCTGATGGGAAGTTTAAACATGCCGAATGCCGTCATAACCATAAGAACCATGACCGGAGCTACCTTACAATCCTTCAATATCACAACTACCGGGCATGGCCAGATCACGGTAAATGCTGGCACACTTGCGCCTGCTACTTATGAATATGACATGATCGTGAACGGCAAACTGATTGATTCTAAGAAAATGGTCATTATTGGCGAATAGGCTTTTGGCATCTCTAAAAACATACCTATTACCCTTCTCCAATTGGAGAAGGATTAAGGATGAGGCAATAAAAGAGTTTTTAGAGATGCCCCCCTGTCATCCTGAGCTTGCGAAGGATCTGATTTTAAATAAGTCCCACAGGTTTTTGAAGCCTGTGGGACTTTTAACTCATTTATTTCTTTAATTTTGATTTTCATGTTATGAAAATAGACGTGTTATACCGGCCACATACCTATTTATTTGTTTTTATTGCCCTTGCTTTCTTTGCCTCTCCTTCTCATGCCCAAAAAATAACAACCTTTCAACAGGTATATAAAACCTCCAAAAACGACTATGGTTCTTCTGTGCTGCAATTGCCAGACAATGGTTATCTCATTTCGGGCATTACAGGTTACCACGGTGCTTATAAAATATTATTAGTACGCACAAACTATCTCGGTCAGCCAATATGGTCAAAAACGTATGGGCGTTCTGGTTCTTCGGGCACATTGTCTTATCTTAATGATACCCCGAACGTAAACACAATATTAACCCCCGACAGCAATATAGTAGTAGCATCCCATACAGATATCAATGCAACCACAAACCAGGGCCATCCTTACCTGTTCAAGATCAACCTAAAGGGAGAGGTAATGTGGTCTAAAACCTACAGGGCTGCTTTTAGTGGTAATGATAGCTGGATCTACGATCTGATCAATGATTCTTATGGCGGGTTTTT
>JABDEJ010000070.1 GCA_013287095.1 Bacteroidota bacterium | reverse complement strand
AGTCACTAAAAGCACCACAAACATAGCAACAAAAGGTTCTTTTAAACCTGATTATTCAGGCACAGGGTATAACGCCTTCCTTGCGAAATTTGTCAAGACATTTTATGATGCGGGGATCAGCAAAATACTAAGCCCGTCAGGCACTTCATGCGGTGATAGTCAAACAGTGGTTGTTCAGCTTCATAATTTTGGCGAGAATACTTTGGGCAATGTTAATATTAACCTGTCAATCAATGGAATATTAAAGCCGGTCTACTATTGGAGAGGTCAACTTTTACCTGACAGTTCAACCCAGGTCGTCCTCGGAAAATTTTTGTTTTCCACCGGAGTGGATATTGTAAAATCATGGACATCTTATCCAAATGGTTTTATTGATTCGGTACCGGGAAATGATTCATCTACAGCAGTCATTATTATGACCGCTCACCCTAAAGCCAATGCCGGCCCCGATAAAACGATCTGTGCAAATACTTCAGTTAATATTGGCGGCCCACCTACACCAGGTGATGCTTATTTGTGGACATCAGATCCGGCAGGCTTTAGTTCGACACAGTCAAACCCGACTGTAAGCCCGCCTGTTACTACAACCTATTACCTAACTGATAGTGATAATTCAGCAGGCTGTTCCAAAAAAGATTCTGTCGTTATAACCGTAAACCAATTGCCTTTCGCAAATACGGGACTTGCCAAATCTATCTGTAAGGGAGATAGCACCACTATTGGCGGGCCAATCATCGGCGGATACCTTTATACCTGGTCATCCACACCATCAGGTTTTAGCTCATCTATTTCAAAGCCAGGTATTTCACCTCATAGTTCTACCCAATACATGCTTAAAGTAACAGACAGAAGCACAGGTTGTACCAACACAGCTACTGTATTCATCACAGTTAATCTGTTGCCATCTGCCAATGTTGGACAAAGTGTTTTTCAAATATGTAACGGGGAACGAATTAAAATAGGTGGAAATGACGTGGTGAATATTGTTTATTCCTGGACTTCAAACCCAAAAGGTTTTACTTCAACTTTATCAAATCCTGTTGTGATGCCGGTAACCAATACGGTTTACTACCTGACCGTTAAAAATACAGTTACAGGGTGCTCGAACAAGGATTCTACTACTGTGAAACCAAGCGCTTCCAAAGCGCCCATAGCAAACGCGGGCAGCAACCAGACTATCTGTGCCGGGGACTCGGTACCCATTGGTTCACAGAGCTTTGCCGGGGATATTTATGACTGGACATCTGCTCCAATGGGATTTAAGTCTGCCTTTCCTTTTGCGGTTGTAAAACCTGACACAACCACTTCTTATTTTTTAACCGTTACAAATGCAAGTGGCTGTAAGAATTTTGATTCGGTAGTAATTAGCGTAAACCCAAAACCTAAACTAAAGCCCGGAATGAGCCAGGTAATTTGCGGAGGCATGGCCATACAATTGGGCGCGCCAGCAGATTCGGGAATAACTTATCTCTGGAGTTCGAATCCACCCGGATTCCATTCCAATATAAGCAATCCGGTTGACACTCCAAAACAACTGACAATATTTTACCTGAAAGAAACTGTGAATGCGTCAGGTTGCACTGATTCAGACAGTGTATGGGTAACAATAGTTCAGCAGCCCGACCTTAGCTTTAATACCAACCATATCAATGGGTTCGAATATTCGTTTACAGTCAAAAACCAGAAATATCCACCGTACTTGTACCATTGGAATTTTGGCGATAGTATCAATGGGAGGCCTGATACTTTATCGGGGTATTCTGTTTCTCATACGTATTCGGCAAACGGGAAATATAATGTAATCCTGACCTTTTTTCAACCAGGTTTCTGCCTTGAAAATGACACTGTATCACTCGTTATAGACGAACCATTTTCACTTAAAGTCGGTCCAAATCCTTTCCAATTGCAAACTGATATTAACTATATTCTGGATCATCCCGCTCATGTAAAAATTTCATTATCGGACGAGATAGGAAAACGGATCGGAGTCCTGGTCGACAAACAACTCAGTTCGGGGGAATACAATACTTATTTTGATGCGACGCTATGGAAAACCCGCCCCGCCATGTATTTTATTCTTTTCCAATTGGATGATAAACTGATTGTTAAAAAGATAATTCAGCTGGATTCTATTTACCATTGATACCAACTCTGGGTTGTGCTTTGCAATTATTTTCACCTTTCCTCGTTATCTTTGCTACAAGAACATACCGGAAAATGAAATATATTTTAGCCCTGCTATTTGCTATCCCTTTTACATGCTTTGCCCAGAAAAAATGTACTACGGCATATATTCATGTTTGGAGTGTCGTGGACAGTCTCCCCATTCCGCCGCAGGTTCAGGACAGGGTTGATTCTGCTCAAAAAGCTACTTCTTTGACCCTGATTCAAAAAAAGAAAGTCTACAAGAAAAAATATAAGGACGCGAAGACTGTTGCCGGCAAGCTGAAAGAAGATCAGATAGCTGATAGCGCGGCCAATCTTAAATTAAAAAGGACCTGGCTGCAAAAATTTTATTTTGAACAGGTAAGGGAAGCGACTTTGAAAATCTACGACAAAGGCAAAATATATAATTCAGTTATGAATGCAGACAGCCCTTATTTCTCAAATTTGCCGGTTGATTCTTGCGATGAAACGGCAAATTGTTTGAAATTTGTGAGGGAACGGCTGAAATAGCTGTTTTTCTATACCGTATCTGCCTTTATACGGCTTTCGGACTTTTTTTGATGTACACTTTGATATTATGCTTGGCGGTTCATTTAACAATAGGATGTTTATAAGCATCATATATGGAATATTTTACCTTAATTGATGCTTATAAACATCTTTTTATTAAAATTTGGAAACGATAAAATAAAAACGTATATTTGCTTCTTATAAGCATCAAATTTATTAATAATTGAATTAAATGATGTCTAATAGCTACAATATACTTAATCCTGCGGTTTCCGATCCGGCCATTGTAAAAGAAATAGGTAAAAGCCTGCAAAGGTTACGGCTCTATAAGAACATGTCTCAGCAGCAACTCGCTGACAAAGCCGGTTTAGACCGTACCACCATCAGCCGCACAGAGGCGGGGCGGGCGGCTACCTTGCTTACCCTGGTACAGGTATTGCGAGCCCTGAACGAATTGCACATGCTCAGTTCCTTGATATGGGAACAGGAAAGGAGTCCATTGCAATTGCTCAGGGAGCAGGAACACCAGAAAAAATATGCATCCCACAAACGCAAACCATTTCAAAAGCCTGATAGCGATATTATATGAATACCGTAGCAAAAGTAAATATATGGGGCATGATGGCTGGTGCGGTGGCATGGAACGAAGCCCGTAGGTATGCCAGCTTTGAATTTGAAACTGCTTTTTTGAAAAAAAACCTCGACCTGTCACCCATAAAAATGCCCCTTGCCAAGGCGAGGGACAACAGCAGGATATTTGCTTTTCCAGAACTGAACAATGAGACGTATCATGGCTTGCCGGGCTTATTGGCAGACAGTCTCCCAGATAAATTCGGTCACACGCTCATAGATGCCTGGCTGGCCATGCAAGGCAGGCAGCCAAATAGTTTTAACCCGGTGGAACGCCTCTGCTATACTGGCAAAAGGGGGATGGGGGCAATAGAATATGAACCTGTAATAGTTTCGGCCTCAGATACATCCGCCCCACTCGAAATAGAACAATTGGTTCATCTTATCAGGGACGTGTTTTCTGAAAAAGCGAAACTGCACATCAATATCCATGAAAGACCTGACAAAGGCCTTCTTGAAATAATAAAGGTAGGCACTTCTGCGGGCGGTGCAAGGGCTAAAGCGATCATCGCCTATAATGAAAAAACGGGCGAAGTAAGGTCAGGGCAGATAGATGGGTTGAAGGGGTATGAATACTGGATAATTAAGTTTGACGGAGCGACCAACAGGCAGTTGGGGGACCCGGAAGGGTACTGCAATATAGAATATGCCTATCACCTGATGGCAAAGGACTGCGGTATTCAGTTGCCGGAATGCAAATTGCTACCTGAAAATGGCCGGGTACATTTCATGGCAAAAAGGTTTGACAGGCAAGGGAATAAAAAACTGCACATGCAATCTTTGTGTGCCATTGCGCATTTTGATTATAACCTGGCGGGGACATATTCTTATGAGCAGGCATTTCAGGTTGGGCGGCAATTAGGTTTGCCTTATCATGATAGTGAAGAACTCTACCGAAGGATGGTCTTTAATGTTGTAGCACGGAACCAGGATGACCATACCAAGAATATTTCTTTTTTGATGGATGAGGGGGGCGGATGGCGGCTTTCTCCGGCTTATGATGTTACTTATGCTTATGACCCAGCCAACAAATGGATGCATGCCCATCAAATGAGCATTAATGGAAAAACAGATGGCATCACCAAAACAGACCTGACAGCAGTAGCCAAAGCAATGAACATTAAAAAGCCGGATGAAATTATTGGTCAGATAGTTTCCGGGGTTTCCGGGTGGAAAGGTTATGGTAAAGAAGCGGGAGTTTCCAAAAGCCAGATCAAAAAAATTGAAACAGCATTGATGCTGAATATTTAAGGGACTAAAAAGAGCGACGAGCGAAAAGGAACGCATTTCCCATCCTTCGCTCTTCGCTCTCTTTTCGCCGTGCGGAAGGAGGGACTCGAACCCGCACACCTTTCGGCACCAGATCCTAAGTCTGGCGTGTCTACCAATTCCACCACATCCGCAAAAATCAATGGAAGGGCAAAGGTCGTAAACATGGAGCATATTTTGCGTTTAATATTAAAGAATATGAGATATTGTATAAAATATTTGGAAAAGAGGCTAATATTGCCTATCTTGGTAGCGAAGCACAGATCAAGGAGAGGATTATGCAAGTAATAGACCCGGAGCTCGAGAAGAAACAGCTCGTAAAAGAATACCGGAACCTTCTTAAAGCGCTCAGGCCAAACCTGGAGCCGGGTGATAAGAAGGAAATTCGTGAGGCTTTCGCGCTTGCGATGGAAGCCCATAATGGTATGCGGCGCAAATCAGGTGAAGCGTATATATTTCATCCACTGGAGGTTGCCAATATTTGCGCAAAGGAAATTGGATTGGGAAAGACAGCTATTATTTGTGCCCTTCTTCATGATGTGGTGGAAGATACGGATGTAACGCTTGAGGATATTGAAAGTAAATTTGGTCATGGTGTTGCCAATATTATTGACGGCCTTACCAAAATTGAAGGAGTAGTAGGGAAAACAAATTCCATCCAGGCCGAAAATTTCAGAAAAATCCTGCTCACCCTTGCCGATGATGTGCGCGTGATCCTGATAAAACTGGCTGACCGTCTGCATAATATGCGGACGCTCGAGGCAATGGGCCGCAACAATCAATTGAAAATAGCTTCAGAAACGCTGGTGCTTTTTGCACCGCTTGCGCATAGGCTTGGTTTATACAGTATCAAAAATGAGCTCGAAGACCTGAGCCTGAAATACACGGAACCTATTGTTTATAAGGAGATAACACACAAGCTTCAACAATCTAAAGCGCAGAGAAATAAATATATCCGGAGGTTTATTGAGCCGATACAGGAGTCTATTACTGAATTGGGACTTGAATATGAAATAAAGAGCAGACCGAAGTCTATCTTTTCTATTTATAATAAGATGAAAAAACAGGATATCCCTTTTGAAGAGGTATATGACTTGTTTGCCATCAGGATCATTGTGAATTCAACGCCGGATAATGAAAAATCGGACTGCTGGAGGGTATATTCTATTATTACTGACTTCTATAAGCCTAATCCTGAGCGGCTTCGTGACTGGATATCCGTGCCTAAAGGGAATGGGTATGAATCATTACATACGACTGTCATGGGGCAGCAGGGCAAATGGGTTGAGGTACAGATACGTAGTGTAAGGATGGACGATGTGGCCGAAAAAGGATATGCGGCGCATTGGAAATATAAGGGTGAGTCTTTTACCGGCGTAGATACAAATCTTGAAGAATGGATAAAGAAGATACGTGAGCTTCTGGAAAATCCGGAATCGAATGCCATAGATTTTATGGACGATTTTAAACTAAACCTGTTTTCTGACGAAGTCTTTATTTTTACGCCAAAGGGAGACCTGATAACCTTGCCAGCTATGGCTACGGCGCTTGATTTTGCTTTTGACATTCATACTCAGGTCGGTACACATTGTCTGGGAGCAAAAGTAAATCACCGCCTGGTGCCACTGAGCTATAAATTAAAAAACGGTGACCAGGTAGAGATCATCACCTCCAAAAAGCAAAAACCTACTGAAGACTGGCTCAATTATGTGGTAACAGCCAAAGCAAAATCAAGGATCAAAGCCAGCCTGAAGGATGAAAAACGGAAAGTAGCTTTAGAAGGTAAAGAGATACTGACACGCAAATTCAGAAATGCTGATTTTGGATGGACCAATTCAAATATCCAGCGAATGGTTCATTATTTTAAACTCAGAACCAGCGTAGAACTCTATTTCAATATCGGTGCGGGAGTGATTGACAAAAACGAGGTCAGTATTGCCATTAAGTTTTTTGAATTAAGCGATAAGGTTGGTAAAACCCCAAATGGCCACAAACCTGAAACGCCAATAAACGGTAAAAAAGTAGCTGTTAAGCAACCTGATATGGTTGTGGTTGGAGATGAAACCGATCTAAGCTATTCATTTGCAAAATGCTGTAATGCCATACCGGGCGATGATATTTTTGGTTTTGTGACGGTATCTGAAGGAATAAAAATTCACCGTACCAATTGTCCCAACGGGATCAGGCTGATGTCAAATTATGGTTATCGGATCATCCGTGCCAAATGGGCAAACGATACATTAAAGGAAATCAGGACTTTCCCTGCAGGTATCAAGTTGATTGGCATTGACAGTATCGGCATCGTGAGCGGCATCACAGATATTATTTCCAAAGAGTTGCAGGTAAATATTCAATCGATCACGGTATCCTCTATAGCAGGTGCGTTTGAGGGTTCTATTATTCTCATGATAAATGACTTGTCTCACCTCGAAACATTGATCGAAAAAATCAAAGAGATCAAAGGTATTGACAATGTATCACGCTTTCATGTGGAAGAGGCACTGACAGGGGTGGTGGAGTAGTTACAGTCAACAGGTTTCAGTCATCAGTCAACAGTAAAGAATTAAAAGGTTTCTTATTTCTTGACAAAAACATAAACTGTATTTTGGTCACCACCATTTGAAGAAATGAGTTCATATCCTTTGCTTTTTAATTCATTTAATTTTTGAGCAACCTTTTGTTGAAACTCCAACAGATTTTGTCTACTTAATGCTAATTCTATTTTCTCACTTTCAAGAGTTGAAATACCATCTGTTATTGAAATTCCCGAACCACGAACAGCGCTCATGATGATATACCCGCCCCCATCATTCACATTCTTCATTTTGGATGTAAAGGAATAAAATACAAATGCCCCGGCAATGATATTTACTGCTAGCGATACGACCAGGATTTTCTTTTTCATAGGTTTTGTTTTTTTTAGTTTGATCAAAGATAGGAGAGATTGTGAGTTTTGGACACAGAGGTTCAAAATTCTAATTGCAATTTAAACACATTCTATTGAACAATCTTGCGTCAGCCTCCCCCTTTGAAGGGGGCCAGGGGATGATACTCGGATTGAAGCACATGGAAATAATTCATTTTGAACAATCTTGCGTCAGCCTCCCCCTTTAAAGGGGGCAGGGGGATGATACTCAGACGAGAACACATGAAAGCAATCATTCTGTTTAACG
This sequence comes from Bacteroidota bacterium, assembly GCA_013287095.1. The sequence continues at coordinate 4,151 of JABDEJ010000070.1, read as the reverse complement.
ATCATGCGTCAGCCTCCCCCTTTAACTGGGACAGGAGGGATGATACTCAGATTGAGGCACATGGAAATAATTCATTTTGAACAATCTTGCGTCAGCCTCCCCCTGTGAAGGGGGTAGGGGGATGATAATCAGATGGAAACACTTGAAAACAATCATGCTGAAACAAGTAATTCGAAAGCCGTGTATTCTTTTGATGAATGCTCTTACGCTTTCATCCCCCTGCCCCCTGTCAAAGGGGGAGGCTGGCGCACAAGTGTTTGCGCGACATAATGTAAGGATGAGTTCTATTTTGCCAGTTTATATAAGACAAGGAACATTCTGTATCTTTGCACCTACATAACGTCATATGCGCAATCACTCTTTACTGATGACTGCTAACTGATGACTGATGACTGAAATTATGATTGCCTACGACGAAGTAAAAGTTATTTTCCGCGACTACCTGGACGAAAACAAGCAACGCAAAACGCCGGAACGTTTTGCGATCCTGGAGGAGATATATGGCCGTAATGACCATTTTGATGTGGAAATGCTGTACCTGCAAATGAAGAACAAAAATTATCATGTCAGCAGGGCAACGGTTTATAATACCCTTGATCTTTTGCTGCAATCCGGTCTCGTGGTAAAACACCAGTTTGGCAATAATGTAGCCAAATACGAACGGTCTCACGGGTACCGCCAACACGACCATCTTATTTGCAACCATTGTGATAAAGTATATGAGTTTTGCGATCCCAGACTACAGCAGGTCACATCCAAGATGGGTGAAATATTGCACTTTAATGTTTCGGGGCATTCTTTAACTTTGCAGGGCAAACCGGAGGCCGATGCCGAAGGGAATTGCACAAATTGCGGAAAGAACCTTGCTTAATTTATTATCCTCTTGTTTTAAACCATAATTGCCCTGTTGCAAATTATACTAAATACTATTAAATGCCTGTTGATGTAATACTTGGCCTCCAATGGGGCGATGAAGGAAAAGGAAAGATTGTTGACCTGCTGAGCAAGGATTACCCGATTATTGCGCGGTTTCAGGGTGGTCCAAATGCGGGACATACCATCATTATCAAAGGCAAAAAATTTGTCCTCAGGCAAATACCTTCCGGTGTGATCCGTGATAATGTAATCAATATCATTGGCAATGGGGTTGTACTTGATCCTATTGTTCTGAAACAGGAAATAGAAAACCTTGAAGCCAATGGAATCGAATTAAAAAGCCGATTGCTTATTTCACGAAAAGCAAATCTGATACTTCCTACTCATAGACTTCTTGACAAATTTTATGAAGGCAGGAGCGAAGAAGGCAAAATCGGTTCAACGCTAAAAGGAATCGGACCGGCATACCAGGATAAAACCGGGAGGTTTGGAATCAGGATTGGACAGGTAGGAATGCCTGATTTCATGAAACATTATGAATCTGCTAAAGCATTACATATTAAACTGTTAAAAGCTCTTGGTTGCAACGAGGAAGTTGATGACAAAGAATGGTTTGAGGCGCTTGAGTATGTCAAACAACTTCAATTGATTGATGCGGAGTATTATATCAACGAAGCTTTGAAGGCCGGGAAAAATATCCTTGCGGAAGGTGCACAGGGTACCCTTCTGGATATTGATTTCGGGACCTATCCGTACGTTACTTCTTCAAATACCATCACAGCTTCGGCCTGTATCGGTTTGGGTATTGCTCCAAGCCAGATAAGGACTGTTTACGGTATTTTTAAAGCATATACCACTCGTGTTGGTGGCGGACCATTCCCGACAGAGCTGTTCGATAAAATTGGCGATTATATCTGCGAAACAGGTCGCGAGTTTGGTTCTGTGACCGGTCGAAAAAGACGTTGTGGGTGGCTTGATCTCGAAGCGCTCAATTATGCCATCATGATCAACGGTGTTACCAAGCTCATCATGATGAAAGGAGATGTACTAAATGAATTGGATACGATTAATATATGCACAGGTTACACTTCAAATGGGGCAGAAAAACATTTCGCCGGACTTAGTTTTGGAGAAACCATAGAGCCGGTATATAAAGAACTGGAAGGCTGGAAATGCAGTCTGACCCAAGTGAATAGCGCAAGTGATTTTCCGCCAAAGCTCCAGGAATATATCAGGTTTGTAGAATCACATTCTGAGGTAAAAATCGCCTTGGTATCTACGGGACCGGAACGGGATGAGTCGGTATTTGTTGAGTAGGTTTCTCCGCCCGAGGGGCTACACTCCTCGCTGATATATTCCGCCCTTTCAGGGCTGAATCATGTTGTTCGCCCTTTCCATCGCTCTCTGCTCTTTCGCTCCCCGCCCTCCCTTCATCCCCAAATAGCCACGTGCTTCAGTTTTACGGCTTCGCCATAGAATATATTTGTGGTTTTCTGGAATGAGGCAGTGAAATCAGAAACACAAAACAACTGCTCGGGCTTGTTGCCTGGGGTGGCAAGCATCCTGTGTTTGTGCATGAATTTTTTGGTGTAGTCAGAAATAACATCAGTTGAATCTATGACCTCTATTTTTGATTTCTGCAGCGCATAGAATTTTTCAATTTCAGCTTTGATCAACGGGTAATGTGTACATGCCAGTACAAGGGCTTCAATACCCTTAAGGTTTTTATTGGATAGATAGGAGTTGATGATCGTCTGGCTGATATTATTATTAAAAAAACCTTCTTCAATCATTGGCGCAAGAAGGGGAGTAGCAATAGATTTTACTGTTAAATCGGGGTTTGCTGTTGCAAATTTACGATTATAAGCCCTGGAAGTGACGGTAGCTTTGGTACCTATAATCCCAACTGTTTTGTACTTTTTGCGGCAAACGTATTCTACATTTGGGTCAATAACATTTAACACAGGCACTTTTCCGCTATGCAGCTTATGTATTAACGAATAGGCTGCCGCAGATGCGGAGTTACATGCAAGCAAGATGATCTTGCAATTGTTGTCAACAAAATACTCTGCAATGCGCTTCACATAGCTCTTGATTGCTTCAGCAGATTTGTCGCCATAAGGTAAGTGAGCCGTATCCCCAAAAAAGAGGATTTGTTCGTCAGGCATTAATTCAGATACAGAGCGGGCTATGGTAAGCCCCCCGATACCTGAATCAAATATACCAATGGGCCTGTTATCAGGCATTGGCTAAATTTTTATTGTTTAAGGCCTAATTTCTTCATCACAGCATCCGTAACATCTATTGTTTCAGATGCATACAAGACAACACCTTGCTGGCTGCTATCAAGCACCACATCTAATTTCTGTTCTTTGGAAACCGCAGAGATGCCGTCAGATATTTTCTTGCGGATTGGTGCCATAAGTTCATCCTGTTTTTTCTGGATATCCTGGTTGGCATCTTCCCTGAACGCTTGTATTCTTTCCTGTAAAGCCTTGAATGCCTTTTGTTTGTCCTGCAATACTGGTTCAGGGTATTTTTTGGTTGGATCACTCAGGTCTTGCTCCTGTTTTTGATATTCATCAAGGAGGGCTTTCATTTGTGCCTGGTACGTTTTATTTACGGTATCAAGCTGTGCATTCGCAGCCTTCACATCCGGCATGATTTCCAATACCTTTTGGGTATTCACAATGCCTATTTTGGTTTGTGCAAATGAAAAGGCGGGAACCATTAATAGTAGAGCAAGGGCAAGTTTCTTCAGAACGTTCATTTGTGTGTTTTTTATTTATCTTTTTTATTTATACCTAAAAGTGCTAATACATCATCGCTACGATCATATTTTGCATTGGTGTACATCATGGTTACAGCGCCTGCTTTGTCAAATATCATGTCAATAGCGCTTTGTTTGGCGAGTTGCTGAACAGCGTCAAAAACTTTGTCCTGGATGGGTTTGATCAGGGTTTGACGTTTTTTGTCCAGTTCACCATCCGGACCAAATTTGTCTTTCTTGTATTGGGTCAGTACTTTTTCTTTTGCCGTTATGTCGTCTTCTTTCTTTTTACGCTGGTCTTCAGGCAACAAAACCCATTGGGCCTGGTAATCTTTATAAAGCTTATCTATCTCATCAGCCTGTCTTTGGATTTCATCTTTCCACCCTTGTGCCAGGGCATCAAGCTGCTTTTGAGCGGAGCGGTAATCAGGCATCTGGTCAAGTATGTATTCAGAATCTATATATGCTACACGAGCCTGCGCATTAAGGTGGACACTGTAACATG
>JABDEJ010000069.1 GCA_013287095.1 Bacteroidota bacterium | reverse complement strand
GATGCGCATGGAGATATACATTCACCTTATACATCACCTTCAGGCAATATGCACGGCATGCCGATTGCCATTTTACTGGGGCAGGACAACCGTGAAGACCAGGTAAAATCCATCAAACCCGAAGTCATTAAAAACTGGGAGGCCATTAAAAGGACTGGGAAAAGAAAGATCACGCCAAAATTATTACCTGAGGATCTGGTTTATGTTGATATCCGGTCTCTTGAAAAACAGGAATGGGATACCCTGAAAAAATTAAATATAAAATATTATCCACCCGAAGATATCCATAAAAAAGGAGCCAAAAAAACGGCCAAAGAAATCGAAAAATATTTCGAGCATTATGACGCGGTCTATGTCTCGTTTGATGTAGATAGCCTGGATCCTTCCATTTCAAAAGGAACCGGAACGCCTGTAAAAGGTGGATTGACATTAGAAGAAACAAAAGACCTGTTGAAGGTATTTACACGTATGCCAAATTTTAAATCTTTAGAGGTCACTGAAGTAAATCCATTATTGGATAAAGAGAACAAAATGGCCAATGCGGTGGTGGATATTTTAAGGGGAAGTCTTGCCGAGGATGTTTTGCGTTAAATGGCTACGTAAGCAATCTACTTATGTTGACCCTGGTTCAGTACAAACCTGATGGTATAGTATAACGGGAAGCCTATAACGCAAAGGCCAATACCAATGAAAGCCACTGTCGGTTCTGCAATGAAAACATTGATACACACGAACAATAAAAACAACATAAAAATAATCGGGATCAAAATAGAGGGAAATACCTGAAAGCCCGAATAGCCACTTCCCCGCATCCTCTTACGCAAGACAAATACTGTGGCGGCACCAAACATCAGCGCAAGGCAATGAATAAAAGTGATATTGTTAATGAGTTTTTCGAAATTGTCCATAAAAACCAATAAGAGGACAACAAGCGCAAAGAAAAATGTAAGTGCAAACTCCTGTACCTGAGTTTTTTTATTCAGTTTTTTGAAAATCGAAGGCAGAATACCATCCTCAGCCATAGCATAATAGACCCGAGGGTTTGACATGAGGGAAGTATTGACATAGCCGACCACCGAAACAAAAATCACAAGCGATGTGATCTTAAAACCGGCCTCGCCGAAAAATTGTCTGCCCAGCTTTGCAGCTATCAGTTCATTCCCTTTCAGGTTATCAAAGCCCAGGACCCGGCAGTAAGCAATATTGATAGCGATGTATAACACCAGGACGATCCCCATGCTGAAAAATATGGCTCTTGGGATATTTCTTTGAGGGGTTTTAACATCTGCCCCAAAATTTACCGTGTACTGGTATCCGTTCCAGGTATAAAAAACGGGGATCAGTGCCAGCCCGAGGGCAGAAATGACGTTATGCGATGGATGAACAGGGGTAGTGGGGATGACAGGTGCCGACCCTGTTCCCGTGCCAAAAACAGCAAGGCAAAACAACAGGATCATGCCTATTTTCAAAAAACTTAAAACATTTTGCACCCGGGAGCTGGTTTTTATGCCCAGGTAATTCAAGACAAACAAAACGACCATCATCGTTAGTGCTATGCCCCGCGACACGGCATCGGTCTGCATATTGGCAGGCACAATGAGAGGGCGGATATATTCGGCACCGATGAGCGAAATAGCTGCGGCACTCCCTGCAAGGGCGATCAGTTGTACCCAGTTTATAACAAAAGCGAAGGAAGGGTGGTAGCACTGTGAGAATATTCTGTAAAATCCACCTGCTTCTGGCAATCGCGCTCCGATTTCTGCAAATGTTAAGGCTCCGCATATACTAATAAAGCTCCCGAGTACCCAGGCCAGATAGAAAACAAATGGAGAGCCGGCTTTTTCGGCAACGAGGGCAGGCGTCTTAAATATCCCGACACCGATTACCAGGCTTATGACAATCATGGTCAAATCAAATGAGCCCAGTTTGGATTGGATTTTCACTTGGTCCAGGGTATAATAGGTGTGGTTCCCTGCACAATAATGCCACCCCGGTTCCCGATTTCAGTTGTGCCAAAACGTGACGCAAATACATCAGGTAGCGGCCTGTCATTTGGAATGGAAAGCCAAAGCCGCAGAAGATGGCGCTTTTCAGCTGGATCATCCCAGTCTTCAAAACCAGTACGGTCGTGCAATAGCGCATGATTATAGACAAACTGCATATCCCCAGGCTCCAGGTTCATGGATATGTTAAGAGTAGGATCATTAGCAAGGGCATCGAACATGTCGAGGGCTTCTATATGCATGGGTGTCAATCGTGGTGCGTCATCAAACCGTTGTGCCGATTCTATATATTGCCGCTGATAAAATATGGTCAAAAAGCCTTTGTACCAGCTAAATACCGGAATAAGCATGTAAGGCAACATTCCCTCAGGTACTTCTCCTCTGCGGTCGGTAGCTACAGGCTGCAAGAGCAACTCAAGAAGGTCTGGCCGTTGGTGCCGCATTTTATTAAAAATGGTTGAAGCGCTTACCAATAGAGATGTGCCTCCTTTTTTTGCTTTTTTAATGCATAGAAGACCAACCGCATCGGCAGAATCTGTATGAAAGGTCTGGCGTTCTTTCGTTTGATATATGCGCGCATTTGGGTCGCTGCTTTTAAGTCCGACATCACGTACATGTCCAAGGGTATGTCCAAGGGCATTTTGGGACCTTGGACTGCCGATATGGCTTCCCAGGCCATAAAATATAGTTCCGGCTTCCTTCTCGGAATAGCGTCCTATAGGCAGGCCTTTAATGAGGGAAAAACCAGGGCCATGAATCAACGTTTCCCGAAGTATTGCCAGGCGCGGCCCCAGACCTGGTAAAGGAAAACTGTCTGCCTGAAGTGAAGCAATATTGCTTTGTGAGGCAAGAAGTTGCATTGCAGCAGCTTCGAGTTCCATTACGTCCTCCTCGCTGAGGTGGATCACCCAGTCGGCTTTGCGCAGTTCCATATCTGGCCCGTACCAGGTGGAGGGTAGATGCTGTTCAGGAGGCAATGTGATGAAAGCGTTCTCGTCCATTTTGTGCGCTTCTTCAATATATGGGCTGCTTTCATTGGCAACCCAGGGCGAAGATATTACAAAGCTTTTTAAAACGATTCGGGTTATCTTCAAAAATGGCATTAGCTTTTTATTAACGTATTCATAAGAAAACAGGACTGATATTTGCAGGTCGAATCCAAAGCCTATTTTTGCACTTCTTTTCCAATGATTAGAATACTATATATATCCCTGTTAATGTTATTGTTAGGCTCAGAGGCCTATGCACAGACCTATAGTATCAGAGGCAAGGCGGTTGATGCCATTAACAAATCTGCCGTTACAGGCGCATCCGTTTCTATCCGGAAAGAGAAAGATTCCGGTAATGTTGCAGGCATATTGACAGATACGGGCGGTAGGTTTGTTTTAACAGGATTATTGCCTGATAAATACGTTGTAAAAATATCATTTTTCGGTTACAAACCGCTTATTGTCAAGGTACAGGTGGTGCAGCAAAATATCAATCTGGGTTCTTTGAAGCTGGGTATTTCCACCTATAAAGAAATCACGGTAAAGGGGCACCAGGTACGAGCAGAGCAAATAGGGGATACAGTACAATATAACGCCGATGCCTTTAAAACCAATCCTGATGCGACTGCGGAAGATCTCGTAAACAAGATGCCGGGCATCATTGTAAATACAGATGGTTCTGTACAGGCACATGGAGAAACCGTAAAGCAAGTATTGGTGGATGGGAAACCTTTTTTCGGGGACGACCCTACTACCGCACTCCGCAACCTGCCCGCTGAAGTTATTGACAAAGTGCAGGTTTACGACAAACTAAGCGACCAGGCGGCTTTTACTGGATTTGATGATGGCAATTCTCAGAAAACCATAAATATCGTCACCAAAAAGTACCGGAGAAACGGGCAGTTTGGTAAAATCTATGGCGGCTATGGCACCGATGGTCGTTATAATGCCGGGGAAACCTTCAATGATTTTGACAATAATTTCCGTTTATCGGTTATCAGCCTTAGCAATAATGTTAACCAGCAAAATTTTGCAACCCAGGATCTTTTGGGCGTCATGGGCAGCAGCGGGCAAAGGGGTGGTGGTGGACGCGCGGGCGCAGGTATTAACAGTCCTACAGGCGGTTATGGTGGGGGTGCCTCAAATAATTTCCTGGTTGGTTCGCAGAATGGGATCAACAAAACCAATTCAATAGGTGTCAATTTCAGTGATAGTATCGGGAAGAAAACATATATCACTGCAAGTTATTTCTTCAACAATACGGACAACAATACCCAAAGCTCCTTAGCCAGGCAGTACTTTGCTACCAATAACATTCCGACCTTTTATAATGAAAATGACCAGTCCAATACAAACAATTATAACCACCGTGCAAATGTAAGATTGGAATATACGGCTGACAGTTCCAACTCCCTCATATTTACTCCCAAAATAAGTTATCAGCAGGCTACCGTTAGTAGTTCTACGGTTGGCACTTCGCTATATGCTCCCTTAGACACAAGTAGCGCGACAAACAATACTTTCAACCAGGCCACCAGTGGTTATGATTTTAATGCCAATCTTTTGTGGCGGCATAAGTTTGCAAAAAAGGGCAGGACCTTTTCCTGGAATGTAGGGGTTGATGTTAATCCTAAAGCAGCATCAGACACACTTCACTCCGTGAATCAATACTACAGGGCGGGTGTGGATACTTCTATGGTACACATCAACCAGCAGGCTTCGGCCCCCGCCCGAAACCAGAGCATTAGTACCAACCTGGCCTATACCGAACCAATTGGCGATAAAAGCATGATCCAGGTGAACTACAATCCTTCATTTACCCAAAGTTCCCTGAACCAGGAAACGTATGTCTTTAATGCACTTACAGGTGAGTACACGACCCTTGATTCTGCATTGTCAAATGAATATAGTTTTACTACTTTAACCAATAAGGCGGGGTTAAGCTATCATTACAGGGGTGCAACTGCAAATTTGATGATTGGTGCGAACTACCAGGTATCAGATCTGGAAGGTTCACAGACATTCCCGGTTTCATCGAGCGGTCAAAAGTCTTACTTATATGAGAATTTTTTACCAACTGCCATTTTCAATGAAAAATTTGAGGATAAAAGCAGTCTGCGATTGTTTTATTTGACATCTACGAACCTTCCTTCTATTACGCAGTTGCAAAATGTGGTAAACAACACTAACCCCCTGTTGCTGAGTACAGGGAATCCCGAGCTTAAGCAGTCTTATAACAATACTTTTATCGCCAGATACGGCAAAACCAATACGGACAAAGCGCATAGTTTCTTTTTGTTTTTTACTGCGAATCTTAATGAAAACTACATAGGGAATTCTACCATTATTTCAAACAAGGACTCTACAATTAGTGGTGGCTATAAGCTTGCCAAGGGTGCACAACTTACCTATCCTGTCAATCTCAACAACGATTGGTCAACACGGGCTTTTGCTACCTATGGTATCCCATTCGATTTTATAAACAGCAACCTGAATTTCAACGGCGGCGTGTCTTACAATTCTACACCCGGTCTTTTAAATTACCAGCTCAATTACGCAAATACTTATGCGCTTAACCCTGGGGTGGTATTGAGTAGTAATATCAGTGAAAACCTGGATTTTACGCTGTCTTACAATTCCACGTACAATATTGTCAAAAACACTCTGAATGCGCAGGCCAATGCAAACTATTTCACGCACCTGGCCGATCTTAAATTCAATTGGATATTCTGGAGGGGATTTACATTCAATACCGAAATCAGTCATACACTCTATACCGGATTAGGGACTTATGACCAGAGTCTTTTACTGGTCAATGGCGGTATTGCTAAAAAATTCCTCAAAGGCAATGCCGGAGAAATAAAGCTTTTTGTTTTTGATGCTTTGAACCAGAATGTGAGCATTGCCCGCACCGTCACGGCAGCGTATGTTGATGATGTAAGAACAGCAGTATTGCAGCGCTATTTCATGCTCTCATTCACTTATACCTTACGCCATTATACGGCGGGAGGCGTAGTAGAAAAACCGGCACCAGACTGGCAAAACCGTATGAATGGCGGCGTACCGCCTGGAGGCCCACCAGTAATTCCGCCAAACAGATAAAATTAGGGTTATTCTATAAGAAAATTTAGCTGTGATTCAATGTTTTGAATCCCATAGGGATGACAGATTGGTAGAAATAAACAAACGATGATTTTTAGAATCCCGTAGGGATGATATTTTTCTATATTCCGAAAAGAAATATGTCGTACCTATGGCACTTCAAAATGACGCTTACCAATTTTCTACCAATATGTCGTCCCTCTGGGACTAAAGAATAAATCTTAATAATTATAAGTTACGCCTTACTAAACAGCAACTAAGACTAATTTCAAATCACCAAACATAATTTTCAACTTTTTCCCTACCTTTGCGCTCTTAAATTTTGCCCAGGTGGTGAAATTGGTAGACACGCCATCTTGAGGGGGTGGTGCACTCTGTGTATACGAGTTCGAGTCTCGTCCTGGGCACTTGATCAGGTAACAATGATCAGTCAACAGTCATCAGTAACGATGGTTTGTATTGAATCTTCAATCAAATCTTTTTACTGATGGTTGTTTTTTTTATAAATACTTTCAGGTTTTTTTATCTTAAGTCTTTGGAAGGAATGTCATGATTCCTTAATTTCCTTTCAGATCGTATCCGATAATTCAAATAAAATGTATTTCAATAAATAGCTAATTACCAATCGTATGCGCCCTTTGTTTTTATAAAAAAGATCCTTTTTTAACTTGATAAATGGCAAATTTTTAATTGTCGTCTGCTAAAATTATTCTCTACATTTGCTTTCGATAATCAAAGTGTTGAAAAAGTTAGTTCCCATATCATTTGCGCTGCTGTTCCTGTTTAATCTTGCAGGGTATTACATTGCCTATCCTGTGATGTCCTGGTGCATTAAAAGTACGGTAAGGGCAGGAATGGAAGCAGGGATACTTAAAAAGAAACTCGTGCTGGTGAAAATCCCGGTTTCGCTCACTAATTCGCCTAACACCAGGTTCCAGATGACGGATGAAGACGAGTTTCAATATATGGGACGTATGTATGATGTTTCAAGCAAAGAAATCGTAGGTGATTCAGTATATTATTATTGTTATGCTGATTATGACGAGGACCAACTGGTTGCGGGTCTTGACGATCATGTAAAATCTGATTCTGCTATCAATGCCACAGATCATAAAAGCGATGGCCATCGCTCCGTAATAAAGCTGTTAAAAGAATACCTGAAAGGTTTTTGTCTTTCACCAGATATTGTTTTATCAGGGAATCTCTTTATCAGCAGTTTGCATGTCCAACATCATCAGCGGATAAGCCTCGATATTCACAGTCCGCCTCCAAAATCCTGATATCTTATTTTTTTTGATTGTTGATGTGCGGATACTGTATTATTAAACAGGCAGTGTCCGGGGTGACGCGGTTTTACATTAAACCGGATTCATCTGTTATTATTCTTATTTTTTAGTTTTAATAAATATTTAATATGAAATTTTCTGACTTTTTAACAAACAAGGCATTATTGATTGCCGCAATTGCTGTCCCGGTTTTATTTTTTGGCAATGTCGCTCAAGGCCAGGGCGTCTGTGGTTCTGACGAGTATTACAAATACATGAGCACTCTGCATCCGGAGATGGTGACAGCCCAACGCCAGATGGATGCCAATATGGAAATGATGAGGACAGCTCAGAACAAGACTGCTGGCGAGGATGTAGGGCAGGAAATCATTGTCCCTATATGTTTCCATATCATCTATAACCATGGCCCTGAGGATATCAGCGATCAGACCATATTTGACGAAGTAGCCAGGCTCAATATGGATTATAACAAACTGAACAGTGATACCAACAGGGTACGGTCGATATTCAAGTCAAGAATCGGCAACCCCCATTTTACCTTTGTCCTGGCTTCGGTAAACCCATGGGGTCAATGTACCAATGGGATTGACAGGGTATTGTCCCCGCTTACGGACAGCGCCGGCGATAATGTAAAATCACTGGACTGGTGGGACAGCAAACGCTACCTGAATGTATGGGTGGTGAATAGCATTAGTTCAGAGGGTTTGCCTCCCGGTGAAATACTTGCCGGGTACGCGGAATTTCCGTGGACCGCTACCTATGAGCCCTGGATTGATGGGGTTGAGATCGGATACCAGTTTGTGGGTAAAACCAAACGGGTATTGACACATGAAATAGGTCATTATTTCGGGTTGTACCACCCATTTCAGGACGGCTGTAGCGATGATCAAGACCTCCAGGGAGATCACATCGCAGATACGCCTCCGGTTTTGCAGGCCAATATAAATTCCACTATTGGTATCAATAGTTGCCATACAGATACCCCCGATTTACCTGATCTTGTTGAAGATTATATGGACTATTGGCCTTCTCCATGTATGTTCACTACTGAGCAGGTATGGCGTTTAAGGGCCTTTGCATTTGGGCGCTCAGAACTCATTTCGCAAGGGAATCGCGACACAGTTTTGGGTAACGCATGTACCGGATTCGTAGCCGGGATTAATAATAGTAATGCTCCTGAAGGTATATCTGTTTCGTTATTCCCAAATCCTGCAAATAATACCGTGACTCTTCAAACTGAATCACGGTCCATGCAAACGGGAAGTATCAGCCTGATAGATCTGACCGGGAAAGAAATATTTCTAAAGGAGAACGTCCCGATCGGATTTGGAAGCCAACAGGTTACGTTTACCAAAGAACAATTGCATATAAATGCAAGTGGCATCTATTTCTTTAAAATCATTGTTGGAAATAACGTTATCCAAAAGAAAATCATCTTCCAGAATTAAAAGACGATAAAAGATTTCATTTCAATTCGTGTAGATAGGCAGGGGCTGGCAATTTGTGCCGGCCTTTGTCTTTTTCCCTCACCTTTATGGTCGCAATAGCGTCTTAGCATAATAATATCACTTATTATTACTAAAATCAAAATCCAATTTCATGAAGGCATTTATTATCTTCTTGTTGTGTTCCATTATCGGCCCTAATATGGTTTGTAAAGGACAATCTCTCGAAGATTATCATTTGATGGGAGGGATATCTGGAGGGTATCGTGGATTTAATTTGACTGATTTTAACAGTTATTATTCGTATACTGGATTATATAAAAACCCTTACGCTGGCACTCCATTGGTTTCTGCGTGGCTAGAAGCAAAGCCTTTGAAAAAGAGCAGATTTACTATATTTTTAGGATATGATTGGATCCCGGATGCCAAACGTAACAATGAATTTGCATTTATTGATACTTCAGGAGAAGCGCAATCTCATGGTTACGATAGTGTTCCGTACAAAATTAATGCAACCGTGCGAATACAAATTATATCACTATTTATTGGATATGATCTGCCTTTGAAAAAAATATTACTAAACATGGGGGCAGGTATTACTTATAATTCATTTCAAACTAATGAAGTTCAAGTTTACGGTGACTATTCTATTGATAATAGGACAATAGTGAATCAATATATATACCCTCCGGCTAATTTATTGGATAATAAAGGAGCCGGGTTTGGATTTTCACTAAAAGCTACCGCCAGATATAAATTGTCAACAAAATTATATGCTACTGCAGCGCTTTTTGCAAATTTTGTGCAAATACCGCTTTATGATTCCAATAATCAAAAAATACTTTTAAACCAATCGGGGATTTATGTCGGCTCTTATTATATCAACAATAGCACCTATCTCAATGCAGATCTATCAGGGTTACAGGCCAATATTGGCCTGCAATATGTAATTTTTTAATTTGAAACTAAGCTTGTTTCAATGAAGTCAGAAACTGCAACTTATATTCATCGGTTGCGAATTTCCCCATAAAACTAGTGGTAATGGTACTGCTGGTGGCATCTTCAACACCTCTTGATGCTACGCAAAGATGGGTAGCTTCAACAGCCACCGCTACATCCTCCGTTCCGAACTGCTCACTTATTTCTTTGGCTATCTGCATGGTGAGGCGTTCCTGAACCTGGGGTCTTTTGGCATAAAACTGTACCAACCTGTTTACTTTGCTCAGGCCTGCTACTTTGTCTTTGGGGATATAGGCTACATGTGCTTTGCCAAAAAAAGGTACAAAATGGTGTTCGCACATGGAATAAAATGTGATATCGCGAACCATGACAACTTCGTCATACTTATAGTTGTTTTCAAAAAGGGTAATTGCAGGTTTGTTTTTTGGGTTCAATCCGCTGAAAACTTCTTTAACATACATATTTGCGACCCTGGCAGGTGTTCCCTTCAAACTGCTATCAGTCAGGTCGAGCCCCATAATCTGCATGATCTCTTTAAAATGTTTGCTTATGAGTTCCACTTTCGTTTCATCATCCAGTTCAAAGGCGTCTTCACGCAGAGGAGTATCGGTTGAAGTAGAGATATGACTGTCACCGATTTCGTCGTATGTTATCAGTTTATTTTTGTCCGTTGTATTCAACATAATTGTTTTCAGTTTCGTATAAAGTTACAACAAGGTCAAACCTGTTTTCGAGTCTTGCCCTGAGTTTGTTCCAGATTACCATTACAATATTTTCGGCCGTTGGGTTCATTTCTTTGAATTCAGGTACATCTAAGTTAAGGTTTCTGTGATCAAAAGGTTCAATCACTTCGTCTTCGATCATGTCTTTGATGACCTTTGCATCCATTACATATCCGGTTTCAGGATCTATTTCACCCGTAATTTTAGCAATCACCACATAATTATGCCCATGGTAATGAGGATTGTTGCAAAGTCCGAAAACCCGTTTGTTGGTTTCACTGTCCCAGGCAGGGTTATTAAGCCTGTGAGCGGCATTAAAAGTTTGTCTGCGGTATATGCTGGCCTTCATTGTGTTTCTTTAATCTTTGATAGACAATCTTTGCTCAATATGAGGATTTTATATATGAAATAGTTAGGCGATGAACTGTATGTAATTGAATAGTTATTTTAAATTTTTAAGTAATATGACCAAAGCTTCATCAAGTTTTGGGATATCATTTTTAATAGTATCCCATACAAGTTCATAATCTACTCCAAAATAATGATGTATTAATTTGTCTCTCAAGCCTGTAACTTCTTTCCATTCAATTAAAGGATATTGAGTTCGGATTTCTTGCGGTATTTTCTTTACCGCTTCGCCAATAATTTCAAGACTTCGCAAAAATGCCCTGCTGGTAAATTCACCCGAAATAAATTCATCATAACTGATGTTTTGGGAATTTCTTAGCAGAAACTCAGTTTCCTTCTTAATATGGTTTAAAAATTCAATCAACGATGGAGACATACAGGGCATCTTTTAATATTTGCTCCCTCATTATCGGGCTTAGTGACTGAGGGGTGATAAGCTCTACCTCCCTTTGGAACAAATCTTCAAGAAAATATGCAATATGAATAAAATTGCGATAATTTTTTTGGCCTTGCTGAAATTCGATAAGGATATCAATATCGCTGTCTTTTTTTTGCTTGCCTTTTGCAAAAGAGCCAAACAAACCCAACCATTGTGCACCCATTCCTTTCAATTGTTCTTGCTGGGAATGTAGCGTACTTAGAATTTGCTCTCTATTTTCAATTGTTGACCCCATAACTAATTAAGTGCAAAGCTACCAAAATACGAGATTAAAAAGCTGAAAGCGTGACGAAGGCTGGAAAGTTATTCCCGGCACTCAATTTAGCCTTAATGTGCGGATGGTGGGACTCGAACCCACAAGTCTTGCGACACACGCCTCTGAAACGTGCGTGTCTACCAATTTCACCACATCCGCAAAAATCGGGCTGCAAAGATATGGAAAATTATTTGAGGGCTTGAAGAGCTGTTGAAACACTCTTTAGCTTCTTTCAATCTTTTAATCTTTTAATTTTTATCTTCCTCATCTTCTTCTTCCTCGCTGATATATAGGTGAAACCTGTGCAGGAACCGGTGATATATTGGTGCAAATAGTACGGCGACGATTGTCAGAAAAGAAACACCACTGTATATCGCATAAAAGGATGCGAATA
>JABDEJ010000068.1 GCA_013287095.1 Bacteroidota bacterium | reverse complement strand
CAAACCATGTGTGAGTTCGCCGTATTTTACGATTCCGCCCGTGGGTATTTTTTGCGTAAACCAATGTATTGTTTACAACCCGGGGGTTGATGATGACAGCAGGGATGCTGAAGGCAGGGCCGATTCCTTATCTTATAGTTTTGGTATCCCGCAATCTGCTTCCGGTGTGGATGTTCCTTACATACCTCCATATACAAAAGATGCTCCTTTAATATTTGCCGGGCCAAATAAGGATGCTGCTTTTGTACCGCCTTATTGTTATGGTTTCCATCTTGATTCCACGACCGGGGATATTGAATTCAAAGCAGTAAAAACAGATAATACGGTATTAAACATCGTTGTTACCATTTATCGCAGGGATTCATTGGGAGTTGAACGTGTGGTTGGTCAGATACAGAGAGGTATGGAAATCTTAATTGTAGATTGCCCTAACGACATACCGCCTGTGATACCGGGAATCAATGGCAGTAATACATATTCTGAGAAAATATGTGCGGATAAACAGACATGTTTTAATGTGAAATCTTTTGATCTTGCGCCCCAGGACACTGTCAAATTATCCTGGAATAATCCCGGAACGATGGACGGTGCCACATTCACGGTTATTCCCAATGGTCAAAAATGGCCCACCGCAGTATTTTGCTGGTATCCAACTGATAAGGATGTGAGGTCTTATCCGTATACTTTTATCGCTACGGCTATAGATAATAATTGCCCTTTCCCGGGACGGGCTTCCAGAGCATTTAGTGTATACGTGATTGCGGCACCTTCAGCTATATATTCTGCCACAGTCAACAAGTGTGGCCAGGTTTATTTCCAGGCAAGTCCGTCAGCAACATCTTCCACATCAATTAGCAGTTATTTATGGGTGGGCCAGGGTTCGCCCGGTTATGGACCTTTATATATAATAGGACGCACAGGTACTTACCAATATAACAAAGGTGGTACGTATCATTATTCTCTGATTATTACCGGCCCGGATGGCTGCACACGCAATTATGAAGACAGTGTAAAAATTGCGAACTTCCCCGGAATAAGTCTTCCAAGAGATACCGAAGTTTGCAGCAATTCCCCAACAATAAGTGTGACGGCAACCCCGGTAAGCGCCTTTCAACCCTACCAGATATGGTGGAATTTTAAAAATTCAAAAGGTGATTCGCTTACGGCGGGAACCATTACCGAAACGATAACACATGATACAGCCTTTAGAGTAAATATTTTGGACCCTACGCCAAATGGTTGCCATAACTATGATTCAATGAAAGTAAAAGTGATTCCATTGCCTAAACCAAACCTCGGTCAGGATCAACGCGGATGCTGGGGACATCCAGTCATGCTGTCGACAGGCTTAAAACATGAGCCGGTCGTAAATTGGACCTGGATTTTGGGTAAAGATACGGTGAGGAATCAATACCATGGGGATACCATCTTTGCGGCTGATTCGGGTATATATATAGTATCCGTCCAGGATTCTATAGGCTGTGCTGGGACAGACACTGTAAATGTATTCTTCAATCCCCTGGTACAGGCAAAATACGGGGACACTACCGTATGTAATGGAGATTCTGTAACTATAAGCGCTGGAACAGGCGGGCCAGGGGCAAGTTATCTTTGGATTGACCTGGAACATAGCAACCGGATATTAAGCACCTCCCCAACCTATAGTTTCAAAGCAGCGGGAATAGAACTCATTTATGAAATAGTCATAAGACGGAGTAATCACGGAATTACCTGTACAGATACGGGTATTTTAAAAGGACATGTCAATACACCTTCACATCCAAAGCTATATTCCCCTCCGCCCAAATGTATCAGTGATCCGGCATTCGAAGTTTATCCCGGCCCACCTA
Organism: Bacteroidota bacterium; assembly: GCA_013287095.1. The sequence goes on along the minus strand of JABDEJ010000068.1, from coordinate 10,204 downwards.
ATGTTGACCCGGCTCACCAGGGTGGGAAATGGTATTATCCAAAGAACCCATCTGCTATCGTTGATAATTTCTTATATCCCTCTATTATGGGAGAAACCGATAATAATACTGCACTGGGCTGGATACATTATATTTATTTTAACCAGTACAAATGTGTCACAGATGATTCCATAAAAGTTACCATCAGCAAGTTGCCACAGGTAAGCGCAGGGCCAGATACGACTATTTGCACCGCAAACGGATATTATCTTTTGAGCAACCAGAATGTAACACCTACGGGTGGTACCTGGTTTGTTCTGAATGGAACCCCATCCAAAGCGCTTGTCTATTCTTCAAAAAGGGACAGCGTATTTTTTGATCCCAATGTAGCAGGTGTATTAGACACCGTTTATGGTGTTATCTATTCTTATATTGACCCTGCCTCAAACGGCCGGTCATCATGCAGCAATAATGATACGGTGTTTATAAGAGTCAGGACCAATCCAATTGTAGCAGTAACCTCACTTGACTCACTATGCCTGAACGCGGGTCCAATACAGATGGGTCAGTACGCAAACCCGCAGAATGGGTTCTGGTCATTGAGTGACGGTACAAATACCAATGCATTAACGTATAACACGTATGGTTATAGTTTTAATGCAGCGGCAGCAGGTCCCGGCTGGCACTATATGAAATACACGGTATATGGTGATTTTGTGAGGAGTATATGTCCAACTACAAAAACAGATAGCGTTTATGTAGTTCCCGCACCGCAGAATGTTGATTTCACAACAAGCGACAAAGAATGGGAGTATTGCGTCAACCATGGCAAGGTGTCTTTGCTGCCAACAATAAATGGAAAGCCAGCTTCAGCCGGCGGATTTTCAGCTTCACCTATAAGCGCCGAAGTTTACAATACCGGAAGCACATGGTATTTTAATCCTCAAGTGGCTGACACCGTTAATAGCAATAATAACGTATTGACCTACACACTTGGGTACAATAAAAACGAATGTAATGTCAAGGTGAGCCATAATATAAAAGTGGACGGGCGTCCATTTGTTGCCATTACTACAAATGCGAATGTTTGTGCCGGCCAATCCAATTTCGAGATAAAGGCGGTACGAAGCAACGCTACTACTTTGACCTGGAGTTCAGGCGGTAGCAATCAAGGCTTCAAACCTTTGAATAATGACAGTACGGATGTTTTATATCAGCCTACCCAACAACAGTTGCTTGCAGGGAATTTCCAGGTAACAGCTACGGCTTCAAATGGCGGAGATTGTGCCCCATATACTGCAATTGCCTCTTTCAATATCAACCCGGTGCCGGTGGTTGATTTCAATTCTGACCGGTCGGGCTGTGAACCATTTGCCGTTCACTTCAATTCCACTGTATCTGTGGGTGGGGTTACAAATAGCAGTGTTACAAAGAACTATGAATGGGATTTTGGTGATGGAAGCCCGCATTCCCAGGGTATAAACCCTTATCATATCTATAGTGTAACAAATGGAAAAGACACCCAACAATTTAATGTAAAACTGACAGTTATATCAGATTCAGGTTGTGTCGCATATACTGTTAAAAATAGTTGGATTACCGTTTATGCAACGCCGAAACCGATTATATCTGCAACACCGCAGTTTACAACCATTGCTTTGCCACAGGTACGGTTTAAATTGGATCCGCGTAGCACGGGAATTGCATATAATGATCCGGCAACAACTTATAGATGGACTTTCGGTGATTCAAGTCACGCAATATCTAATTTAGAAAATCCTGAATATTCTTATGCAGATACCGGGGTTTTCAAAGTAATGCTTGAAGTGAGATCAAATGGTTGTGTTGGGGATACATTTATTACGGTATATGTTCAGCCGGAACTCGTGATATATATACCTAACGTGTTTAAGCCAGATAACCATCATCCTGATAAATCCGGATCCGATGCGCCCAATTATTTTTCAGCAGAAGTAAATAATACATTCCAGCCTGTGATCAGTGCTTATGCGAGTTTCCAGATGAACATATACAACCGCTGGGGGCAGATGATGTACTCGACTGCCGATCCAAATATAGGATGGGACGGATGGTTCCAGGGACATGAACCTGTTCAGGATGCTTATGTATATGTGATAAAGGCTGCCGGCTATTCCGGAAAACAATATACTTTTACAGGGACTGTGACCTTATTGCATTGATAAAAAGTTCGCAGAAAACCTTACTTAACGTGTTCATTGATTGTTAAAAAGGAAGCCGCCTTAAAAATGAATTTAAGGCGGCTTTATTTGTTAATTTAAAATATCAGGGTATCAAAAAGACCCAGCTTATTTAGACTGAATCTAAATTAATATTTGCTAATCCAAAACAGGTTTTAATCTGAATTATCTTCTAAATTTGCCGCTGTTTTAAGCGGGTATTTTATCTACCTGCTTTCAGAATTAGAACAGTGAAAGAGGTAAAAGGTTCAGTTTGCGGACAAATTAAAAATTTCTATCATCAGGACTATTGTCTTGTCAGCAATAATCCTTCCGTATCCGATAAAACTGAAACTTCAATTAAAACAGATATTCAAAATTCATTAATAGCTAAAGCATGGTAGCTGGAAACAATGAAGGGCTTTTCGGCCTTCCTTACGAAATAAGTGTTATAGTACTGATCATTCTTTTGGGTCTTTTGATTCTTGTAGCATGGTTGCTGATAAGTGTAAGGGGCAGGGTAAAAGAAATTGAAAGTAATAAAGAACCTGAATCTCAAACTTCCGGACAAGGTTGGTTAGGCCGTCAATGGGCATGGGCTGTGGAAAACCTTAATTTCACCCTGATAATTCTCGGTATTCTTTTTATCGGCACTATATGGTCAGTGGTATTTCTCTATGAAAGGGCACAGGACCTGGGAACACAAGTTGGTTACTCGCCGGAACAACCGATCAAATTCAATCACAAACTTCATGCCGGTCAATATGGAATCCAATGCCAATATTGCCATACAGGTGTCAACAAAGCAAAAAATGCAAGCATTCCATCTCTGAGTACTTGTATGAATTGTCACGATGCTGTGACCAGCGGCCCTCAATACGGAACCACAGAAATTGCAAAGATTTATAAATATCTGGACTACAATCCTGATACCAGGACGTACGGCAACCACCCCACTCCTGTTCAATGGGTTCGTATTCACAATTTGCCCGACCATGTTTTCTTCTCACATGCACAACACGTAAATGCAGGTAAACTTGCCTGCGAAAACTGTCACGGCAGGGTTCAGGAAATGGAAAGGGTACAACAAGTATCAACGCTTGAAATGGGATGGTGTATCAACTGTCACAGGGAAACCAAAGTAGATGCCAGCAACCCATACTATACCGCAACTTTTGATTTTGCGAAAAAACATAAGAACTTTACCATCGCTCAGTTGGGTGGTGTAGAATGTTCTAAATGTCATTATTAATAATATAAAGGTTTAAACCGGGATATATAATCAGGTTATAATGGAAAACAACAATACGCAATACTGGAAGGGTCTCGACGAACTTCACAAGGAAGAGGCTTTCGAAAAACAGCGCTATAACGAGTTTGCCGAAAAACTTCCTTTGGGAAATGTACTCGGCGAGTCCGAAACGGGTCTTACCGCTAATAGGCGTGACTTTTTGAAATACATGGGTTTCAGCGTTTCGGCTGCAGCATTACTGGCCGCATGTACCAAAACACCCGTAAAGAAAGTGATTCCTTACCTGATAAAACCTGTCGAAATTGATCCGGGAATTGCAAACTACTATGCCACTACCTGTTCAGGTTGCGCATCCAACTGCTCCCTGATCGTAAAAACCCGTGAGGGTCGTCCTATTAAAATCGAAGGAAACGCTGAATCGCCTTTTTCAAGAGGTGGTGTTTGTTCTGTAGGTCAGGGTACTGTACTTAGTTTATACGACAGCGGCCGTATGGCTTCTGCTACCAAAGACAAAAAAGAAATTGCCTGGGCTGATCTCGATAAAGAAGTTTTGGCCAAATTAAAATCTGTTGCGGCTTCAGGCGGACAGATCAGGATATTGACAGGAACTGTTAACAGTCCTTCTACTCTGGCGTTGATCAAAGAATTTACAGCCAAATACCCTACCACCAAGCATGTTTCTTATGATGCAGTATCTTACTCTGCTCTTATTGAAGCAAACAACCAGGCATTCGGACTGGCAGTTCTTCCGACTTATAAAATAGAAGATGCAAAGGTATTGGTAAGTTTTGGTGCCGATTTCCTTGGTACCTGGCTTTCACCGGTTGAATTCACCAAACAATACAGTGCAGCGCGCAACCCGGGTTCTGATAATAAGAAAAATGGTTTATACCATATCCAGTTTGAAAGCACGCTTTCAATGACTGGGTCTAACGCTGACCTTCGTGGCGTTCTTTCTCCTTCTCAATATGGTGATGCCCTGATCCGTTTGCACAATTATGTTGCAGAAATGGCTGGCAAACCATCAGCAGGAAGTTCAAGTCTCGAGTTGATGGGCAATTCCCTGCAGGCAGCAGCCAAACAACTCTGGGCGAATAAAGGAAAATCAATCGTTATCAGCGATTCGAACAATATAGATCATCAATTGATCGTGGCTTCTATTAATAGTATGCTCGGCAATATTGGTACTACTATTGATCTTGCAACGCCTTCTTACCAGCGTACAGGTTCTGACAAAGATATGATCGCATTGGTAAATGACCTGAATGCAGGTAAAGTGGGAGCCTTGTTTATCTGGGGCGTAAATCCTTCCTATACCTGGCCTGAAGCACAGAAATTCAATGACGGTGTTAAGAAAACCAGTTTAACTGTTTCTTTTGGTGATCGTATTGACGAAACCGGCGAACAGGTCCAATATATGGCACCTGACAATCACTTCCTCGAATCATGGGGAGATGCACAGCCTAAAGAAGGATACGTGAGTCTTTCCCAACCAACGATCCAGCCAATATTCGTAACACGTCAGGCTCAGGAAAGCCTGTTGACATGGATGGAAAAACCGATGGTCAACAATGCTCCGATGGCCTATTACGATTATCTACAGGCATTCTGGAAAGAGAATTATTTTGGAAAACAGACAGAACATAAAACATTTGAAGATTTCTGGGTTCATGCACTCGAATTAGGGTTTATGAATACTGGAGCTACAAAAACAGCTTCTATCGCTACGGCAAACTGGTCTAGCATTAGTGCAGCGGCCAGCCGTATCAAACCGTCTTCAAATTCAGGCATAGAACTGGTACTTTATGAAAAGGTATCTATCCGCGATGGAAAGGATGCCAACAACCCATGGTTGCAGGAAGTTCCGGATCCCATCAGCAAAATAAGCTGGGATAATTATGCGCTTGTTTCCCCTAAGTGGGCAGAAGAAAAGAATCTTTCTGATGAAGATACGGTAGAGATTTCTGCCAATGGGTATAAAGTAACACTTCCAATCGTTCGCCAGCCAGGCCAACGATATAATACCGTTGCCATTGCTTACGGTTATGGCAGGACGATATCAAAAGAAGCCGGCAAAGTATTGGCTGAAGTAAAAGGGGCTAATGCTTATCCTTTTGCAAAAATTGATGGTGATAGTGTGATCTATGATGGCGCTTCGGTGACCATTTCAGGAAAAACCGGCACTTATCCATTGGCATTCACACAAACCCACCACCACATGGAAAGCCGCGACCTGGTTCGCGAAACTACTGTTGCCAGGATGGGCAATGATGATTTTGGGCAGCCGGAAGATGAGCGTGGCGAAGGTCATAAACTGCTGAGTATGTGGCAGGACTATAGGTTCCCAGGTCACCATTGGGGTATGGCCATTGACCTGAATGCCTGTACCGGTTGCAATGCCTGCGTGGTAAGCTGTAATGCTGAAAACAATGTGGCAGTGGTTGGTAAAGACGAAGTTCGCCGCAGACGTGAAATGCACTGGATGCGCATTGACCGTTATTATGCTTTTGGTGACACTGAAAAAGATCCCAAAATGCACGATGAAGAAAAGGACATCAATAAACTGGATAGGGATGGCAAAATTGATTACGAAAATATCAAAGTAGTATTCCAGCCTCTAACCTGTCAGCATTGTTCAAACGCACCATGCGAAACGGTTTGCCCGGTAAATGCTATTTCGCACAGTTCTGAAGGTCTTAATCAGCAGGTATATAACAGATGTGTTGGTACACGTTACTGCGCCAATAACTGTCCTTATAAAGTAAGACGTTTCAACTGGTTCAAATATTTCGAAAACGATAAATTCGACTATACCATGACCGATCCTTTAGCGAGGATGGTACTGAACCCTGATGTGGTGGTACGTTCCCGTGGGGTCATGGAAAAATGCTCTTTCTGTGTACAAAGGATTCAGGCTGGAAAATTGAATGCCAAAACAGAACGCAGGGGATTGAAAGATGGCGACATCAAAACCGCTTGTCAGCAGACATGTCCTGCAAATGCTATCGTATTCGGAGACATGAACGATCCTGAAAGCGAAATCAGTAAACTGGTGGTTAACAAACGTGGATACGGTATCCTTACGGAACTCAACGTGCGTCCGAACATCACTTACTTATCGAAAGTTAGAACAACACCTGAACAATTATCATAATTCAAAAATAAACTCATTCGCAGATGCATTACGAATCCCCGATACGAGATCCATGGATAGTAGGAGAAACAGACTATAAGACCATTTCCAATGAGATCTGTGGTCCGGCTGAGGCGGCGCCTACCAAATGGTGGTACATGGCTTTCTCACTTTCTTTGACGGTTCTGATTGTCGGTGCCTGTGTGCTGACTTATTTCTTCCTTACAGGGATCGGTCTCTGGGGTTTGAATAAAACCATCGGCTGGGCTTGGGACATCACCAACTTTGTATGGTGGATCGGTATTGGTCACGCAGGTACGCTTATATCAGCGATCCTTTTGATATTCAGACAGGAATGGCGTAACTCGATCAACCGTTCTGCTGAGGCAATGACCATTTTCGCGGTATTCTGCGCCGGTTCTTACCCGGTATTGCACATGGGTCGTGTATGGGATGGCTTCTGGGTACTTCCTTTACCAAACGATTTAGGCCCACTCTGGCCAAACTTTAACTCGGCTCTTCTCTGGGATGTTTTCGCGATCAGTACATATCTTACCGTATCAGTGGTATTCTGGTACACTGGTATTATCCCTGACCTTGCAACTCTAAGGGATCGTTCCACAAAAAAATTAAGAAAATTTGTTCTGAACTTCTTCAGTTTCGGATGGACAGGTGCTGTAAAACACTGGAACCGTTTCGAATTGGTTTCTTTGATACTTGCAGGCGTATCTACCCCTCTTGTATTGTCCGTTCACTCTATTGTAAGTTTTGACTTTGCCACCTCGCTGATTCCGGCATGGCATACTACTATATTCCCACCTTATTTCGTTGCAGGGGCAATCTATTCCGGTTTTGGGATGGTATTGACCCTTCTCATCGTGGCCAGGAAAGTAATGGGACTTGAAAAATACATCACCATCGGTCACCTTGAAGCCATGTGTAAAGTGGTGGTGCTTACCGGTTCGCTGGTTGGTATCGCCTATCTGACAGAATTCTTTATCGCGTGGTGGTCAGGAGATCCTTATGAGCAATTCGCATTTATGAACAGGGTTTTTGGACCTTACGGATGGGCCTGGTGCTTCATGTTTGGTTGCAATGCAATCATTCCACAGGTATTCTGGGTTCGTAAGCTTCGTAGAAACCCTGCCTTTATCTGGGTTATTTCGATCTTTATCAATATCGGGATGTGGTTTGAGAGGTTTGTAATCATTGTGGTTGCCTTGCACCGCGATTTCCTCCCTTCTTCATGGGCAATGTTCTCCCCTACCTGGGTTGATATCAGCATCTATGTGATGACCTTCGGTTTGTTCTTTACCTGTTTTCTTCTGTTTGCAAAATATCTTCCTGTAATTGCAATTGCAGAAGAAAAAGCAATTTTGAAATCAACCAGGGGCGGCAAACCTGTAGAAGCAATTTTTGGCCGCGGTGGACAGGATTATAACCAACAACTGGCATTTGACCTCGTGATGGCTGATAAGGCCAGAAACGGGCATAAATATGCTACCCATGATTCAAACCCGGGAGAAGAAGGTTTTGTGGATCCGTTGGAACAAGGCGGTGGAGAAGACGAATAAGTAGATTATTATTAAGTATTTATATACATAGTATTAAATAGTATGATTAAAGTAAAAAGAACACCCGCTATCGTCGCCATTTTCGAGGACGATGATTTGCTGAAAAGTGCGATACGGGACGGAAACGAAAAGGGATACAAAGTATTGGATTGCTTTACCCCGTTTCCCGTGCACGGCATCGAAAAACTTTTAGGCGTGAAACGCTCAAACCTAGCTGTGGCCGCATTCGTTTTTGGTTGCATTGGTTTCCTTTGCGCTATGACGATGATGACTTATGATATGCGGGTTGACTGGCCAGAAGATATTGGTGGAAAGCCAACCTGGCCTTTAACTTCTTTTATTCCAATCTTATTTGAGTGGAGTGTATTGTTTTCAGCATTGGGAATGACCTTTACTTTCTTCTGGATCAGCGGAATGTTTCCTGGCGCAGAGCCGGTATTATATGATCTTAGGCAAACAGATGACCGTTTTGTATTGATATATGAAGATGCAAGCCGTGGCGAAGAAATCAAAGAAACCATGCGCAAAAATGGCGTTGTAGAAGTTCGCAACGAAGACTTTATCTCACATAATTTCCCAGGGCCTGTACCATTAATTTTGAAGAGAAACACGAAATGAAAAAGATATATCCCATTATGACCCTTAGCGTATTCAGCGTAGCTGTGCTGCTGGTATGCTATCTCATTCTCAGGCTATTTATGTACGGGCTTAGTCATGACAGGAGCCCCGGATCTGGTCATTATGACCCAAATGATGCAGGGTATGAATATGCCCCTGAAGGTGATATGTACCATTCTATCCCTTATGATGCACAAACAGAATATAATGATGATGATCATCACTTTAACGCGAACCCTTTCAACAGGTATTTCAAAAACATGAATATGTGGCTGCCTGTAAAAGGAACGGTTGCACGCGGACAGGCTGATTATATTGACCCGTATCCAAATACAAACGAAGGGTACGAAGAAGCAGGAAAAAATTTGATGAATCCGGTTCCTAATACGCCTGAAAACCTTGCAGAAGGCAAAAAGCTTTTCAATATCTATTGCTGGCACTGTCATGGCCATCTTGGTAATGGTGACGGCCCGGTAATGGCAAGCGGTAAATTCCCGAAACCATCCTGGGGCGCTTATACATCTGATTATATAAAAACCCTACCTGAAGGCAAAATGTACCAGACCGTTACTTATGGTAAAAACCTGATGGGTTCTCACGCACCTATGATCAATCCAACCCAGCGCTGGCAGATCATTCATTATGTGAAATATCTTTCTGCCCAAGGCCCGGCGGCAGGTTCTGCACCGGCAACGACGGCAGCAGCAGGAACAGAAGCAAAAACACCAGCTGACACAACCAGGAAAGTAAAAAGTTAACAACAAATTCAAAAGCGAATTCATAAATTATAATAGCCTTAGCTATGGTCGAAAAATTCAACTTTTCCAGTAAAGCCAAAACATTGTTCATAAGTATAGGGGCCATTGGACTGCTCCTGATTATCATTGGCTCTTTTGTAGATAAAGGCGAAGCAACACGCTTTTGGGCTAACTACCTGTTGTGCAATTTTTATTTCCTGGCATTCAGTTTAATTGCTGTAGCCTGGATGTCCATTAAATATCTTGCAAAAGCAAGCTGGCCAACCGTTATCAAAAGAATCCCTGAAGCTATGTCAGGTTATATAATCGTTGGAATCGTGGCAACTGCTGTTCTTTTTATCGTTTCAATGATCCCTATTGGTGGGGTACATTATGGTATCTACAGCCTCTATTCATGGCTGCATCTGGAAGACCCTGCAATCTTAAATAATTCTGTTCTTAAGAATCAGAGACCGCTATTGAATTTCTGGACATTTGTGCTATTTTCAATGGCACTTCTCGGAATATTCTGGTGGGCACGTCAAAGAATCAGGAAGGCATCCATTGCAGAAGATACAGAAGGCGGCCTGGTGAATTACTTTAAACAAATGCGTGTTGCAGAATGGTTTATGCCGTTATTTGGGGTAACTTTTTGCGTAATGGTATTCATGTGGCTGATGAGCCTTGAACCAAAATGGTTCAGCACTATGTTT
>JABDEJ010000067.1 GCA_013287095.1 Bacteroidota bacterium | reverse complement strand
ATCATCCAGGCTAGGGTTGAGGAAATATTTGAGCACGTTCACTATGAGATCAAAGCCAGCGGATATGAGAAAAAACTTATCGCTGGTATCGTGATCACGGGTGGTGGTTCGCAATTGAAACATCTGGCACAGCTTGTAGAATATGTTACCGGATTGGATGCAAGAATCGGCTATCCGAACGAACATTTAAGCCAGGGCATGGTTGAAGAAGTAAACAGCCCCATCTACGCCACATGTATTGGTCTTACTTTAAAAGGCTTTGCGCCTGAAAAGAAAATCCATGAAGTCGGGAATGAAAAAACAGTTGTGATAAACTCAGAACCTTTGAAAAAAAGAAGGTGGTTTGACTCTATCTTTGCAAAGGGAAAAAAATGGCTCGAAGAAGAAGATCTTGATGACTACTCTGAATAAATAGTATTAATTTTAGCACAAGTTTTAATGAACAAATTATGAACTTAGAATTTGATATACCAAAGTTGAAATCGTCTATCATTAAGGTAGTTGGCGTAGGTGGTGGCGGAAGTAATGCTGTGAACCACATGTACCAGTTGGGGATAAAGGGCGTTGATTTTGTCGTTTGCAATACCGATGCGCAGTCTCTGGAAACAAGTCCGGTGCCAACAAAAATCCAACTTGGCAACAGCCTCACCGAAGGACTTGGCGCAGGAGCCGATCCTGAAACCGGGAAAAAGGCGGCTATGGAAAGCATGGACGAACTGAAAGCCGTATTTGCCAATAATACCAAAATGGTATTTATCACCGCAGGTATGGGTGGCGGAACCGGAACCGGAGCTGCACCTGTCATTGCCAAGCTTGCCAAAGAGATGGGCATTCTTACGGTAGCGATCGTAACAAGTCCTTTCAGTTTCGAAGGTCCGAAACGTAAAAACAAGGCAACAGAAGGACTTGAAAATCTCCGCAAAAATGTAGATACAATCCTGGTTATCAATAACGAAAGACTCAGGGAGATGTATGGCAATTTTGCCATTGGTGCTGCCTTTGCACATGCAGATAATATCCTTGCTACTGCAGCTAAAGGAATTGCAGAGATCATTACCAGGTCAGGCTATATAAACGTGGATTTTGAAGATGTAAAAGCGGTTATGTCAAACAGCGGCGTAGCGATTATGGGCTCTGCTGCTGCTGATGGTGAAGATCGCGCGATAAAAGCTGTCGAAGGCGCTCTACACTCGCCTCTGTTGGCTGATAGCGATATACATGGTGCCAGCCATATTCTATTGAACATCACATCAGGAACACACGAGATACTGATGGATGAAATCACGATTATTACCAACTATATCCAGGAAGAAGCGGGTATAGATGCAGATATGAACTGGGGACATTGTTATGATGAAGCACTGGGCGAAAAAATCATGGTGACGCTGATAGCTACAGGGTTTGAAAGCCGTGTGCTGAAAGGCAATGAAGCTAAAAAGGTTGTAAATCTTGATGATGATCCTATTCATAACCCACAGCCGGAACCGGCAAAGCAGCCGGTAATTGAGACTGCCAAAACGGCGGCAGAAAAGGCATTTGTACAATCAAATCTTTGGACAGTGCAGGATGTCAGGGATTCTGAGCCTGTTTTGAAACAACAACAACAGCCTCAGCAAAGCAGACCCATCATTGATGAACTGGAAGCATCTTTTGTGAAGCCGGCTCGTGAAGAATCCGACGAAAACAAACTGCAGCGTATTCGTCAGTATAGCGAAACCATCAAAACCAATAAGGGGCTTGATGATATGGAACGTGAGCCTGCTTATAAACGCAAAAAGATCAAGCTCAAAAACATACCTCATTCTTCAGAGTCAGAAATATCAAGATATACACTGACAGAAGATTCAGAAGAAAATCAGGCCAACCTGAGCAAAGGGAATAAGTTTTTGGATGAGAATATAGATTAAAAGGCGTTAGGCATTAGGGGTCAGGCCATTCGGGAGATAATTTACAATTCCAGCCCAGCCCATAATTTATCCCCGCCAAATCCGGAGCTATTCGCGTCTCTCGGTTCCATGGATTCACGTGCTTTGAGGTTTTCAATATCCACTACAATGGTAAAAGAAGTCCCTTTCTCATAAACGCTTGTAAAGCTTATGGTGCCTCCCAGCAGGTCCACATATTTTTTAACAATATTGAGGCCAAGGCCGGTACCCTGGATATTGGAAACATTTCCAGCCCTGAAAAATGTATCGAATAAATGTTTTTGATCTTCTTTTGGTATGCCAATGCCATGATCTGTAACCTTGATAGTGAATTTTGATTTATTGATATCAGTTTGAATCAAAACTGTTTCATTTTCAGGAGAGTACTTTATGGCATTTGAGGTAAGGTTGATTAGGATATTTTTCAATATATGCCGATCAATGACAATTGTTTCAATGGTGCCATTATTCTGAATAATGATATCCTGACCTTCTTTTGCGGTTACCTGCATTTCCTCTTTTACTTCTTCGCATATTTCTCTGATGTTAACTGTGGAGGGGCTATAGTTTACCTTGCCCTCTTCCAATTTGCTGATGGAAAGAAAGTCATCCAATATGCCCGTCAGGTTTTCCACTGCAGACTTTATGCGGGATACATGCTTAACCATTTTGTCCTCATCATCCTCGCTTTTATACTTACTGATAAGACTTGCAGAAGAAAGTATGGTACCCAAAGGCGTTCTGAACTCATGCGAGGCCATAGAAACAAAGCGTGATTTAAGCTCATTCAACGTTTTTTCTTTTTCGAGGGCGTTGCTCATTTCTTCAACTGCTTTTTTCCGCTCAGTAATGTCCTGTGTTACCAGCATTACCTGGTTCACCTGTCCATTTTTATCAGCGAGTGGCAGCGCATAAGACTGCAGGTATCTGTCATTAAAAACCATTTCAAAAACAGTCCTTTCCCCATTGAAAGCCTTTTGAAAATTCTGGTTGATGTAATTAATATAACCTGAAGAAAAATGGTCATTAAAACTCTTTCCCAATAGTTCTTCTTTTGAAATATGAAGGTCTTTAAGCAACTGACCTTCAATAAAGACATATTCCATGTTTTTATTGAATACGGCGATAAATCCATTTGGATAATTTTCACCAATAGTGAAATATATCTGTTGACTTTTATCTTTTTCTTCCCTGGCAAGTCTTGCAGCTGCCATCTCGCCCACAAGGTTATCGTTTGTAATTTCAAGTTGCTTTATGACAGCTGCCAGTTCCGCTGTACGCTCAATGACCTTTTGCTCACTTTCCATGTGAAGCATTTTCAACTCTTCTGCATAGATTTCAAGATTGGTCTTGGCTTCGAGGATATCGTTTTCGGCTTTCTTGCGGTGGGTAATATCAATAATAAAACTAATCACATAATTTTCATCCCCCCTTTTAAAATAGCTCAGGCTTATTTCTACTGGGAATTCGGTTTGATCTTTTCGTACGGCATATAGATCCATACCCATCCCCATTGACCTTGCTTTTGGATGGGCGTTAAAGCCGTCCCGATATCCCTCATGTTTATCAACGACTCTTTTGGGAACAAGCATCTCCACTTTTTCCCCTAAAAGTTCATCATGATTATATCCAAGCATCTTCTCTGCGCTCTGATTGATCTTGATGATCTCGCCAGCCCTGTTGGTTATAATTATCCCTTCGGTGGTAGAGTAAAATAGGGCATCGGTCAGTGATTCAAGTGTTTCCTTTTCGTGCATCAGGCAGAAATATATACATCAAAATTAGTATTTTTCTTGCCACCTTGCCATAAAATATGAAAAATCACCGCTCCAGGAATCCTTGTACCGTTTTGGTTACTTCGAAATAGAAATAAGGGTCTTTTAATAAATAAAATGTCTGGTAAGTATTGTCGAGGTTCATTCCTTTATTGGTAATTCCGATGAAAAGGTTTGCATTTTTTGCCGGCTGAAATAGAAATCCTGTCTTATAAAAAGGATATGTAAAGGAAGCTGAATTAGGAATTTGTGAAAGCGACGCATAAGGGGAAAACCAGGTCATGTAGTTAATATCCAGATTAACTTTAAAAAAGATCTGTTTATAGATCCTGAAATCACAATCAAGGTACAAAGCCGCGCCTGCGATACTATAAGGGTTAAATTGCTCTTCCGTAAATGCAGCAAACTGACTGAAAGGGCGTTCATAATTACGGAGTGGATATAAATTAGGGCCAATTGAATTTCCGTAACTAGCGGGCGTACTTGCGACGGCCCCTTGTGTGGTATTTCTGTAATATACAACGTCTTCATTTAAATCTTCTTTAAAATAGTTTCCATAATACCTGATTTCACCGCGACAAAATATCCTGAAGTTTTTTTGATGAATTTCCTTTTTTGCGCCCAGGAGAAATGCATTGGAATTTGCTTCATCAATCTGTCCTCCGGCGAGATTCGAAACCTGAAAATAAATCCGTGAGGAGGAATCGGGGATGAGGGCTATGTATGCATTATAGAAATTCCGGAAATACTGATTCGAATTGTATTGCTGGTAATAACTACCGGTTATTGGATTGTAGGTATATATGATATCGTTAACATCATATCCGATACCAAATCTCCATATTTCGCCTTTTCTACCTTTGCGGCTGGTGTAATAAAAAGAATGCGTTACGGCATCATCTATATTAAGGCCTATACTGTACAAAAGGTCCGCAATATGCATTTGTTCGTATGTAAATCCACCATAACTGGCATAAATATGAAATGCCTGTGCGTCAATATTATAGTACGTAAGCCCTTCGTCAATCCGTATGTTATTATAGTTGCCTCCTGAAAATGTAAATGCCAGTTTTCTTTTAAATACATCAAATGTGTCATGGTAACGCAACCGAAGTTGGGGATATACAATTGTATTTCCTGTATTAAATACACCATAAGAAGAGCCACGTAGTTCGCCCGTGATAGAAGCCAGGATATCAACATTTTTACTGACATAATCACATAAATGCAAGGTCACATAGCCGGCAGCGTGCTTAAGCGGATTATCAGAAAGCAGGTTATCGTTGCTCGTATTAGGATTAAGTCCCCAGGTAGTCCTGATATTCGTTTGAAGAGGTCTCCTGACGCTTAATATTGATGGCAATAAAATAACACTACCACCCAATGGACCATAGTAATAATATCCAGCTTCGATACCTGCATTTAATTTATTGTTTTTAAAAATGCTGTCAACAAATTTATTTTGTGCAGATGCAGAAAAAGATATTAAGAATATAAAAATGCCAAGGCGTGTAATTTTAAAGTTATTCATAGGTTTGTGCAGTTAACGCTTCGTAAATGTAGAAATATTTTAACGAATTATGTCGAGGAGTAAATTTTCGAAAGTTAATAGTATTGATTATTGATCATTAATCATTGATCATTGGTCATTGATCATTTCCCAATGCCCCCTTGTCAAACATATCCCTTAATTTCGCATGTGAATAATACGTTGGCCAATAAGTGAACGTTAGTATTTGTGTGAAAATAGTTTAGAACAGGTTTGAAAAAAATATTCAATCTTACCATACTCACTTTTGTGGGGCCGTTCATTGCAACATTCTTTGTAGTGTTGTTTGTGATCCTCATCCAGTTTTTATGGACATACGTGGATGACATGGTTGGCAAAGGATTGGAATGGTATGTCATCCTTAAACTGTTATTCTTTGCTTCAGCTTCTTTTGTGCCGACAGCTTTGCCGCTTGCGATACTTCTTTCATCTATTATGGCATTTGGCAACCTTGCAGAATCGTATGAGCTGGTAGCCTTGAAAAGTGCCGGAATATCCCTGGCACGGATCATGGTGCCGCTTATCACACTGATTTCATTGATTGCTATCGGAGATTTCTTCTTTTCAAATAACCTCATTCCTGTTGCAAATCTCAAGTTTCAAAGCCTGTTATGGGATGTTCGTCAGGCAAGGCCGGCCCTTGATATAAAAGAAGGGGTATTTTATAATGGCATAGATGATTACAGTATCCACATAGACAAAAAGGATAAAAAATCCCAGAAAATAGAAGGTGTTACGATATATGATCATACTAACAAACGCGGTGATGATGTCGTACTTATTGCTAAATCAGGAGAAATGTCGATTAGCCCCGACCAGAGATGGCTTGCTCTAAAACTAAATGATGGTGCAAGATATGAGGAATTGAGGGATGACAAAGAAGGTCATCATCCCACTGACCCCGCGAGCAGGCTTACGTTCAAAACTTATGAGCTTAAATTTGATCTTCTTGAATTTAAGTTAAAAAGAACAGATGAAAACCTATTCAAGGAAAACTCGGTGATGCTTAATTTGAACCAGTTGCAATATTATGTGGATTCATTAAAAACGCTTAGGAAAAGAAAAGCCATTGCGGATATTGGTTTTGCGAAACAATTCTTGTTCGCGACTCGAGATCCATCTGCCATCAAAGACAATACAAAGACCATAAAGATGTCATCTACTTTAGCCAATAAACCATTTGTATATTCTGTTCCAACCAATGATCCCAAGCACTTTGTTGTTCGAGCCGAAAATACAGCCAGATCGCTGAGTACCATGTTCCATTCTTACACAGAAGAACTCGACAATTCAGACAAGGAAATCAGGAAGTACGAAATAGAATGGCATCGCAAATTTTCGCTTTCCATCGCCTGTCTCACATTGTTTTTTATCGGCGCTCCATTGGGTGCCATTATTCGCAAGGGCGGAATCGGGTATCCAACCGTAGTAGCTATTTTCATGTTTTTGATCTATTATGTCATCTCTATTATCGGTGAGCGTGCTGCCAGGGAAGGCGCCATTGGGGTGTTCACTGGAATGTGGATATCAACAATAGTATTGCTGCCCATAGGTTTGTATCTAACTTACAGGGCAAACAGGGACTCTGTTACGTTCAATTACAGGAATTTCCTGAAACGCCTTATTGCTATGATTAAGAAAGAAAAGGACGATCCAACGCTAACCCCCGACTCCTGACTCCTGTCTCCTAATTATGCGAATTCTACAGATATGCAACCGTGTACCCTGGCCTCCAAATGATGGCGGTGCCATTGCCATGCTTAATATGACAAAAGGTTTTTACCATGCAGGGCAGGAGCTTCATCTTCTATGTCTTAATACCCGTAAGCATCATGTTGACTCGCAGGATGTTCCGAAGCTATTAAAAGACCTTTGGTCATATAAATTTATTGATATCAATACTGATATTAAGGCATTGAATGCTGCTGTAAATCTTTTTTTTACACAGAAATCATATCATATTTCACGTTTTTATAGCCGGGAATTTGAAAAGGAGCTGGTTAAAATCCTCCAGCAATACGATTTTTGATATTATACAGATAGAAGGGCTTCATATGTGCCTTTATATTGATACTATCAGAAAGTACAGCAAAGCAAAAATATCACTGCGGGCACATAACCTGGAATACCTGGTATGGGAAAGACTGGCAGATTCTGAACGCAACCCGGTCAAGCGGATGTATTTGAATATCCTTACAAAGCGTCTCCTTCATTTTGAAGCAAAGGCAATTGAAAAGGTTGATTTTCTTATTCCGATTACCAGTGTGGATGCTGAGTTATTTGAGGCAATGAATACCGATGCATCCGTTTTTGTATCCCCTGCCGGGTTAGACCTGGAAGATTATGTTATTGATAAATCTAAAAAAGACTGGCCGGGGATATTTCATCTTGGGGCTCTAAACTGGATGCCAAACGTGCAAGGCATTGAATGGTTTTTAAAAGAAATCTGGCCTAAGTTACATACCGCTTTCCCCAAACTGAAATTCTATATAGCGGGCCGCAACATGCCTGATTGGCTTAATAAACTTGATAGGGTAGGGGTTGTAGCAGTGGGCGAAGTGGAAAACGCCGTTGATTTTATGAACAGCAAATCCATTATGGTTGTGCCTCTATTATCAGGCAGCGGCATGAGGATCAAAATTATAGAAGGGTTGGCGCTTGGTAAAACCATTGTCTCAACAAGTATTGGGGCAGAAGGTATTGATTATGAAGATGAAACAGATATATTAATTGCAGACGAACCCGATGAATTCATCAACGCCATCAAAAAATGTATTAATAACCCGGATCTTGCCAACCGTATCGGTAAAAATGCAAGACAACTCGCTGAAAAAGAATATTCAAATAAAATTCTTGTTGGGAAACTGATTGGGTTTTATGAACAGAAATTGAATATGGGGAAATAGAAGATATTTCTATTTCTTAATATCCTCATCATCCAAATCTCCAAGGATGACATCCGGATTATCTTCATCTTCTTCAATTTCTTCTTCAAGCAGGTTTTCTTCCTCATCCTCATCACCACCCAGGCCAAGCTCTTTGAACTCCTGCTGGTACTTGTCGTCAGACCTGTTTATCAGTTTTTTATCGGGTACGGTCTTGGTAAGAAACTCATTGAGTTTATCCACATCTATATTGGAAATGATTTCACCGAATTCATTTATTTTCAAATCAAGTCCTTTAAGTTCAGGATGTACCTGGGCTACAGCATTGTTTTTTCTCTTGCGTCCCATATTATTGTTTTTTAATGATCATCTGCAAATTTAAAGCCATTTTACTCCATCTCCTTTAGGAGAGGGCCGAGGGTGAGGCCAATATTATACATAACAACTAATGAGACTGTTAGTTTCTATTATTTTGATGATATCTCATCAAGTAAAGCCGCCATCTGGCCCGTTAGGTTTTTAAAACTGTATTTTTCAATGTTTTGCGGGCTATATAGTTGTTTGCCTTCTTTCCAGGCTTCATAAAATCTTATCAGGTTTGATTTCAAAGCTTCAGTATTGTCATAATCGATGGTTAATCCGGCATTTGTCTCTGATATTATATTCGCCACATCGCTGTCTGCCTGTCCGATAACAAGTACTTGCCTTTTACTACCAAGGTATTCAAATAATTTGGCCGGAATACGGCCTTTGACATTATAGTCCCCAAAGCCTTTATTGAGCAATAGTAACAGCACATCAGATCCAAGCATACCCTCAATGACTTTATCTTTGGTCATAAAAGGAACATACCGCAGCTTATCCTTTAGTCCTGATTCTTCTATGGAGTGAAAAACGCTGTAATCAACAACCCCGGCAAGATCAATCAACAAATGAGACTCAAAACCAGGCACTTCCGACATCATTTCAGCCAAAACAGTCCATAATTGTTCCGGGTTGCGGTCTGTTCCCAGGGTGCCATAATGACTGATAACGAATTTGTTTCCATTGTCTTTTGGGGTTGTATTCCTGAAATCATCTTCATCATAACCAAATGGAATATATTCGACAGGGCGTCCTCCAAGTTCTGCCATGTCTTTCCGCCATGAAGGGCTTACCATTACCACTTTATCCGCTGATTCAAGTACTTCCTTTTCCTGGGTTTGATGCTTTTTGCGGGCAAAATCAGTTAACATGAATTTTTCAAAATAGTCAATCTGGGTCCAGGGATCCTGGAAATCAGCGATCCATGGAATATTTGTTTCTTTATGGATACGATAGGCAATCCGATGGGTAGAATGCGGCGGGCCGTAAGATATAATGGCATCAATATGATGCGTTTTCAGGTACTTACGCAGGTACTTTACCGAAGGGTTGATCCAAAGCATTCGGGCGTCAGGGATAAAAAGATTGCCCCGTACCCAAACCCCTAATTTATGCATAATGCCGGGCCTTGCCTCTCTTACAAGGAAAACATCTTTTACCCGGCTGTCCATTTTTCTACCCTGCAGCAGGTTGAAAATCGCAAATGGCTCTACGGCCTTTGTTTTGATGACCTCGGTGCCTGGAGGGATATCCTTAGCGGTAGTAGGGTCTATCACTGGGTAATTGGCATCTTCAGGAGCAAATACCACAGGTTCCCATCCGAATTCCCTGAAATATTTGACAAACTTAAGGTTGCGTAATACACTTATTCCCCCGCAAGGTGGCCAGTAGTAGATTATATAGAGTACGCGTTTCAAATAAGCAGAAAGAACAAAAATAGGCATTTAGCCCCATTGAATAAATTTCAATGAACCTTCTGTTTATTGCTTGACACCAGGCATTGGGTCATCGTCTGGCTGTGCCATCTTAATGGTACCTGAATTTTCATTCTTTTCCAGGTGCTTGAAGAAGTCATCAAGTTGGGTGACATCAAGCCTTTTGGCAATGATCTTAAAATTCTTGTCAAGGATATAGATAACAGGGGTGCTGTATATGTCGTACATCTTGTTGAAATCTGTCACCGTATAAGAGTCCCAGACATTTATCCAATCTCCTGTTTTATGTTCATTGATGTATTTCTTCCAGTCCACTGTCTTACGCTCTATTGTAGCCGCATATACCCCAAAACCATATTTTTCTTTGTTCTTTTGATAGAATTCATGGAGGATAGGCGTCGCATGTTGACAATGCCCGCAGGTAGCATCCCAAAAATATAAGATAGTGTACTTGTTGTGCATGCTGTATAGCGTTATCACTTTTCCACTGCTGTCTGTCAGGTACAGGTCAGGGGCTGTTTTGCCAATAAGGAGATGTGATACAATACTGTCACGCTTGCGCATACCGGTAATCTGGGTTGGGGTTACCCATTTTGCCTGCCCTGTAAGGAAATAGGTTTCAATCAGGTTTGATGTAACTGCATCCATGCCCATGTACTGTGATTCATCGTAATGGTTCACAATCCATGACAGTACATACTTAAACATATCATCGTTCGCTTTCGACTTTTCAATGAGTGTACTTGCATCTTTTATGATCGAATCGGGCATTGGCACAACCAGATCTTTGAAGTAATCTTTCAGTTTTCCTTCGAAGAACGGTGTCCTGGTGATCCGTCCGTCTGAGAAATCGATATTGTCAAAATAATGTGATTTATAATACCTGTATGGGAAGGTAGAGTCTTTTTGTCCATTCGGAAGTTTGGGTGTATCGGGGATATGAGGCGGAGGAAGCGATTTTAACAGTTTGGTAGAAAAGCTGTTAGGGTACTTTGCCATAAATGCTGTCCGGAACGAATCTACACCTTTGTCCAATACCATAAGTTTGCCCCTGAGCATTTTAACACTATCGGCATTCTTTCTTTTTGACAGGATTTTTTGGATAGAGTCAGCCGTTTTCCCGAGGCTTACCGTGTATTTGTGATACTGGTAAAAAATAGAATTCTCTTCCGAGCCTTTTATCTTCATGTCCAGTTCCGGCGCAGTGGTATCCGTTTCGAGAGAAAATGACTGTGTTGTCACCAGGAAATCAAAATAGCCTTTCGGGAAGGTACAAATATAAACCCCTTCCGGAAGTGGCTTGTCGCCTTTGAAATGCAGCATACCTTTTGCATCAGCCCTGGCGGAATCCTGTGCAACATAACGATTGGCCCCATAATAATTGCCAATATGTACCAGGGTATCCTTTTTCAATCCTTTGATCGTGATCCGGATATCGTGGCCCTCTGGTGTACCAGCGCCCAAAGCACTGTAAGTGAGCGGAAAAATCATTAAAATAAATAAATAAACACTTCTCATTTTTACGTTTTTTTCGTCGTTTGGTGCAAAAATATCACTTAGAAAGCCAAAATCGTGCCTTGTTTGAGGATTTTTTTTTGGAAGGGGGGAAACAGTCAACAGTCAACAGTCAGCAGTCAACAGTCAACAGTCAGCAGTCAACAGTCAACAGTCAACAATCAACAGTCAACAGTCAGCAGTCAGCAGTCAACAGTCAACAGTCAGCAGTCAACAGTCAGCAGTCAGCAGTCAGCAGTCAACAGTAACCACACTTTACATCCGAATCTATTGCAAACACTCATTACTGTTGACCGATGACTGCCAACTGATGACTGAAACTATTCAAACATCGTAATCGTCCCTTTAAAATAGCTCTGCTTGCCGTTGTAGTCCGTGACTGTTATAAGGTAGATATAAACCCCCTGCTGAACAAACTCGCCTTTGTACGTCCCATCCCAACCGTGAGGTTGGGACATAATTCCCCCTTTTAAAGGGGGCAGGGGGATTTGCTCTGAATAGATGAGTTCTCCCCACCTGTTATATATCCTCATATCGTAGGTCTTAATATAAACCCCTTGTGGTGCGAAATAATCATTGACCCCATCCTGATTGTATGGCGTAAAA
>JABDEJ010000066.1 GCA_013287095.1 Bacteroidota bacterium | reverse complement strand
AAACCGAAGAGAATAATTGCCTCCTGGAAATCATTAATGTTGAAGGGCAATCCATGTTTACTGAAGAGTTGACGGATACCAAAATAAATCCTGAAAAGGAAATTGATATCAGCGCCTACCCTTCCGGGGTTTATTTTGCAAAGATTATCGGAAAAACGGAAATCCTGACCGGGAAATTCATGATCCGTTAAAGTGAGATATTGAACTAAAAAATATCCCAACTTGAAGCAACCATTGATAAATGTTCGGTCTTTGGTGGCGCATCAATACCATGTGCCTTAAGCTCTTGCTGAAAATGTTTAAATGCAGGGAGATTGATCAAAACCTGTTCAGCATCATCGTTTTCAAACTGCGCAAAATGCATAAATGATACCTCATCTGGTGCCAGGTATGTTGTGTATTTGATAGCGGGGTTATTGATCTCTCTCAGGTCTTTCATTACCTGGGAAATGTTTTCTTTGTTCTGTGCAACGAACTCAGGCTTAGCAACATATTGAACGCGTACAATTTTCATTTTGATTAATTTAAGAAGTTAACAAATAAGATAATAGCTGGATTCCATTACAAATATAACAAGATCACTTTCAAAATGCAAGTTTAACCATCTTTTTTAAATTCCGTGTATTCTGTCTTTTATCATACGGCAGGCTACATTTTCAAATCCCCCACATTTTCAAATTTTTCCTGTATCTTTGCGCTCCATTTTACATGGTGGATGTAGCTCAGTCGGTTAGAGCACTAGATTGTGGTTCTAGGGGTCGTGGGTTCGAACCCCATCTTCCACCCATTTTTAAAAGCCTTTTCTGATTTCAGGAAAGGCTTTTTTTACTTCATTTCTTTCAGAAGTTTCTTCACCTTCTGGCCAATAAAATCCCGCACAAATGCAAAATGCTGTGCATCCATATCTCTTGGATCGGGTATATCCCAATCTATTCTATTTCTGGCCTTTACATAGGGACAGGCGTCACCACATCCCATGGTTACAACATAGTCATATTGTATATCGGGCATATCATCAAGGCTTGTGGAGTCATGGGTGTTAAGATCATAACCAAGTTCTTTCATCGCGGCTATTGCTTTTGGATTGATCACTCCCGAAGGTTTTGACCCGGCGCTATATGCTTCAATTTTATCATCACCGTACATGCGGGCAAAAGCCTGGGCCATCTGGCTGCGGTTGGCATTTTCAATACAGACAAAAAGGATGCTTTTCTTCATTCTGATTTTGGGTTGGTTAAAAGGTATCTGTTTGATAAAACTGCCAGGATAGAACCAATAAAAGGAGCTGTAAGATAGACCCATAGGCCGTTCATTTGACCCGATACAATAGCCGGGGCAAGACTCCGCATCGGATTCATGGAAGCTCCGCAAATAGGGCCGGCAAAAGCTGCTTCAAGGGCTATGATACTCCCGATCGCAATGCCCGCCATCATGCCTGTCTCTTTAGAGCCATGGGCGACCCTGATGATCACCAGCATGAGAAAGTAAGTTAATAGTATCTCCAGCCAAAAGGATTGGATATCAGGACCTGAAGGGATTGTTGCACCGAGAAATAAACTCTGAGGAAAAAGGTACTTTAACATGGCACTTGCAGCAAAAGCACCCAAAGCCTGGCTGATCAAATATGGGATAATTTCTTTTACTGGAAATTTTCCTGCGATACTGAATCCAATAGTAACTGCAGGATTAAAATGCGCACCTGAAATATCTCCCAATGCATAGATCATCCCCAGGACAATCAGCCCGAAAGTTAAAGCAATGCCAAGATGGGTGACTGATCCTGCATTTACCTCATTGATGATGATGGCCCCGGTACCACAAAAAACCAGGGCGAAAGTTCCGATGACTTCAGCGAAATATTTTCTCATATTCATTTGACTAACAGCACTCTCCATCTGGTTCACAACATTCATTAATAGGCCTATAACTTGCGAAAAGGTTGCTAAAAACAGCTTCTGCTTCTTTCCATCCTTTTTCATTGATGCAATAGCATGATTTTACGCCGGATATCCTTCCCTTTATCAATCCAACTCTTTTTAATTCCTTTAAATGTTGCGATATAGTGGCTTGTGCTAATGGCAATTCATCCACGATCTCGCCGCAAATACATTCATCCTTAGAAATGATATAGTTAAGTATAGCGATTCGGGCAGGGTGCCCTATTGCTTTAGCAATTTCAGAGGCCCTTACTTCTGCCACTTCAAATTCTTCAACCTTTGTAGTTCCCATGATAGAAGATTAATATTTATCGCAATATTACGATAAATATTCATTTACTTAAAAGTAATTGCTGTTATTTGACCTCGGGCGTTTGAACATGCTCTTGTCGGATACCCAGGCCAAACCATCGCGCTGTAAGGAAATGCATGTAAGGAAATATTTTAAACAACCTGAATAAAAGGGGTGTTTTTTGGGTTGCTTTCTCCCTGGAAATAATCTCTTTCAGGATATTATCCTGCATATATCTTTGTAGCCTTTGTGTGACCGCAGTTGGAAATTCTCTCCTGTTTTGAACTGCTTTTAACGGCTCTACATCACTCAATTTATCATCCTTTAAATAGGGATACAAAATATTCGCAGCAGCTACTGCATCCTGTACAGCCAGGTTTATACCAACCCCGCCTACAGGCGACATGGCATGTGCCGCGTCGCCAATACATAATAAACCAGGTTTATACCACTTCTTGAGCCGGTCAATTTTAACCGTCAGCAAGTTAAAGTCCTCCCAGTTTTTTATTTCATCAATCCGGTCAGCTACCATGGGTGCCGCTTCCGTAATATTTCCTTTAAAAGCAATAAGCCCATTACTTTTTAATTTTGCTGTTCCGTTTTTCGGTAACACATAACCACATTGATAATATTTATCCCGGCTAAACAAAACCAAAATCCGTCCATTATGCACCTGGAAAAATGGCACATTTGTCTCATTTTCATTTCTTGATAGCTTAAACCAAAGCACATCTACTGCGGAATGAAAATCAATAATTTTTAATTTCGCTGCCTCCCGTACCACAGAACTCCTGCCATCTGCTCCTATCACCAACAGGGCTTCAATTTCTACACTGCCTTTTCTGGTTTGGGCTTTAATGCCTTTAACTGTACCTCTACTCTCAATAAGGTCTTTTACTTCTGTCTCCATCATCAATTTAAACCCGGGATATTCTTTAGCTTGCTGAACCAGGAAATTAAGAAAATCCCACTGGGGCATTAAACCAAGAAAGGCATGTGCTGTTTTAAGATGCCTGAAATCGGCAATTTTTACCTCGTTTTGCTCAACCAATACGCTCATTTCTTTAAAATCCTGATGTGGCACCTTTAGAAACTCTTTCAACAAACCCAGTTCACTCATCAGATTAAATGTGGAAGGATGAATCGTATCACCCCTGAAATCCCTGAAAAAATCTTTGTGCTTTTCTATTACAATGACCTCTATCCCCGCCCGGGCCAGAAGAAATCCAAGCATAATACCTGCAGGCCCACCCCCGGCGATACAACATGTGGTTTGGATTTTTTTGAGAGGCATTGCTTTGATTTCAATTAATCTTTAACATATAATGGTTTACGGTAAGGTTTTGTTTTAAATCACAGTTTTAGGTTTCTTCTCGTTCACCTTTCTCACCCTGACAGGCTACCTGAACTGTATTGAATCAAGATTTCCTTGCCAGGATTTCATTAAATGAATGATTCTGCCGTATTTTGCATTGTTATTCTTAAACTCCAGGTTGGTTTATGATGAATAATAAAAGTTGCCATGTCTAAAATAATCTCATTTTATTGTGCCGTTATATCTTTATTCCTATTAGCCTCTTCGTGCAATAGGGCCAACAAGGCCACTGAGAGTTCCACAAATTCGCAATCATCGACAGGTACAGCAACCAAAGACACCATCAAAGCAAACCTTGCCGCCAACGACAAGAATACAAAATTGCTTGAAGACGGAACCGTGATGTTTGTAACGAATTCTATTGTTGAAAATCTGACAAATTCGAGACAGAATTCTAGGTTTTTAACATTAATTGAAAAGTCAGGGCTATACAAAACACTTGCGCAAAAAGGCCCTTTTACTGTTTTTGTTCCTTCCAACGAGGCGTTCGAGAAATTGGATAAAAAGAAACTGGATAAATTAACCACGGATAGTGGAAAATCCGAACTGGAAAAAATATTAAAATATAACATGATTGCGGGACTTTTAAAAACACGGGATCTCACAGCCGGTGAATCTCTTAGTACTCTTGAAGGCGACCCATTGGTGGTGATTATTGAAAACGGTAAAATCAAACTTATGGACGGTAATGGAAATATGGTAGATATCACGACTCCTGACATACTCAACAAAAATGGTGTCACCCATCTTACGAATGCTCTTTTAATGCCCAAAGGTTTAAACCTGAATTGAGATAGTTTCCGTAAGAATCCTTAATTTGCATTGCGTCTTAAGAACTGATAAATGAAAAACATAGCAATTATTCTAATTGTATTTTGTGCCCTAACAGCATTTAAACCTTTTCGCGGAGGTAATGGTGATTATGCCCCTGTAATCAGGCAACAGGCAGAAAATATGGGAAAGGCTCTTGTAAAGAAAAATTATGCTATTTACATAAAATACACCGACCCCAGAATCATCCAGGATATGGGCGGCGAAGCTGCTTTTGCGGACAGCCTCAAAGGCTATGAGGCACAATGGCACCGTTATAACATCACCATATTTGACATCAATGTGGAAGACCCATCCTGGGTAATTGATACCGCTGGCGAACTGCAATCCAGCATTCCGGTTGTGACCCAAATGAGGGTTCAGGGAGGAATCGTAACCACTGTGAGTACATTTGTCGGAATTTCTAAGGATAAAGGCAAAAACTGGGTTTTCATTGATTGCGGCCAGACGGATTATGCAACCATGAGAAAGAAATGTCCTGATCTAAGCTCCAAATTGAATGTGCCGCCCACAAGCAGCCCCAGTTTTAAGGCTGATTAAGGCTATTCCAGGTATTCCGCTATCTGGCTTTCAGTAATAGCCTGTGCGTCGACTTTATAACTTTTATACCAGTTTAATGTCATTTTCAATGCCTTTTCAGAATCCCATTTGGGTTTCCAACCAAGTTCGTTGATGGCTTTGCTGATATTAAGCCTTAACAAACCAGCCTCATGGGGCGCCTGTACATCAGGTAGTTCCTTGTAAGAACCACTGCCCCAAATCTTCAGGCTTTTTTCCACCAATTCCCGCACCATGAGGTTGTCAGCTTCCAATGGGCCGAAATTATATGCCGTTGCAAATTTCTGAGGTTCTTCCTGTAGCCTGGCCCCAAGCAAAAGGTAGCCACAAACAGGCTCCAACACATGCTGCCAGGGACGTACAGATTCGGGATTACGCACCGTAAGGGTATGATTGTTAGACAGCGCCCTGACGAGATCAGGTACGATGCGGTCTTTTGCCCAGTCTCCCCCGCCAATGACATTACCAGCCCGGGCAGATGCGACAGCTTTGCGGTGATAAGAAAACCGGTCAGGCATAAAAAATGATTTCCGGTATGAGGCCGTTACGATCTCTGCCGCTGCCTTACTGGAAGAATATGGGTCAAACCCACCTAAAGGATCATCTTCTTTATAAGCATCCCAGGTTTCCCTGTTTTCATATACCTTGTCTGTGGTCACAATCACCACACTGCATTGTCTCTCAAGCCTACGAACAGCTTCCAACAGATAAGTTGTGCCTATTACATTGGTTTCAAAGGTTTCAACAGGTTTATCATATGAAACCCTGACAAGGGATTGTGCTGCAAGATGAAAAACAAAATCAGGCTGAAATAGATGTATCTCCTTGTCTAACTTTTCTTTATTTCGAATATCAGCGATTACGGAATTGCAGAGTTTATCACCATTGAGCAGGGTATAGAGGTTTGTCTGGCCTTCGGGATCCAATGCATAACCTTTTACTTTAGCGCCAAGGTTTTTTAATACTGCCAGCATCCAGGCTCCCTTGAAACCGGTGTGCCCGGTCACAAAAACTTTTTTGCCATGATAGCTATGTTTTAGCTTTTCGATCATTTCCAAAGCTTCCATTCAGGGTTTTCGTCCCACATTGTATTCAGGTCCAGGCTATCACGCAATGTATCCATGCATTTCCAGAAACCAGTGTGGCGATAGGCTGTAAGTTGATTGTCTTTCGCAAGATCATCAAGCGGCTGGCGTTCCCACATGATATCATCAGCATCGTCTTTCAGGTATTTAAATACTTCCGGCTTCAGCACAAAAAACCCACCATTGATCCAGGCACCATCGTCTGATGGCTTTTCCTTGAAGGCAGTAACATCGTCATTAGCATCCAGTTCCATGATCCCAAAACGGCTACCGGGCTGTATGGCCGTCATGGTCGCGATTTTGTTCTTTTCTTTGTGAAATGCAATCAGTTTGTTAATGTTAATACTGGCAACACCATCACCATAAGTAAGCATAAAATCGTCGTTTTCAACATATTGCTGGACCCTTTTTAACCTGCCGGCTGTCATGGTTTCCAGCCCGGTTTCTACGAGTGTTACCTTAAAATTTTCAGATTTGGTATCATGAACCGAAACGCTGTTGTTTTTCAGGTCAATGGTGAGGTCTGAATTGTGAAGGAAATAATTCATGAAATATTCCTTGATCACATAGCCCTTGTATCCCAGGCAGATCACAAATTCATTGTGCCCGAAGGCAGAATATATTTTCATGATATGCCAAAGAATAGGTTTCCCACCGATCTCGACCATGGGCTTGGGTTTCAAATGAGATTCCTCAGAAATTCGGGTGCCTTTGCCCCCTGCAAATATTACGACTTTCATAATGGCGGCAAGTTAGGGAATTTGGTGAGAAGTGAGAGGTGAGAAGTGAGAAGAAGTTGAGAAGGTGAGAGTAGTGGGTGATGCATTTATGGATAATAAACTTAAGGATATATGTTGGTTCATCATGGAATAGTCGAAAAGAGGAATCCCCAATCTTAATTGCTATCACGAGCCTTCGGGTTCTTAATTCCTAATTCTTATTTGCCTAAAACACTTCTCCCAGATTCAAATAAAACGCCCTGGTTCCATTAAGGCCGATGCCATAATCTATACAGGCATTTGTATTAGAGAATTTGTTGATCTTGAAACGCAAACCCGCGCCAAAGCCGGGGTAAACCGCATCAAAAGTATTACTTGGGTAGTTGGCTATGCTCTGGGCATTGGCAAACACGACACCACCCATAAAACCATTATTCAATATCTGGAACCTGTATTCGGTTTCTAAATAAAGCATGGATGGGCCTTTGAACCTGTCTTGAACATATCCACGCGAGCTGTTTGCATACGTTTCCCAGGCAGTGGCAGGCAAATCCAGGTATGGTGCATGACCGAAAGTGAACCAATTGAAATTCCAGAAAGCCAATACATTATGGGAGTTTTGAGGAAACTTTATGTATTTCCTGAACTCCAGATACACTGACTGCCAGTTGGCATCACTCCCAAGATAAGTAAGGTTCGGCCTGATGCTCAGATATCCATACCACCCCCCCTGAGGGTTGTTGCTGTTTCTGCGGGTGTCATAGATCGCATTAAAGGACAAACCCGAAGAAACAGACGTGGAAGTAAGACCATATTTTTCAAAATCAGTAATTTCACCGGGTTTTATGCTTGTTTCCCTTATATCATAATGGTAATCAAGATTATATCCAACGCCGAGAAGCAAATCCGGATACACTTCCCTTGCAACCTGCTGGTAAAAACGGATATATTTATAATCGATCGGGTCGGCATCCGCCGTGGTCGTATGGCCACCAAGTCCATAAGTGACTGAAGGATACACATAATACCTATAGTCGCCCAAAAAATCAAAATCGTTGCCTTTTGACCAGATATTTGTAATGACAGGAATGACGATCTGGTGTAGCAACGAAAAATTCGCACTACCGTATATCGTTGATATATTGGAAGTCATTTTGTCGTCAAGATAAAACGAGAGGTTGGCAGTTGCCACGGCAGTAAATGTGGTTTGCACTGTATATCCAATGGCCGGAATGAATGAAATGTAAACCTTGCCTTTTTTTATCTTGCTACTGTCAAATGAGCCTCTTGGTTCCTTCCCTATGATCTGCCTGTACAGATCTGCAATATCGTATTGCGACACCTTTTTTGAAGCAGAGTCAACTGAATTGCCTCCATGAGCAGGCGGGTAATGCTGGGCCGCTGTATACAGGCAACATGTCAGCATAAACATTAAAATTAGAAGGCCTGGTTTCATTTTCGCGCTATGCGTCAACTTGTATGCCAATTGATTTTTTTTTCATGAACAATTGTTGAAAAAAGGCCAAAATGAAATAAAACAAATCATTCGCTTGTGTCAGTGGTCTGTTATTATCAAAAATGAATGTGCAAAAAACACGTAAATAATGATATCTGGCCGGTATTCCTTTCGACCATTCCATCAGAAACAAGTTTAAACATCAAAATGTTAATGTTAAGTTAAAGTTTTGGTGTCATGGGCAGGTTGTCACCTTTGCTTCGCAGCAGGCTTCAGGATCTCGGGATCTTTGATGTAAATGATACAATAAGGCAATTTTTTGCCTGCCTCTTTTATATACATCAGCACATTACCGTTCATTACAAAGTTGACAGGTGTGTTATAGGATTTATTAGCTTCCAATGGGCCTCCTTCTTTGGGAGCGCTGATTTTGAACTTTATACGTTCTTCCGCAAGAGCGTAATCATTAAAAACAGGATTGGTTTTGGTTCCGCCCTTATCAAAATCCTTCACAATGTTAAAATCAAGTTCAGGTATCAATACACTTTCATTATTCGCGGGAACATATTTCACACTATAATTGATCAATGAATCCGCCTTCAATTTAGCATGTAGCCAGCTATTGCAAGCCTCACAGCTATACATTGTTAATTCATCTTTACCATCATTTACTTTTACCTTGAGTGCGTATTCATGCATGTTATCATTTTTGTAAAACGAAACGTACCCGGTGTCTGATATGTATTGATGGTGGTATTGAAGCGCCCTGACTTTTTTACCCCTGAAATCAACCACAGATTCTGAAACCCTGAAGCCATCAGGAAGATGCACATTTTCAAAGAAATAGGATAATAGTAGCCGATTCCCATCTTTTAGATTTTTAAATTCGATAGGTGGATGGTTCTGGAATTTTGTAACAAGGCCCTCATAAAATTTTTCAATGTTTGGTTTGGTGTATGGTCCATTAAAGGAAACAAAACCGGTATCGGGAACAGGTACAAGAAAACTATCATAATCTTTTGATAAGGTAGGTATTATCTGGCTTAACCCCTCAGTAAAAATCATGTTTTTATCTGAGTCGCTTTGTGCCTCAAATCCGAAAACCGTGTGTGGGAGATCTTGCGCCATGGCCACGACACTCTGATCCAGTTTACTCTTAACTTTATAGTAATAAATGGAGTATATTGTCATAAAAGATACCCAGAACGCTATGAAAAAGATATATAATTTTCTCATTCAGTCAATTTCTTAGAAACCTTTACACGCCTCACACGCCTCCTGTCAGACAATTCAACTGTAAAAACGAATTTGCCGAATTCTATCTGTTCTTTGGGACGTGGTATTCTTCCGGAAAGCTCAACGACAAGCCCTCCGATACTTTCAGCTTCGCCACGGATCTCTTCAAAGCTTTCATCACCTATATCCATAACTTTTACCACATCAGTAAGGGCTGTTTTGCCATCGAATATAAAAGTGTTGTCATCCAGTTTGCTGTAAAAAACCTCATCCTCATCAAATTCATCATTGATGTCCCCAACTATTTCTTCTAGGATATCTTCCAGTGTTACGATACCGGCAGTGCCTCCATATTCATCAACCACAATGGCCATGTGCACCTTTTTCTGCTTGAATTCCTGGAGTAGAAGGTCTATTTTCTTCATTTCTGGCACAAAATAGGGTTCCCGGATGAGCGGCTTCCAATCAAAATCCGAACCTTCATTCAAATGTGCAAGTAAATCTTTTATATAGAGTATTCCCTCAACCCTGTCAAAACTACCATTATACACCGGCACCCGCGAATACTGGTTGCGGTTGATAAAAGATACCAATTGATCAAAAGGGGTACTAATGTCGTGCGCCATCACATCTACCCTTGAGGTCATGATCTGCTTGGCGTATGTATTTCCAAAAGAGATAATACCTTTCAGGATTTTCTTTTCCTCCTGAGAGGTATCTTCAACGGAAGTCATTTCAATGGCGCTTTTTATGTCGCTAATAGATACATTATGAACTTTTTGCAGGTTCCGCTCAAATAAATTTGTAGTGCGGGCGAGTACTATTGATAACGGGTAAAACACCCTTGACAAAAACACAAGTGGATATGCCATAAATGATGCAAACTTCAGATTGTTATGTGCTGCATAAACCTTCGGAACTACCTCCCCAATAAGCACAATGATAAATGTAAGAAGAACCACATTGATGAACAATTCAAGAAGAGCGTTGCCGGCAAAATTTATCTGGGCAAGCAAAGACGCCCCTATCACCGCAAATAGAATGTTATTGACTGTATTGGCAATTAAAATAGTTGCAAGCAGGAGTTTCGGTTTTTGGTGCAGATAAAGAATCTGGGCGCTAAACCTTTTGTGTTTTTCACTTATTTCTTTGATGTCTTCGCCTTTCAAAGAGAAGTAAGCCGATTCTGCTCCGGAAAGCATGGCAGAAAAGAATACAAGCAACAAACAAAACCCTATTTCAAAGCCATGAAAGGCCGTGAAACTATTAATATAGATCAGAAAATTTAGAGGTAAAGTTGACGAGTCGCCTTCTATGGTATCCAAAATATAGGTGTTGGTGAGCAAAAACCGGGCTTAAAATGGCAGGTCATCATCAATTGGAATCTGGTCTGGCGTAGGTGCCTGGTCAACCCCAACCCCTTCCGGCACACTGGCTAGTGCTTTTGACTGGTTGCTTTCCTGACCCGAATCGCCTTCTTTTTTGCCGAGCAGTATAAAATTATCCGCGATCACTTCAGTTGTATATTTCTTGTTGCCGTCTTTGTCATCCCATGACCTGGACCTCAACTTCCCTTCAACATAAACCTGCTTTCCTTTTTTGAGATATTTCTCTGCCAGTTCCGCAAGATTACGCCAGGCGACAATATTATGCCACTCTGTTATTTCCTGCCTGTTCCCATTTTTGTCCTTATAATATTCTGTGGTTGCGAGTGAGAAGCTTGCAACTGGAATGCTGTTGCCAGTATATCGCACTTCAGGATCCTTGCCCAGGTTTCCTACTAAAATCACTTTGTTTACGCTTGCCATAATATATTAGTTTAAGTAGTTAGATTTCGGGGATTTCGAGCGTGCAAAGATAATCTTTTAAGAATAATTCCAAAGGCTTTGGCAAAGGATAATGTTTGTATCCAATAGCATCCGTTAAAATAGTCTCGCCGTTAATATTGGAAAGAAGGTCTGCTTCATAAAACATAATTTCGAGGCGCTGGTGGGTGAGTTTATGAGTCATCTTTTTTACAGGTTTTAGAAAAGAAAGCTTTAGCCCTGATTCTTCTGAAGCCTTTTTAATACCCAGGATTTCTTCCCGTTTCGTTTCAATTAAAGGCAATTCATACAGCCCCTGCCATATATCTCCTGGCTTTCTATGTCTGATAACAAAATTGTCATTCTTATTAACAAAAAGGTAATGAAAATACCTGGTTTTCACCTTCTTCAAGGCCAGCTTTGCGGGGAGTACATTCTGCAAATTGTTCTTTTTTGCGAAACAATCGTCCTTCAAAGGGCACTCATTACAAAGCGGGTTATTTGAGAGGCAAAGGGTTGCGCCAAATTCCATCAAGGCCTCATTGAAAGTTCCGGGGCTCTTTCTATCCAACAACTTATCCGCATAATCCTGGAATAATTCCTTTGCACCCGCAGCATTAATGGGAGTATCAATTCCATAAATACGTGATAGAACCCTAAAAACGTTTCCATCAAGAACGGCATGGGGTTTATTGAATGCAATGGAGACAATAGCCGCAGCCGTATATGACCCAACCCCCTTCAATTTGATAACATCCTTATAATCATTTGGAAATACACCATTGAAATCTGCCATAACCTGACGGGCGGCTTTTAGTAAGTTTCTACCCCTGGAATAATAACCCAATCCCTGCCAGAGTTTAAGTACTTCATGCTCATCCGCTGCCGCAAGTGAAGCCACTGTGGGGTACTTTTCTACAAATTTCAGATAATA
>JABDEJ010000065.1 GCA_013287095.1 Bacteroidota bacterium | reverse complement strand
ATACATCCGGCTTCCATCAGTTGGTTCGATTTTTACACCTCATACAGTATGGTAAATGCCAAGCTGCAAAATGTCCCCGATTCTATTCAATATCTGAATTTTGTGCCACCAGCCAGGTTGCAGGCAGCAGTTACAGTTACAGCAAAAAAACTAAGCAAAACATTGCATAATGCTTATGTAAGGTTCGGTGTTTTGCATTCTTTTGAACAGGATGATATTTATTTACAATCAGCCATTTACACAGGATTGACCACTGCGGAAAGTCCCGCCGAATATCTCGCCAGCCGCGCGCCCACAGCTGGTTATACTTTGCTGAATGCAGGCGTCGGTAGTGATATCCTCGCAAAAGACGGCCATAAAATGTGCTCCTTGTATATATCCTGCGACAACCTCGCCAATGTAGCGTACATGGATTACATGAGCCGCTTTAAATATTATCCGGCTGACTACAGTACCAATCCTCCGCGTGTAGGCGTTTACAACATGGGACGGAATTTTAGCTTTAAATTATTGATTCCGATCGGATAGAGAATTGAAAAATTAAAAGATTAAAAAATTGAAAGATTAAAAGGGTGACCGAATGGTTGCCCTTTTTGTTTCTGTCCTTTCGAGCGGAGGAACGGAGCGAGAAATCTGATTGAGACGCACCAGAACATTGTTGTAATCTGAGCTTTAATCAGATTTCTCCTATCGTCGAAATGACAAAAAAGTCTGATTTTTGATAGTAGGGCATGCGCCAGCCCCAGCCTCCGCTAAAGCTATGGCCTGCAAAGCAATTGCTATCGCGAGCCTTCGGGTTCTTAATTCTTAATTCCTAATTCTTAATTCCTAATTGGCTTTCTATCCATTTCCCCATCTCTTTTTTCCACATGAGGCCGTTGTATTTGGCTATCAGCTCACCGTTATGGAAAATCCTGATGGCTGGGACGCCCATAATATCAAATTGTGCTGCAACTTCCTTGCTGGCATCCGTATCAATTTTTACAAGGCTCCAGGAATCGTGGTTTTCTTTTGACAGTTCATCAAGGATAGGTTCCAGTATCTTGCACGGGTCACACCAGTCCGCCCAAAAATCTACAAGGACTGGTTTGGTAAAACTTGGTTTGATGACTGTATTCTGGAATTCTTCTGGGGTCATGGGGCAAAATTAGGGATTTCTAAGGGTACTATATGGTATTGATTTCTTATGGCAGCTACATGGCAACCCGGAAGTAAGAAAAATGAATTTTCCTGTTGCACTTGCATTTTGTATTTTTGCAACAAGGAATTGTCATGGAAAAGCCACTTAAACTTGAAATCATAAAAGACCTGAAGAATCATATTCAGGCATATTACCCTGTTTCAGAATTGATCTTGTTTGGTTCGCAGGCAAGAAACGAGGAAACAGAGGACTCTGATTATGATATCCTTGTAATTCTGAAAACTGCTTATAGCTGGCAGGATGAACATGATATTTATGCGCTTTGCGCTGACATTTGCCTCAAATACGGGATACTGGTTGATGTTCACATCATTTCTTTTGCAGAATTGAAAACTATAAGGGGATATCAACCTATTTATGCCAATGCGGTGAAAAGCGGGATTTACGCATGAGCTTAACTGAAACCCAAAAAGCGGAATTAATAGCGCACAGGTTTGCACGAGCAGCAGAAGCCATAGTAGATGCAAATGTATTGATAGAAAATCACAGTTTTAGAGCGGCAGTGAACAGGATATATTATGGAATGTTTTACGCCTTGCTCGCACTGAGTATTGAGTATCAGTTTAATTCATCTAAACATGGCCAGATAATCGGTTGGTTCAATAAGACTTTTGTTCATAGCGGCAAATTGCCTCAGAAATATTTTCAAATGATTTACAATGCCTTTAACTCCAGAACAAAAGGAGATTACGACATGGAAAAGGACTTTGATGAAAATGAGGTGCAAGCCATGTTTGAAGAGATGAAAGCCTTTTGCGCTGGTATCAAGCAATTTATTGAAACCGGGCAAGCCGAACCTGAATAAGCATAAGCCAGTGTATAATCAAGAACAATATTATGCAGGAAATCATTGATTTATTTAAGGCTCTTAGCCGGGTACAACAAGACCAGGTCCTTAAAAAACTACAGGTTATAGCCGCTAAAAACAACCCCGTTGTGGAACTGGCACAATTTACCCAAAAGAGGTACGGCCAAAATGCAATAAGGACAAACACGAGTACCGGAACACCTTTTGCCCCTGAAACTACCGTAGAATGGAACACACCATGGGGCATGTTTTCAGCGTCCGCATCCAATGGTGCCGAAGCCGCCAAACTCGCCGCCGAAAAAGCCATGGAAGCGATACCGGAGGATTGAGGGGGGTACTTATTGGGATTTGTAGAAAGTCTATAGACTTTTATCCATTCTTTTCACACGAGTGACGCTACGCTTAACATGCGCGAACGGGGGGCATCCGTATCAATTTTTACAAGGCTCCAGAATTCGTGGCTTTCAAGTGCCAGTTCATCAAGGATAGGTTCCAGTATCTTGCAGGGGTCACACCAATCTGCCCAAAAATCTACCAGAACAGGTTTGGTAAAACTTGGGGTGATAACTGTATTTTGAAATTCTTCGGGGGTCATGGGACAAAATTAGGGAATCATAGGGGTTTTTCACGGTTGACTACAGTCCAAGACTGTATATTTCTACGCGCACGAAGTTATTTGCTTCGCTATAGACTTAGTGCGCGCTTAGAGCCAATAATATATGCGGATTTTTTCTCACAAAGATACTTTCCTAACATTCAATCCTTAAATTTGGGCAAAATATATTGCCTGACTCCAGCTTGTATATACCCCATAGGAAAAGCGAACTTAACTATTTGACAAAATAATGATATCAGGAAAAAAGGAACCAAAAGAAGGATACTTATTTGATTATATCTCTGGCAATGAAATAAAAGCGACACCAGAGGAGGTAGAAGCGACTCAAGTTTTCTCAAAAAGACTAATTGATGAATATGAGTTTAATAAAGAAGATATTCAAACTAGGCCACAATATTTTGTCCGTAAATCACCATCAGATGAGACAAAAAAAGAATGGCCCGTTGATATAGCCGTTTTTAAAAATAAAAGTCGAGCGGAAAGTGACCTAATTGGAGTTGTTGAATGCAAAAAGAAAACAAGAAAAGACGGCTTGGAGCAACTCAAACTCTATATGGATATGTGTAGCAATATACAATGGGGGGTGTGGTTCAATGGTGAAGAACAAATCAACTTTCAAAAAATAAAAAAGGACGGCGATATTATTTATATTGAAATACCAAATATACCTAGGAAAGGACAGAGACTAGAGGATATAGGCAAATATAAACGGAAAGATTTAAAACCCGCAAAAGATTTGAAAAGCCATTTTAAAGTAATTAACAATTATTTGTATGGCAATATGAAAAAGGATGATACTTCGACAAGAAATAGAGCAAAACAAATTATTAACCTTCTATTTTGCAAAATATATGACGAGCAATATACTGGAATGAATGAAGAGGTGATGTTTCGTGCTGGTATAAATGAATACAAACAGGTAGTTGCAGATAGGATTAAGGACTTGTTTGGCAAGGTTAAGGCAAGGTTTGACGATGTATTTGAAATAGAAGACACAATTACTTTAGACCCCGATTCAATAGCTTTTGCGGTTGGCCAAATACAAGAGCTATGTATTACTGAATCAGAAAGAGATGTAATTGGAGATGCCTTTGAAGTTTTTGTTGGTAAGGCATTGAAAGATGAAGATGGCCAATTTTTTACTCCACGTAATGTGATCAAAATGATAGTTGACATAATCGATCCGAATGAAAAAACTATGATTATTGATCCAGCATGTGGTACTGGGGGGTTTCTTATTGAATCACTAAGGCATGTTTGGAGCAAGATTGACGAAAATTCAAAAAAACTTGGATGGTCAAAAAAGAGAATTGAAGATGAAAAGCAATATGTCGCAACTACTTATTTTAGAGGCATTGATAAGGATTCTTTTGTTGCTAAGGTAACTAAAGCATATATGGCAATAATAGGGGACGGTCGTGGAGGCGTCTTTTGCGAAAACAGCCTTGAAGACGTAAAAGAGTGGAGTCACAAATGTCAAGACAAGATAGATTTAGGGAAATTTGATGTTGTCTTTACAAATCCACCATTCGGCTCTAAAATCCCAATAAGAGAAGAAAAAATACTCAAGCAATTTGACCTAGGCCATAAATGGAAATTTGAAAAAAAGACGAAAAAGTGGGAACTACAAAGTGAATTAAATAACAAGGGCAAAAAAGCGGGTGTTGAACCTCAAATACTTTTTATTGAAAGATGTTTGCAACTTTTAAAGTATGGCGGCAAACTTGGTATTGTTCTGCCAGATGGCATATATGGCAATGATAAATTAGGATACATAAGAGAATACCTTAAAAGAAATACAAAAATATTAGCTGTAATAGATGTCCCTTCTGAAACATTTCAACCAAATACCTCAACCAAAACCTCGATTCTTATTGCAGAAAAAATAAAAGAGGGTTCAAAGGTCGAAGATCACTATATCTTTATGGCTATTTGTGAAACCTGTGGGCACGATAGACGAGGTAATTTGACTAATGAAGATGATGTTTCCTTGGTAAAAGATAAATATTTCGAATTTGTAAAATCGCCGGAAAAATTCGTTTTATGATAAAATCATTTGGCATAAAGAATGAAGATTTGGAGTCAAATATCTTCCCTAACTTCTATTTATTTAAGCAGAAGATTAGGAGCTTCTCATTAAGAACAGATATCACATCCTTTAGTTTGGGAGATAAGGACGTTTTAGAGGTACTTACAGACGGAGAACATGCTGGACAAAAATTTTTACAAAGTGGGGCGCTATTTATAAAAAACTCTTGCGTTAAAAGGTATAGCATCAATGAATTTGACGGTTTCTACATCAGTAATGAAAAAAACAATCTTCTTAAAAGATCAAAATTAGTAAAGGAGGATATTCTTTTTACTACCATCGGATACTACGTTGGTGTTTCTGCATTAGTTAATTCAAACATTGAAAATGCAAACATAAATCAGAATGTTGTTAGAATGAGGGTAAATCCAAAAATAACATCCCCACAATATCTTTCGTGTTTTTTAAATTCTAAAATCGTAAGATTTCAAATCGACAATTTGTTCTCAGG
Source organism: Bacteroidota bacterium (assembly GCA_013287095.1). The sequence goes on along the minus strand of JABDEJ010000065.1, from coordinate 7,082 downwards.
CAATATCTACCCACTGCTGACTTATCCCAAAATAAAAGCTTTAAAAATTTTTATTAAAAATAAAACTATAGAAGAAACAGTTACTAAGAATATCATAATAGCAGAAGAAAAAAACATACAATCCTTAATGTTGATTAAGGAGGCTCAATCACTATTTCTTAGATCATTGAATGTGGATTTCGACTCTATAAAAAAGGAAATGTTCTTTGCTGCAAACAATGAGCAATTTACTCATGAAGATATGATGACACCAGCTTTTTATTTCCCGCTTTACGCAAAAACGACAAATGAAATTGCTAAGAACAACCATGTTGAATTTCTAAGCAATTTAGTAGATTTTGAGAATGGAGATGAAGTGGGTTCGGTAAACTACAAAAGTTACTTAGATAGAAAGGAAGGTGATGTGCCTTTTATAAGAACTTCCGATTTAATCAATTATGATTTAGATTCCTATCCGGATTTTTTTATAGAGAAGTCTATCTTTAAGGAAATTACCCAAAATGTCGATAAAGAAGAAATATTATTTACTAAGGACGGTAAAATTGGCATGGTAGCTATGACAACAGCTTTTGATAGATGTATATTAGGTAGTGGAATTTTACGAATTGTTCCTAAGAAGGACAAAATAAATCCATATTATCTATTTATTGCTTTATCAACCAAAGAAGTTGGAGGCTATCAAGCTATTCAAAGAACTGTTGTCGCATCAACAATTCCCCATCTAAGAGAAGATAGGATAGGAGATTTTAGCATCCCAATTTTAAAAGATCAAGTAAAAATTATTACCCTCACTGAAAAAGCTTTTGCACTAAAAAATGAACGAAAAAAACTCATAGAGGATTCAAGGCTTTTAATTGAAAACAGTTTAGAGGTATAATCACATTCTTACAAGTCTTCCAAAAGGTGCCTTATAAACGAAGAATAGGTATTGGTCTAACAACCCACTAAAAATCCTCAAATTTTCAAAAATGACGACAAATCCCAAAATATTTTTCTTTATAACTCACTGAATAAATATAAGATAGAAAATATTTTTGGGAAACACCCACCCATGGGGAAAGTTGGTGAATTGCTGAGTTAGTGAGCGGGCTGGCGCGTCGGAATCTTATAATCTGTACTGTCAGACCATCTTCACTTTAGGCTTTGCCTTGTTTTTCTTAGATGCATTGGCTTTCTGCTTTTGGGCATATTCTTCTTTATGCTTGCGGATATACTCACTTATCTTTTCAAAATCTTTAGCCGTGGGCGGGGTTGGGTCAACATAAAAATCAACATCAAGTGGTTCGCGTATGAGTCCCATATTTTTAGTCTTTATAATATTTTTCAACAAGTGATCTTGCGGCAACCGTTTCAATGGCCATATAATTACCATACAAAATCCTGGCGCCTAAAGTTTTCATATAATGATTTACCAGGAGCGTTTTTGAAAGAAATACGAGATAACCATCATATCCTTTGTCAAAAGCGCTTTTACAGGCAAATGAAACCAGGTTGCCGGGAATACCAAGATACAATTTCCTTTCGCCAACATTAAAACGGGCGCTTTCTATAAGGTGCATATAAATATGATCCTTTCTGTATTTTATGTAAAAACTGACGACAAATCCCAAAATATTTTCCTTTATAACCCATTGAATAAATACGAGATAGAAAATATTTTTGAGAAACACCCACCCACTTGGGGGTCTTGCTATATATGTATGTAAAAGCAGGCGTTAGGAGACAGGCGTTAGGCGTTAGTGTGCTGGCGCGTCAAAATCCTGTAATCTTTTAATCCTATAAATCCTGATTCAGACAAAATGCAAAAGATAAACCGGCCTTTAAAGGCATTTCCTATTGATATTTTATTGTTATCTATTGATATTTGTCAACGAGTTACGTGTAAGTATTTTAAAACCAATATGTTGAAAATTGAAAAAAAAATGTAAAACGTGTTTATCAATCCAGAATGGTCAAAAAGGGCGTTTTTGGGGATTTATCAATAGGAAAACAATAAAAAGGGGGTTTTGGGAGGAAGAAGTTGTGGAGAAACCACCACGTCCCGCAAGCGGAACACCCCTCCATGATTATGGAGGGGAATGTTGCTGCCGCAGGATGGTTTGCGGGTATGTGTTCAAGATGGAAACTAAATCTGTTGAACTCACATGCGTCAGCAAAGCCCTCTCCCTTGGGAGAGGATTGGGTGAGGCGATTCTCCGCTTTCAATGTTTTTTTCATAATCTTTGCACATGCCAAACACTGACATAACCATTTCATCGAAGCTCCCGGGTGTGGAGCAGAGCATTTTTTCGATCATGACGGCATTGGCTGTCAAGCATAATGCCATAAACCTTGCCCAGGGTTTCCCGGATTTTAACTGTCCGCCGAAACTAATAGACTATGTGAACAAATTCATGCACGAAGGCAAAAACCAGTATGCGCCCATGCCTGGTGTGCTGCCGCTGCGTGAAAAAATTGCGGCCAAAACCGAAAAACTCTATGGTGCCAAATATGACCCGGATAAGGAAATAACCATTACTGCCGGGGCCACGCAGGCCATCTATGTGGCCATATCGGCCATGATCAAATACAATGATGAGGTCATTATTTTCGAACCGGCCTACGATTCTTACCTGCCTGCCATCCTCATCAACAAAGGCACACCAAAATATATTCAGCTCAATGCGCCTGATTATAAGATCAACTGGGACCAGGTAAAGAAACTGGTGAATGCCAAAACCCGGATGATCATCATCAATACACCTCATAACCCGACAGGTATCACTTTCTCGCCTGATGATATGAAGCAGTTGCAGAAAATAGTGGCCAACAAAGACATTATTATCATCAGCGATGAGGTATATGAGCACATCGTTTTTGATGGTGGAAGGCACGAGAGTGTTTGCAGATATCCGGAACTTGCCAAGCGCAGTTTTGTGATCTCCTCATTTGGCAAGACTTATCACACTACCGGCTGGAAAACAGGATATGTCCTTGCCCCAAAAGAACTTACCGAAGAATTCAGGAAAGTATATTCTTATGCAATGTTTTCGGCATTTACACCGGTGCAATGGGCATACTCTGATATCCTTGATGATGAAGCGCATTATCTCGGGCTGAATGAATTCTACCAGAAAAAAAGGGATTTGTTTTTAGAAAGTATTTCGGGATCAAGATTGAAACCGATACCGTGTCAGGGTACATACTTCCTCTGTGTGGATTACAGTGGCATTAGTAACGAGCCCGACCGAGCTATGGCAGAAAGGATCACCAAAGACTATGGGGTGGCCTGCATACCCACTACTGCTTTTTACCACAACAAGATTGACCAGAAAATACTTCGGTTCTGTTTCGCGAAAAACGAGGACACCCTCATTGAAGCCGGAAAGCGCTTATGCAAGATCTGAAAATTGCATTGATCCAAGCCCAACTGCATTGGGAAAATATTGAAGCGAACCTCAATATGTTTGGCGAAAAGATCAAATCCATTAACGAGCATGTGGATATAATCGTGTTACCTGAAATGTTTTCTACGGGTTTCTCCATGAATCCGTCCAAACTATATGAAAGCATGAATGGTAAGGCTGTAAACTGGATGAAAACCATTGCAGCAAAAGCTAATGCAGTAATAACAGGCAGCCTGATCATCGAAGAAAACGGGAATTACTATAACCGGCTGATCTTGATGCGGCCCGATGGCAGTTTTGAAATTTATAATAAAAGGCACCTCTTTTCCATGGCCGGCGAAGAGAAGGTTTTTAGCCCCGGAGATAAAAAACTTATTGTCGCCGTAAACGGCTGGACCATATGCCCGATGGTATGTTATGATCTTCGCTTCCCGGTTTGGATCCGTAATGTAGAGAACTATGATCTGCTATTATTTGTCGCCAACTGGCCTGATAAAAGAATTGAGCACTGGCGCAAATTATTACAGGCGCGAGCCATTGAAAACCAATGCTTTGTAGTAGGTGTGAATTGTGTTGGCAAAGACGGAAACGATATTGATTATTCAGGGAGAACCATGTGGATCAACAGCCAGGGAGAAATCCAGGATGAAATTATCAATGAAGAAAAAACCATCATAGCTACCCTTAACGAAGACTCCTTAAAATTCACAAGGAGGTATATGCCTTTTTTGAATGACAGGGATGGGTTTGAAATAAAGGCGTTAGGCGACAGGCATTAGGCGCAAGCGAAGACTAACGCCTAATGCCTAACTCCTATCCCTTCCCCTATGAAATCAAACTTCCGTAACATCTTCAAGGTCGTTTCAAAATCTTTTGGATATGGCGCTTCGACTGAAAATTCTTTGCCTTCAGGGTATTCAAATTTCAGGGAATAAGAATGCAGGGCGGCACGACCCATGAGCGGCGATTCTTCCTCATCTCTGTTCGGGTTGTACTTGCGTTTTACCTGTGACAAAAAGAAAGGCTTGCCTCCATAAAGCACATCCCCGACAAGAGGACAGCCAACTGCAGTTAAATGCGCCCTTATCTGGTGAAAACGCCCGCTAATCGGCTGAGCCTTAATAAGTGTATAATGTTTGAAATGTTCAATAGTATCAACAATGGTTTCAGCCCGCTTGCCGTCCTTTTTGTCAACAACCGCCCTGAAAGTTCCCTTTTTAGTTAATGGGAAATTGATCATGGTATTTTCAAATTTCCGCACACCCTCTACAATAGCATGATACTCTTTGTGTATCTCTCTTTTTTGGAACATGATCGAAAATGTGCGGTAATCATCTTCCGATTTGGCAGCCAGGATTACCCCGCTGGTTTCTTTATCGAGCCTGTGGCAAAGCATGATCTGTGGGCTGTATTTCTTGCCCATATCATAAAGGCTCACTGCCCCGGGAGCATTGTCCTTTTCAGATGTAATGCCGGCAGGCTTGTTGAATATAATAATACGATCATCCTCGTAGAGGATCATATCCTTGATTTGAAGGGTTTTCATGTTAGTGAATAAGCTGTTCTAATTTTTTGTCCAGCTCTTTGCCGTAAATATTTTTAGCCACGATCCTGCCAGTCTTGTCTATTAAAAAACTGACAGGCACATCACTGATCACATAGGTCTGTGCAGCCCCAGAGTTATAACCGAGCAGATCTGAAAGATTCATCCAGTTCATGTGATCGTCACTGATGGCCTGGTCCCAATCCTGCTTCTTTTTATCAATAGAATAGCTAACGATTTCAAGGCCTTTATCTTTGTATTTTTTGTAAAGCTTTTCATAGTGCGGGTTTTCATCACGGCTCTTCGGCACGTATGATCCCCAGAAACTCAAGAAAACCACTTTGCCTCTCAATGAAGATAGCTTAACAGTTTTCCCCTCAGGGGTTTGGGATATAATTTCAGGTGCAAATTTTCCGACTTCAACGACTTCATAGGTTGTGACTTTTTCATGCAGGGATTTATAAAATGGCGTATTGGCATAGCGGCCTGCCATTTTTTTATCCAGGTTTTTCAGAAACTCAAAATTTTCAACGGGGTCCAGGTAAACTGCCGCAAGTAACCCCACGTATGAAGTATCAATTTTATTAATATATGACATTAAATTGGCTCTTTTTTCAATATTAATCTGCTTATATTGCTCTATCCGCTTTTCAACAAGATGAGAATATAAGGGATTGTTATTTTTGGCGGCTTTAAGCCTGTCCTCAATGACTTCCTTCTTTGCATTTGCATCATTCAATATGTTAAATATTTCTTCAAGTTGCAGGGATTCAGGTGATCCATATACCTTGTAATTTTGCGGGGATTCAAGAACTATCGTAAAATCTATGGTGTCTTTTGGCCTTACCACAAACTGGATATTCCCATTCGGCAAACGCAGTTGCATCAGTAAAGGACCTGAGCATTGCCCGTTAAACCCAAACCTGCCTTCACTGTTACAGGCCTGCACATATAAGGGTTTGATATTGTTGCCCGTGCCAAGTTCATCAAGCGTAATATTTCCACCTTCACCATGTATTAAAACACCGCCGATATAATAAGGAAATGCTGTTGCAGGGCTTGTGCCATTACTGCTGTCGTCTTTTGCAGATACCGCGGTATTTTGGCTGGTGCTCTTCCCAACATTTGGAAGGCTGCTGGTAGGAACGGTAGTGACTATTTTACCAGCTTTATCTTTGATAATGGAGACACCGCTGTCCGTCCTCACTGTATCATAGCCTGACGTGTCGGTTTTGGCATCTTTATGGTTACTGGCACAGGAAAAGAACAACGCGATAAAAACCACGGATACTAAGGCAATACTTCTCATTTTGGCAAATTCTATGTGCAATATAAGCATTTTCTATTAACAGAGGCAAAGCTACAAAAATTCTTTACCCCTAAAATGGTCAATATTATCCATAAACAAGCCATATTTGTGCATGGCCGGAGAACATTATAAGCGTGGTTTTGCCATTTACCTCAAAGTGGAAAAGGGCTTATCGTCCAATACCGTGGAGGCATACCAGGATGATGTGGACAAGCTGTTTGGGTTCCTGGATTCAACATACGGCGGACTTGCAATACAATCAGTTAAACTTGAGCATCTCTCCACCTTCATCAACCAGATCGTGGAAATAGGATTAAGCGCTGCAAGCCAGGCGCGGATCATTTCTGGTATTAAGAGTTTTTTTACATACCTCCTTACTGAAAACATCACCCAAAGCGACCCCTCCGAACTGCTGATAACCCCACGATTAAAAAGGAAGCTACCGGATGTATTGAGTGTCGAAGAAATTGACAGCATTTTTCAGCAGATAGACATGAGCAAGCCAGAAGGACAACGCAACCGCGCCATGCTGGAAACACTGTACAGCAGTGGATTGCGGGTGTCTGAACTTATCGGCCTGCAGACATCCCATATTTATTTTGATGATGGTTTCCTGAGAGTGATCGGCAAAGGGAACAAAGAACGGCTGGTGCCAATAGGCGGCGAAGCATTGAAACATATTTCATTGTATGCGAATCATGTGAGGGTTCATATACCCATAAAGTCTGGGTTTGAAGGTATTTTCTTCCTGAATAAAAACGGGAGAAAACTCAGCCGCGAAATGGTATTTATGGTCATAAAAACCCTTACTGCAAAAGCCGGAATTGAAAAAAATGTTCATCCT
>JABDEJ010000064.1 GCA_013287095.1 Bacteroidota bacterium | reverse complement strand
TCTTTGAATATAGTTATCCATGGGGCTGTACCCGCTCTTTTGATACGACCCTGGATGTTGACAATAATTCTGCGATTTCTCCTTTCCAGAATTATGAAGATGCGGTTTATCTTGCTCCAAATCCATTTGTAGATCATATAAACCTAATATTCTCCCATCCTATGGAAGAATCCATACAAATGACCATTTTTGATGCTGTTGGACAAATCGTATCCCAGAAGAGTTTTATCAATCAACCGGCTGGAAGTAATAATTATACTTTTCAGTCTCTGGATGTGCATAGCGGCGTGTACTTTCTAAAATACCAGGCCGGAGAGAAAATATCCATTTTTAAGATCATTAAAATGTGAAGTAGTCGGACTTGGATTTGACATCAGCACATTTTCTTTACCTTTGCCAAACTAATTTGAAGCGATTGGTGTTTAAACTTGTAAATTAACTTAAAAACATAAAAATATGCCTTATCCTGAAGAACTTGTAGCCCCAATGCGTGAGGATCTTACCATTGCAGGTTTTGAAGAACTGACCACTCCTGAAGAAGTAAACGCTGCTTTTGAAAATAAAGAAGGAACTACTTTGGTGGTTGTAAATTCTGTTTGTGGTTGCGCGGCTGCCATGGCGCGTCCAGGTGTCAAAATGAGCCTTGCCGCTAGTGATAAAAGGCCTGACAGGCTGCTTACGGTATTTGCAGGCCAAGACCTGGAAGCTACCGAAGAAGCACGTAAACACATGTTCCCTTATCCGCCCTCTTCACCATCCATTGCATTATACAAAGATGGCAAACTGGTTCATTTCATTGAAAGACACCATATTGAAGGCCGTCCGGCACAAATGATCGCCCAAAACCTGGTTGCAGCTTACGATGAGTATTGCGGAGCAACAGTTGCTCAATAATCAATGATCAATAATTACAAAACCGAAAGTTTGAAAAATCTTTCGGTTTTTTTTATTTAAAGAAGGTAACTTAGAAACTGACCGTTGGTATATTCACATTTTGCAAAGAAGCAATGCTATCTGGTAATTGATCATTGATAACTGATCATTGATCATTTTAAGCCCCTATCTGATCCTTCGATTTTTTAAAGGCATTTTCTTCGATGTATTTGATGATTTGGGCTGCCACATTTTTTCCGGTGGTTTTTTCGATTCCCTCCAATCCGGGCGATGAATTGACTTCCATAACCAGCGGCCCTCTGGAAGATTGAAGCAGATCAACACCTGCAATAGCTAGTCCCAAAGCTTTGGCAGCATTTATCGCAGTTTCTCTCTCCAATTTAGTGAGAAGTACTTTCTGCGCCACTCCTCCCTGGTGGAGATTGGACCTGAACTCTCCTAGAGCACCCTGGCGGATCATAGCTGCCGCAACCTTGCCGTTTATCACAAATACCCTGATATCACGCCCATTTGATTCTTTGATATATTCCTGGATAATGATGTGAGCCTTGAGGCCAAAGAAAGCATCCAGGGCGGATTTGGCTGCATTTAAGGATTCTGCCAAAACAACACCCTTGCCTTGTGTACCTTCAAGTAATTTGATGACGATAGGCGGACCTCCTACCTTCTTCATCAGGGATTTTATTTGCTCAGGATGCGAAGAAAATGCAGTTTTTGGTAGACCCAATCCTTGCCGGGATAAGATCTGCATACTTCTCAGTTTATCACGCGAACGCACAATCGCCTGTGATTTAACACTGGTAAAAACACGCATCATTTCAAATTGCCTCACGACTGCACAGCCATAATATGTTTTTGAAGCTCCGATACGTGGAATGATGGCATCTGGAAGCGAAACCAATTTATCATTGACGAGCAAAAGAGGGTTACCACCTTCGATAAGAATATTCAGGTCCATATAGTCCAGTACATGTACTTCATGCCCACGTTTGCGAGCCTCTTCCACCAGCCTTTTTGTAGAATAAAGGTTTTCATTTCTACTTAAAACACATATTTTCATTTAATTATATTCTATAATTTTTCTTTTGGCGGCATAATTAACTTTTGAAACATCAACCAGGAATCTTTTCTTTAATACTTTCCGGCCAAGCAATACGGGATAATCCATTGCCGAACGGTCTGCAAGCGATATTTCCACATCATAAATTTTATCAAAAAAATCAAGTTTGGTTTTAATGATGATCCTTTCTTCAACCTGTCCGAAAGAATTTTTCACATTTTTAATTTTATAAATAGGGAACTGAATAGTGTTATTCCCAAACAAGGAATTTCCATTGTCAAAGAGCATAAAAGAAACAAATGGTTTTTCATTTTTTATAAATTGCTTTACTTCCATGCAATGTAATGAAGATGTATAAGCGCCTGTATCAATTTTAGCCTCGATATTCATCAAGCCCAATTCCGGGAAACTTACCAATTCCCGTCGCCCTATGATTTTCCTTAGCTTAGGCTTCATCGTCACAAATCTTTGCGTTTTTTTTGAGAAGAAGATGTTTTAAGGAATATTTTATTGTTTGGTAATATTTGAAGCATGATTACTCCTCTGTAAATACAAAAAGCCTGGAAATGAATTTCCAGGCTTTTCAAATATTCATTGAAAGTTTTTACATAGATCGTAATAGTCCAAATAGAAGGTCAAGAATACCTACTATTAGGAAAATGGCCCCAATTATATAAAATACTTCGCTTAGTGGCCAAGGCAAAAGGACTGCAAGTACAATTAATATCAATCCGACAATAATTAATACAATTCCTCTATGAACCATGCCAAATCCAAAATCGTGTCCATGATTATATGAGGCTATGGTAGTACTTTTAGTTAAATGCTGAATTCCTGCAACCTGGTTTTCAACTTTATTTAATACCTGGGTTTTAACAACAGCCATTTTCGTAGCGAGTGCTGATGGTTTCCTATCTACCGCAATATTTCTATTGGACTTTTGAATTGTGGACCCTGCCAAACCAGTATTGGATAATGGTATGATTGCAGTCTGATCATTTTGCAGTTGAGGCGTTACTGCAATTTGTGTTTCATGTTTTTGAGTAGGGTTAACTAAAACTTCTTCATTTTGCATTTTCTTAGTGTTCTGAAGACTTGCTATAGAGCGGGAACACGAAGTGAATGCAAATGTGGATAAAGCGATTAAGCCTAAGACGGTGTTACGGTTGATTTTTTGTAAGATTCTGGATTTCATATTTTTATTGTTTTTGGTAATAACAGTCTCGGAACCGTTTTGTTTAACTTTGTTGAATGGCTTTCAAAAATGAGGCCATACTTTTGAAAAAAGCAAAGACCTATGTCATCCGCTTCATCTACATAGTTTAATTTTGAATTCTTTTACTTCCAATAGGTAAACCTGTAATATATTATGTCAGAAAATCCCGGAAAATCCCGCTTTGCCATCCCGGCTTTACTCTTTGTGGTTGTTGCAGCCCTTTGCATTTTTCTATACATCTTCCTGGTAAAGCATCAGAGCAGGAAGATAAACGCCTTGACCATTTCAGAAGGCCCTGACAGCGCTACCATTACGCGATGGGACGTTACACCTCACGGAAATAAAAATGTGGCATATACCGTTTTTAAAGATAGTAACATCTGGAAGATCAAGCTTCATGATAATACGGTTGCAGATGCCGACCTGGTGATCATAGCAAGATCGCTTAAGCATTTGTCAAAATTCAAAAATATGATCCATGTCCAACTTGATAAGTCGGGTTGGAAGGCCGAAAAATTTGATAATGATAGTGGCACCCGAATAACCATTTATACTGGCAATAAGGTTGCAGGAAGTTATATCGTAAGTAAGCTCGAATTTATTGACCAATATAAATCAAGCTACTATATAAGACCCGTAAATAGCGACTCTGTTTACCAGATCACAGAAACGTATCTGGATGGTTCTGTTATGGCAAAAGAAGAAAATTTCAGAAAAAAAATTCTGGTACCTGTTGATCCTTCTTATTACAAACGTGTCAGGATCGTTTCTGCAGATACAAACGTATATTATCTGCTTGAAAATGTGAATGGCAGATGGTCAATAAACGGACGCGAAATTGATCAAAGAAAAGTTCTCACATATTTAAAGATGCTGACATTGTTGCAAATCCCTCACTTTGCTGTCGAAAGGGTCAAGAATCGCCCGGAAGCTTCCGTATTAATTGATACAAAATTTGGCCCCATTACTTTGACTGCTTCCAAAGAACAAAACGGGAAATGGGTTATGGCTTCGTCTGTTAATGTTGGGAACAGGCTTGAATTAACTTTACCTCAGATAAATGCCATTTTTCCCCCGTTTTATTTCTTCATGCCTTAATAATTGCCCTTATTGCAAAAATCGGATTTGGTTAAATTCTTAAACCATATTTGACCGAAAAACCAGACTGGCTTCGTTTGAATCATTTCTTTACCTTTGACAAAAAAAATAATTATGGGAACAGGATATTCTATTCTTTTGCACACGCATGAACTGCTTATTACCTTATATGTAATTATATTTACGATCAAGCTCGTATTACTACTTATAAACAATGAATCAGGTCTGGCCAATTTCAGGAGAAAGACGAAAGTTGTGGGCGAAATGGTACTGCCTTCCTTGTTTCTTATATCAGGTATCATCCTTGCGGTCATGTCTAAAACAAGCTTCAGTGACACCTGGTTCCTGATAAAAATGTGCCTTATTGCACTGAGTGTCGGAACAGGTATTTTTACCTTTAACAAAAACAGCAAAGCGCTCGGCATCCTTACTTTCCTGATTTTTATATATGTTATTATGTTGAGCTATATTAAAGACCCAATGCTCAAAAAAGCATCTAAACCTGCGGTTGAAAATGTAGTCACTGACCCAAAGGCCCCTGGATATGATACAATAAAACATGGTCAGTTGATTTACATAAACAGTGGATGTTACACGTGTCATGGAGCCGATGGCAAATTAGGTAACCATGGCGCTGCAGATTTATCTATCAGTTTTCTGCCTGATGCCGCAACAATAGGCGTCATTAGGAACGGAAAAGGCAGTATTATGAAAGGATATGGAGACAAACTCAATCCTATTGAAATTCATGCTGTGGTGGCTTACGTTAAATCATTGCGCAGGCACTGACAAAATAATTTTTAACCAGTTTGTTATACAGGCAACTCTATTCTTAAAAATGCGTCTTAAGGGTGCAGAAAAAGCATCTTTTATAAAATGATAAAAACAAATTCATTTCTCTTTTCTTTATTAGTATTCGGAACCTGCATTTTATTTCCGCATAAAGCGTTGTCTCAAAACGGGGAAGTATTTGCTGCTGTAAAACAAGGTACAAATTGGGGATATATCGACACTACAGGCAAAGTGCGGATACCGTTTAACCTGGAACGTGAAGGAAATTTCTGCGAAGGCCTTGCGAGTGTTAAATATGGCCAAAACTGGGGTTATATCGATAAAAAAGGGACATTAAAACTCAAACCTATTTTTATCTCAGCAAATCCATTTAGCGATGGCAGGGCATTGGTTTCTTATTTTGACCCAAAGGATTCTTTTAAGTACCATGGCTATGTAAACAGGTCTGGCTATATGGTCACTGTAATACAAACCTGGGAAGCAAGTTCAGATGATTATCATGACGGATTGGTTAAAATAAGGTCAAAAACAAATACGGGCATTCAATTTGGATTTAAAGACAGTCTTGACAGTTTTGCCATAAAACCACAATATGATGATGCAGGATCTTTCTATGAAGGTAAAGCGGCAGTGAGAATCGGGACTAAGTGGGGGTTTATTGATGAAAAAAACAATACTTTGGTTTCACCACAATTTGATGATGTATATCATTTCCAGGATGGCCTGGCCTATGCAAATGTGGGTACAAGCACAAGCTATATTAATTCAAAAGGAGAAAGGGTATTTACCGTTGACTATGATGAAGTTGATGTACTTGCCCAGGACGGCATGATTTGCTTCAGAACCAACGGAAAGGTAGGATTTATGAACTACGCAGGAAAAGTGGTCATAAAGCCCGATTTTACATCTAAAACGCTGACCAGGTTTAAAGATGGACTTGCTCCTATTCAAGGGGAAAACGGCAAGTATGGCTATATTGATAAGAAAGGACATTTTGTGATCCAGCCACAATTCGATGATGCGCAATTCTTTTTCAATAATTACGCTGCTGTAAAACAAAACGGCAAATATGGTTACATAGACCGAAAAGGGAACTGGACCGTCAAACCCGAATATGATGATGCTTTTGAATTCGAATCAGCAGAATATCATTGATCTGGATTTTAACTCGCTTCTTCAGCACTTATTCCCCCACTCCATTCAGCAAATAGTTCATTTGCATTTTTATCCTGACGTGCTGGGTGTTCATACATGCCCGTTTTAGCTCTTTGCCTGTAAACTTCATATAGGGATACGGCACATGCTACTGAAACATTTAGGCTTGGGATCATTCCCATCATCGGAATAATAAAGTTGCCGTCGGCGTATCCAAGCAATTCTTCCGAAACCCCTGCATGCTCATTACCGAATGCGAGACAAACTGGCCTGGAAAAGTCTAAATCATATAGACTCACGGAATCTGTTGACAGATGTGTGGCATAAATAACAATACCTTTCATTTTCAAAATATCCACACATTCGTATACACTATTAAAATAATTGACTTTTACCCATTTACGGGCAGAGGCTGAGGACTTTTTGCCCAATTTCTTTCTTAGCGGATCTGTTGTATTTATTACATACACTTCCATAATTCCAACCGCATCACAGGTTCGTAGAATAGCGGAAATATTATGTGGGTCGTGAATGTTTTCCAGTATAAGGGTAAGGTCAGGCTGCCGCCTGGATATGACCTCTTTGAACTTTTTTTCTCTTTCGGGGGTCATTAAATAGATATTCTAAATGAATGAATTTGAAACACGCAAACAGTTTGAACCTATTCCTTAATTTCCTTTAAACTCAGGTTTTCTTTTTTCATTGAAAGCATTTACGCCTTCCCTGTAATCGTCGCTGTTGCCCGCTATTTCCTGGCAAAACGCCTCGTATTCCAACATGGTATCAAGGTCAGAATTAAATGATTTGTTCAGCATTTTCTTCATGAGCCCTACTGCTTTGGTTGGCGCATTTCGGTAGAAACCCACCACTGATTCAACAGCATTATCCAATTCTTCTATTGGGACCACTTTGCTGATCATACCCCACTCAAAAGCCTGTGATGCTGTTACTTTAGAACCCATGGTCGCCAGTTCAAAAGCCTTCTGGCTACCAACCACACGTGGCAGAAAATACGATGACCCTGAATCAAGTACGAGACCTACATTTATGAAAATTTCTATAAGCGAGGCATTTTCAGATGCAATGACCATGTCTGATGCCAATGCCAATGAGCATCCCGCTCCTGCGGCTACTCCATTAAGCCTGCAAATGATCGGCTTGGGCATGGTTCGCATGGCGCGGATGATCGGGTTGTATCTTTTATCAATGGAATCTCTTAAGGACCTGTTTTCTTTTTGCGCAATGTCCTTCAAGTCCTGCCCCGAACAAAATGCCTTTCCGGCTCCGGTAAGCACTACTACACGAACTTCGTCATTTTTAGTTGCCTCTTTTAGAGCATCCTGGAGCGCATAACTAAGTTCATCGTTAAATGCATTGAATACGTCAGGCCTGTTTAGGGTTATATAACAAACCTTATCTTTTATTTCAAATACGAGGCAATCGGGCATGAAGAAGTTATAGAGTTATTGAGTTATTGAATAATAGGGTTATTGAATTAAATTCTAGTTTTCTATTTTCTTCAATTCAAACTTTTCCTTTTTGGTATCCCAGGTCATCGTATACAATTTGCAGGGAAGGTTTTGTTCCGCAATCACAATACTACCATCTTCCGGAGCGATCTGATAAGTAATCGCCTTGTTAAGATTGGCATCATTGTTTTCATAATCATGTGAGTTATATAGTTCCAGGTCTTTGTATTCCTTTTTATAAGCTGATTTCAACCTGCTGATAACAAATTTTTGATCAATTTTGGGATAAAATTCATCGGTAGCTTCTTTCCATCCGCCGGCCGTTTTGGTATAAAATTTTAAGGTTCCGGAACAAACATTATTTGGGCAATCGGATTGTTCAACTGCCATGATCAGGTTTCCATTCTTCTTCTTATATACCTGCATTTTGGTATATTTAGATTCATCTGGTTTTTGAAGCATCATATACCCATGCTCAATGTCCTTAAACCTGATGATCTGTTTCCTTAAGATATTATCATCCTTTACTTTAACGCGATGTAACTCATCCTCGGGGCTTTCTGATTGTTTAAAAGCCATAAAATCCTTTACAACAGGCAGGTATTCAAGCGGGAACTGATAATATAGCGCTTCTATTCCTTTTGGGGTTGCAGCTTCAATGGCAGCGGCCTCTTCGGCAGCTTGTTTCTTTTCTGCAGCCGTCATCGGCTTAGGTTTTGCAGCAGGCTTAGGTTTGGTTGCAGCAGTTCTAGTAGTCGAATTCGTCCCCGATTTTTCAGTAGAATTTGAATTTTCACCTGAGCCTGATGAATTTCCAGAATAGCTTGCATCATTCGTATTTGTAGCATTTTTTTCTGCCGCCTTTTGATTGGCTGACTTATAATCAAATTTAACCGGGGCCTCATCTACAGGTGCAACCACACTATCTTTCTTTGCAACCACACTGTCTTTTTTTACAACTACACTGTCCGCTTTTGGAGTACTAGCAGTAGTCTTCTTCTTTTTTAAGAACTGGGCAGAGGCACTGTAGCCAATGAATAACACAAGTAAACAGATAATTATTCTTCGCATCTTTTATCTTTAATTTTAGCAAAGTTAACGGAAATTCGCGATTACAAACATGGCGACCCATCTCCTTTACAAGGGCAAATAACGTAAAAAAATGAAATATGATTCTAATTGCTGATAGCGGATCTACAAAAACATCCTGGGTTTTGCTGGGAGATCACCAAAAAAGGCTTGAATTTCAGTCTCAGGGCTTTAATCCTTATGTCCAGTCTAAAGAACAAATTTCAGATACTTTAAAAAATGAGGTCTATCCAATCCTGAAAGATTTTGAGATCAGATCTGTATATTTTTATGGTGCGGGATGCTCAACCAAAGAAAATGTGGCAATTATGCATCATTGCTTTAAAGAATTTTTTGTGAATGCTGACATCCAGATTGAACATGATCTTATGGCTGCTGCAAGGGCCTTGTGGCATAATGAAAAAGGAATCGTCACTATTCTCGGTACAGGGTCAAATTCGTGTGTATTCGATGGCGGGAAAATAGTAAAAAATGTACCAAGCCTGGGTTATATACTTGGCGATGAAGGAAGTGGGGCTTATATGGGCAAGAAACTAATACGTGCCTGCCTTTACGGATTATTGCCAGAAACCCTTAATAAAAAACTGGTTAGCAAATATCACCCGGAAGATTCGGCTTTTTTGAACCATGTTTACAAAATGGAGAATCCCAATCGCTGGCTTGCTTCCTTCTCAATTTTTATTTCAGAAAATATAGAGGACGACTTTTGCCGTGACCTGGTTCTGACAACTTTCAAGGATTTCTTTGACGCGCACATCACCCATTACAAAGAGTATCAGGAATATCCACTTGGTGTAGTCGGCTCCATAGGATATTATTTCAGGGATCAATTTGAAATAGTTTCAAAGGAATACGGCTTTAGTCTGAAAAAAGTCATAAAATCGCCTATTGAAGAATTGGTTAATTACCATTTGCAAAAAGGAGAATAATATTTGAAAGACAATAGAATAACAGAATCAGACTCTAAATACAATGATTTGGAGAAAATGGATACGATCAGCTTATTGACCAATATCAATACAGAAGATCAATCCGTTCCAATATCGGTTTCAAAAGCCATCCCACAGATTCAGGCTCTTGTGGATGCCGTTTTTGAGAAATTGCAAAATGGCGGTCGCTTATTTTATATTGGCTCAGGCACAAGCGGCAGGTTAGGCATCGTTGACGCATCTGAATGTCCGCCTACTTTTGGAGTTGGTCATGACATTGTTATCGGTTTGATAGCAGGAGGTGATGGTGCGATTCGAAAGGCTCAGGAAGGAGCCGAAGATAATTTTGAAGCTGCCTGGAACGACCTTGCAAAACACAATATAAGCCCCAAAGATTTTGTCGTCGGAATTTCCGCATCTGGAACCACGCCTTACGTTGCAGGTGGCCTGAAAGCATGCCATGATCATGGTGTGAAAACAGGTTGCATTGTCTGTAATACCGCAAGCCCCATTGCCGGATTTTCAGACTACCCGGTGGAAGTGGTGACAGGGCCTGAATTTGTAACCGGAAGCACCCGGATGAAGGCCGGCACGGCTCAGAAACTGGTATTGAATATGTTAACCACAGCTGTGATGATAAAACTTGGCCGGATTAAAGACAATAAAATGGTGGACATGATGCTTACCAATAAAAAACTTGTAGAACGTGGAACCCGAATGCTTATGAATTTGTACAATTTAGAATATGATATAGCTCGCGAAGCATTGCTGAAATATGGTAACGTGAGAGGAGTTATTGATTTTATGGAAAAAAGGGAGCATTAAGACCCATAAGAAACAAGATGCACGAAATAGAACCATATTTCAATTGGCGTGATTATTACACGGCAGAACAGGACAAACATTCACCTTTTTATAAGCGTACCTATAGCGAGTTCTATTTCACCAATTCAGTTTACGATTATTATATCCATCCCCAATGGGATGAAATAGGGTCTCCTACCCTATACGTCAAGATATTGTATTCGGACTATGATAAAGAATTTTCAATCATTGAATTGATCGGTGAATGGAACGATGCCATCTCTAATGATGTGATGTTTTTAAAACGCGAAGTAATAGATGTATTACTTGCATACGGAATTAAAAAATTCATCCTTATTGGAGAAAACGTATTGAACTTCCACTACGAGGGGGACGATTATTACGATGAATGGTTCCAGGATGTGGAAGATGGTTGGATAGCTGCTGTTAATTTCCAGGAACACGTTCTAAGAGAATTCCGGGCACATAATATTGACTATTATTTCAACTTCGGTGGGGAACTGGACCAGCTCCCATGGCGCACAATGACACCTATGGGCCTGTATTCCAAGGTAAAAACGATACTTGGGAAGAGATTGAGTTAGGAATATTATTTAGCGGTCGGAGCCGATCTCATGGTAATAATGTATTTCAATACCAGATCCGAACTCTCTTTGGGGAGGCCCGCTTTTTTTGCCATTTTCGGCATGATTTTCTGAACATCAGCCACCGATACCTTAAATGGCCTTTCCAGGCTGTGGCATTTGCCGCATTTCGTTTCAAACAATGCCTTACCTAGATTAAGTTCTGAAAGAGTCAGGTCTGGATATTTTTGCTTGCCCCGGTCAACATCAGTTTGAGTAGGGTTAATTGATTTGTATGTTGCACAGGCGGTAAGACCCGATAACAATAAGATAATGAATGTCTTTTTCATAATTTTTTCAAGTTAATTATATTCCGAGTTTTCTTCCTAGTTCCCTCGGAATGGCTTTCTTATTTACCATGATCGCGGTAGTTTTAGCCAATACATAAGATTCTGAGGCATAGAAATAACCATTATAATTGCTGAGTTTGGTACCCCAGCTGTTCTTCACGATAAAAAATTTATCCCCAAGCTGATCTTCTGCTGTTCCGGTTATTTGCATACCATGATCGTCCTGTGTATTGTAATTATCAATCTCATGTTGACGCCATTGAGGAGTCACCGTCATTTGTTTAAGTGGATTGTTGATAAATGTATCTCTTTTATCTTTTGCAATGGTATCCCATTCCACTTCTGGCAATACAGCTACTCCTTTTTTATAAGCAAAACCCGGCTCACTTACATCCGCACCCCACGCAATGGTATAACCCTTATCAATGGAATTGTTCAGCACATCCTTCAAGTCATTCAATGAAACATTGTATATCAGGTCGCTATGCCAGTTATCAGTTACATAGTTCACAAACTGACCATAAACGGGCTCGTCAGTTACAGATGTAATTTCAACATAATCATCAGGATCAATACCAAGCATAGTAGCAAACGTTTTGGCAGTATATTCCTTTCCCTTGTAAATAAATTTTTCAGGTACCTTACCAAGATATGCGTCTAAGACACCCCTCACGGCATCCTTCCAGTAAGGACTTAATTCGCCATTCGGGTTTTTGATCACCGCATCCAGCATTCCTTTGAGAACGGCATCCAACTCGTTAAGTTTTGGTTTGCCAGACAATTCACTGAGAACAGGATAAGCGTCATAAGGCATGGCACCGTATTCTTTGTAGATCCTTAATACATCATGAAATTCACCTCCCTGGCCCC
>JABDEJ010000063.1 GCA_013287095.1 Bacteroidota bacterium | reverse complement strand
GGAGGTTGGAACAGAAGGCAAACTGGGTGGGCAGGCGGAAGTAACAGGTGTAGGTGGTACCTGGAAAGACCTTACCGATAGTGTAAATAAAATGGCCAGTAACCTGACTTCTCAGGTGCGGAATATTGCGGAAGTAACTACAGCTGTGGCCAATGGTGACCTAAGCCGAAAAATTGGAGTGGATGTAAAAGGAGAAATCCTGGAGCTTAAAAACACAATCAATACGATGGTCGATCAGCTTCGTGGTTTTGCCTCTGAAGTAACCCGTGTGGCACGGGAAGTGGGTACTGATGGGAAACTCGGCGGGCAGGCAAACGTGGAAGGAGTAGGTGGTGTATGGAAAGACCTTACAGATTCGGTTAACCAGATGGGTAGTAATCTTACAGCACAAGTACGGAATATTGCCGAGGTAACTACCGCGGTTGCGAAAGGCGACTTGTCTCTAAAAATCACAGTTGACGTAAAAGGAGAAATATTAGAGTTGAAAAATACCATCAACACGATGGTTGACCAATTGAATTCATTCGGTTCTGAAGTAACACGGGTTGCACGAGAAGTAGGTTCTGAAGGTCAGCTTGGTGGACAGGCTGATGTGCCGGGTGTAGGAGGAACATGGAAAGACCTTACAGATAGTGTGAATAAAATGGCAAGTAACCTTACTTCACAAGTGCGGAATATCGCGGAAGTAACTACGGCTGTAGCCAATGGAGACCTAAGCCGTAAAATTGGAGTGGATGTAAAAGGAGAAATCCTCGAGCTTAAAAATACCATCAATACCATGGTGGACCAGCTGCGTGGTTTTGCTTCCGAAGTAACGCGTGTGGCCAGGGAAGTTGGTACAGAAGGCAAACTCGGCGGACAGGCAAATGTACCTGGTGTGGCTGGTACCTGGAAAGACTTGACAGACTCAGTAAACCAGATGGCAGGAAATCTTACGGCCCAGGTACGTAACATTGCTGATGTGGCAATCGCTGTTGCAAACGGAGATATGTCAAAAAAAATCACTGTTGATGTTCGCGGAGAAATTCTGCAACTAAAAGAAACCCTGAATACCATGGTTGACCAGCTGCGTGCCTTTGCTTCTGAAGTAACCCGTGTTGCTCGTGAAGTAGGTACGGACGGTAAACTTGGTGGGCAGGCATTTGTGCCAGGCGTTGCAGGCACATGGAAAGACCTTACAGACTCTGTAAACCAGATGACAGGTAACCTTACCGCACAGGTCCGGAATATTGCCCAGGTAACAAAAGCAGTAGCCAGTGGGGACCTTTCAAAAACAGTTGCAATTGACGTGAAAGGTGAAATCCTTGACCTGAAAAACACCATTAATACGATGGTGGAACAATTGAACTCTTTTGCATTTGAAGTGACACGTGTAGCCCGTGAAGTTGGTACAGATGGGAAACTTGGTGGGCAGGCTGAAGTAAAAGGTGTAGCAGGTACCTGGAAAGACTTGACAGACTCTGTAAACATGATGGCATCCAACCTTACCATACAGGTACGCGGTATTGCGAAAGTAGTTACATCTGTGGCTACAGGAAACCTTAGGCAGAAATTGTCTATCAATGCCAAAGGCGAAGTAGCACAATTGACGGATACTATAAATGAAATGATCGAAACTCTTGCTGTGTTCGCCGACCAGACGACTACTGTAGCACGGGAAGTGGGTGTTGATGGGAAACTTGGTGGACAGGCCAATGTACCGGGGGCATCCGGTATATGGAAGAACCTGACTGAAAACGTAAACCAGTTGGCTCAAAACCTCACCACTCAGGTACGTTCTATTTCTGAGGTAGCATCCGCAGTGACCAAAGGAGACTTGACCAGAACGATCAGGGTGGAAGCTAAAGGCGAGGTCGAAGCCTTGAAAGATACCATCAACCAAATGATTGCTAACCTGAAAGAAACAACTTTAATAAACCAGGAACAGGACTGGCTTAAATCAAATCTAGCCAAGTTCACCCAAATGCTTCAAGGCCAGAAAGATCTGAATACAGTAACAAAGCGAATCCTGTCCGAGCTTGCACAGGTTGTAAATGCCCATTATGGAGCTATCTATATTTTGCACCAGGATGAAGAAGTTGAAAATATAACCTTAAAGCTTTCTGCCGCTTATGCCTATAAAGAAGAAAAAAATGTTCCGCAAGAGTTTGCCATGGGTGAAGGACTTGTCGGGCAATGTGCATTGGAAAAGGAAAAGATTCTTCTTTCCACTGTTCCAAGAGGTTATATCAAAATAAATTCCGGGCTTGGCAGAGCGATTCCTGCGAACCTGATTGTACTGCCTGTTTTATTTGAAAATAACGTAAAGGCCGTTATCGAGTTGGCATCCCTGGATGTATTTAGCGGGGCACACCTGGAGCTTCTGGGGCAATTGACCAAGAGTATCGGGATTGTGTTGAATACCATCGAAACCAGTTCACGTACTGAAGAACTGCTTGCCCAGTCACAATCCCTGGCGGGTGAGTTAAAAATTCAGCAGGAAGAACTTAAGAGAACCAACGATGAACTCCAGGATAAGGCGTTATTGCTTGTAAAACAAAAAGATGAAGTGGAAGTAAAAAACAGGGAGGTGGAAGTGGCCCGTAAATCATTGGAAGAAAAGGCCGAGCAGCTTACGCTTACCTCAAAGTACAAATCTGAATTTTTGGCCAATATGTCTCATGAGCTACGGACGCCACTGAACAGTTTGCTCATTCTTGCACAACAATTATATGAAAATTCTGAAGGGAACCTTAATGAAAGACAGATCCGCTACGCCAAAACAATACACTCTTGCGGAGATGACCTTGTGCAACTCATTAATGACATTCTTGATCTTTCAAAAATAGAATCCGGTTTTATTTCTGCCAATATTTCAAAGGTTCATTTCTCTGAGGTGGCCGCTTTTGCAGAAACGACTTTTAAGCCAATTGCAGAAGCACGCCATTTGCGCTTTGTAATTGAAATAGATCCATCATTGCCGCAGGAAATGGAGACGGATTTGCAACGACTAAACCAGATATTAAAAAATCTTTTGTCGAACTCATTTAAGTTTACCGAAAAAGGTGAGGTAAACTTAAAGATTTCTGAAGTAACCAAGCCATGGAAAGGAATCAATTCGACCCTGGAAAACGCTACCAAAGTGGTTGCCTTTGCAATCAGTGATACGGGGATCGGAATACCACAGGAAAAACAAAATATCATCTTTGAAGCATTCCAGCAGGCTGAAGGTTCTACCAGCCGTAAGTATGGCGGAACAGGCCTTGGTTTATCCATCAGTCGTGGTTTGGCTGACCTGCTTGGTGGCACCATAGAGCTTGAAAGTGAGCTGAATAGTGGAAGTACTTTTACATTGTTCCTGCCAGTTGAAAATGCCGGTGCAGTAGTACTTCCAAAACAAAAAATTGAGGTAGGTGAAAGTTCTAAACAACTTACAGACGACCCAGATATAGAGAATCTTTTAAATACCATGCATATCACAAATACAGGTATTGAAACTCAAATGAGCGTGGTGAATGAGATGATCAATGAAACTGGAGATGATCGAAGTAATATCCAGACCACTGATAAAGTTGTACTTATTGTTGAGGATGACTTGCGTTTCGCAAGAATCCTGATTGAAAAAGCGCATATGGTGGGATTAAAGGGTGTGGTGGCAGTAAGCTACCTCGAAGTATTTGATTTCATTACACGGTTTTCACCTATTGCTATTACCCTGGATGTAAAATTACCTGAAACAAACGGTTGGAAAGTACTTGATCTTTTGAGGAATGACCTTAATTACAGGCATATACCTATTCACCTTGTTTCAGGAGAAGAAAACCAGGCCCTGGCAATGAAGCGAGGAGCGCGCAGTTTCCATTTAAAACCATTGGAAGTGGAAGCTTTGAATGATCTGTTCAGCGATATCATCTCCTTTAACAATAAAAAAGTGAAAAATGTCCTGATTGTAGAAGACAATCAAATAGAATCATCCCAGATTGCAAAAATTCTGAAGGATACCCAAATCAAGATCAATATAGCAAGCACAGGCAAACAGGCATTAAAACTGCTTGCAAAAAATGATTATGACTGTATTATCCTCGACTATACATTACCAGATATCTCAGGCACAGACCTGATTGATGAAGTGGGAAAGGTAAAGAAGGGATTTACCTCAGTCATCGTTTATTCGGGGAGAGATTTTACAAAAAGTGAATTGAGTTATCTGAACCGCATTTCAAGCTCTATTATTCTCAAAGGAGTTAACTCACTTGAGCATTTAATGGAAGAAACGGTGCTTCAGTTACACATTAATCATAAAAATCTCGCCCCTGAAAAATTAAAAATCATCGAAGGCATCCGCAAAAAAGAAGACATCCTTACAGGAAAAAATATCCTTGTTGTGGATGACGACGTTCGCAACCTGTTTGCACTTACCACGGTTTTCGAGCGGTACAATATAAATGTCATAACAGCCGAAAGCGGTAAGGAAGCCATCAATCTGCTTAGCGAAAACAAAGATATTGAGATGGTGTTAATGGATATTATGATGCCTGAAATGGACGGTTATGAAACAACCCAGAAAATAAGGCGTGAACATAAAAACAACCTGCTTCCAATTATCGCCATTACGGCAAAAGCGATGAAAGGCGACAGGCAGAAATGTATCGAAGCAGGCGCATCAGATTATATTACGAAGCCTCTTAAAATAGATCAGCTTCTGTCACTGATGCGCATGTGGTTTTATAAATAGGATATTAAATGGCAAAAATATTATTAGTAGATGATCGAGATGATAATCTAATCTCGATTGAAAGCATATTGCAACCAGATGGTTACCAGTTCATAAAAGCTAATTCAGGGGCGCAGGCACTTAAAATCTTATTGGGGGAAATTGATTTTGCCCTTATTCTGATGGATGTAAAAATGCCTAATCTTAATGGCTTTGAAACAGCTTCCCTTATATATGCTCGTGAAAAACTAAGGCATATCCCGATCATCTTCATTACCGCCTATAGTTATGACGAAGAAAATATATTTAAGAGTTCCAGGGCCGGTGCAGTTGACTATATTTATAAACCCATCAACCCAGATATATTAAGGGCTAAAGTGACCATTTTTATTGAATTGTACCAAAAAAATCATCAATTAGCCTTACAGGAACAAAAGCTGATAGCCATTAATAAAAGTCTTGAAAATGAGATCAAAGAACGCACTGTTTCAGAGGACAACGTGAAAGAACTAAACCTGATGTTGCTCCAGAATATTGACAAACTTGAAGCTGCCAATAAAGACCTCGACAGTTTTGCCTTTATAGCATCTCATGACCTCCAGGAACCTCTTCGAAAAATACAGACTTTTATATCGCGTATTGAAAAAATGGAGGTAAATCATCTATCCGAAACCGGTAAGGACTATTTCATGAAAATGAAACATTCCGCCGATCGGATGCGCAGTTTTATTGATAACCTGCTCATGTATTCAAAGACCAATACTACTGACCAGGTTTTCGAGCAAGTAGATCTAAAAGAAGTGCTTGAAAATGCAATCCTTGAATTATCCCTTTCAATTGAAGAAAAAAAAGCCGTTATTAATTACGCCTCATTGCCAACCCTAAATCTTTTAAACCTTCAATTTCAACAATTATTTGTAAACCTTATTGGGAATTCATTAAAATATTCGAGAGAGAATGTCGTACCTGTAATACAAATAGGCACTAAAATAGTCAAATCAAATGAGGTTCCGGGTATTGTAAACGGGGCTGACAAGAATTATCATAGAATCTCGGTAACGGACAACGGTATTGGCTTTGATCAGAAATATGCAAATAATATTTTTGATCTATTCCAACGACTGCATGAAAAAAGTGAATATTCGGGCACTGGTATAGGATTGGCCATCTGCAAAAAGATTATTCAAAACCATAATGGGATAATCACGGCAGAAGGGAAACCTGGTATCGGCTCTACTTTTAATATTTTTTTACCCGAGGAAATAACACATGTTATGCGTCAGGGTCTGAATTGAAAAAGTATTCCCAAAGGCAAATATAAATGTGTATAATTTTTATAGTTAGACAGTTAGTACAAAATTCCCCCTATTTAAACCGGGCAACTTAATTTGCCAGTTACTTGAAATTGCCTTCTCAATAATTTTTTTCAGTATCTCAAAATCACCTGGTTTTATAATATACCCATTAGCTCCTTTTATAAAAGCTTCCTCAATATCTCTGTTGGCATTAGATGTAGAATACATAACAACCGAAAGGTCTTTTAATTTTTCGTTGCCCCTAATTTCCTGCAGGGCTTTCATACCATTCTTTCTGGGCATGTTGATATCCAAAAAAAGCAAATATGGTAATTCGACACCATCGCTGGTAAGGAAATTCATAAGTTCCATGCCATCATTGACAGTCATAAGATTGCATTCTATATTTAATTCATTGATTGCATCTTTGAAAAACATGCGGTCAATTTCATCATCATCTGCCAAAAGTATTTGATAAATGGACTGTGGCATAATATTTAGATGCTTAGTGAGTTTATATTTATGTTTGTCAGGCTATTATATCATGTCGCACATCGCCGTCTTTTTCCGGGTTATCACCCATAAGTGAGTTAATAGCCTGTTTCCTCGCAATATTGGCAGCCGCTACTTTTACAGCAGCTTCTAACACATCATCTGAGTTTTTTTTCCCGTTTAATACCTGGCTGATAAATGAAAGGCTCAATCCAGTCATTTGATGAATTTTTTGATTGTCACCGTACTTCAGGTTGCTTCTGATTTTTGCCAAATCTATTTTTTGCATTACATTTGTGTCATGTCCGTGCGATATTGGTGTGGTGTTCGCGCTAAATTTTGCCCCTGCAATTTAGCAAAGGCTTTAGCAAATGTGCTAATTTATTTAGCATTGAAATAATTTATTTTTACTCCTATGTACATAAGTCAGAATATCAAGTTTTTAAGAAATAAAAGAAATATTTCGCAGGAGGAATTTGCTAATATATTTGGATTGAAGCGATCGAGTATTGGTTCTTACGAAGAAGGAAGAGCAGTACCTCCACTAGGGCTAATTATTAAAATTGCAGAATATTTTGACATTGGGCTTGAGATATTGATCACTGAGGATATTTCAAAGTTTAAACAGCTACCTGATGAATATGAAACCATTAATTTTAGAAAAGAAATTGTATACAGCAACGCGGAAATAGCTCTTTTAGCCATAAAGAATGATTTTTTCACCCGTGCATTGTTGCACGCCACGTTTGAAGCAATTTCCTCATGGGCAGAGTTTATTAAACCCGAAATTAAAGATGCTTTGTTAAAAGAGCTTCCAAAAATGCTTGCCAACAAGTACAAAGAATTGATTTTAAAAGACCAAAGAATTTCTGAGAGCCTTGCAGAACGCCTGATTGTGGAAATTAGACAAAGCCTGACCGCATATTGAATCCTGGACTTCAACCTGGTTATTTTGAAACCAGGTATTATTTACATTAGGTGCCGATCTAACCCACACTTTTGGACTTGCACGAGAATACTGTATTTTACCCTTTTCCCAAACTCCTCTTTGGAACTTGCTAAAATAATTAGCCGTTTTGGTATATTTGTTCGCGTGTTTAACCGGCAAAAATGATAACTTTTTCAAAATCAAACCAAACATCCTGAACATTTATAAAGAATATTCGGTTCTACATGCGTTACAAGACATTCCAAAGCAAACGGCAAGAAATGAAGCTACATGTCAAATACGATATTCAAACTGCTTGTAAGGCAATTCTGAAAGAACAATTAGAACAAGCTGGGTTATTATATAAAGCAATTAATTCAAGCGAGGTAGAGTTAAAAAATCAAATCGGCGCTGAAGAGCTTGCTAAGCTTAATGCAAACCTGAAAACATACGGAATTGAGATTTTAGACGATCAAAAAAACGATGTCATTCAAAAAACGAAGGATGTTATTATTGAAATGGTAAACAGAGAGGAATATTTGCCCCCGATAAAGATATCGGCATATATTGCTGACAAGGTAAAATACAGCTACGGATATCTCGCAGCCCTGTTTTCGGAAGTTACTTTTACTTCTATAGAGAACTTTATCATTTTGCAAAAGATAGAAAGAGTTAAACAAATGATCCTGGCAGGAGATTTAACACTAACGGAAATTGCATTCAAACTGCACTACAGTTCAGTGGCTCATTTATCAACTCAATTTAAAAAAACCACGGGCCTTACCCCCACTTCTTTTCAGTCAATTATTAAAAAGAGGAGGGCCAATAATATTTACTAAACCTTAGTAGGAAAACATTAATACCCCCTCATAACATGTCGCTTGATGCTTATCAAATACTTTTGGCAGATGATGATGAAGTTGATCGCCTCTTTTTTAAAGATGCCATTGACGAGTTAAAAATAAATTCGGTTCTCACAACGTTAAACGACGGCGTACAACTCATGAATTACCTGAATCAAAAGGACGTAATACTACCACACCTGCTTTTTTTAGATATTAATATGCCTCGAAAAAACGGGATGAAAGCGTTAGAAGAAATAAGGGCCGATGGAAGGCTGAAAGATCTTTCAATTGCTATTTATTCTACTTCATCAGCAAAGAGGGATATTGAGGACGCACTATTGAAAGGTGCCAATATCTATATTAAAAAACCCGGTGATTTTGAACAACTTAAAAAAATAATATCAAAGGCTATAAAACTTAGCTGGCAATACCATACGTCAGGCTTAAATAAAGAAAACTTTATATTAAGCATCTGACCTTACGATTGTCGGCGGTATTCGCAGCTTTCAATGTGAGTATATCAAATTGAGATAATGCGGAGTAAATTAAAGAGCTCTTGTTCAGTATGTTTGGAGGCATTATTTAGTGAAGATTTCAGGTTTTTGGGGTTTTTTTGGTAACTATCACCTTCACGATTTTGAACCTCCTTTGAGCCCTTGTTTCGTTCAGGATTCAAAATATCCGCCGACCTTCGAACCCTCCTCTTACGGAATTTATCCATTTTTCTGAAACGTTTATCGTTTCCTCTCTGACTTAGATTAAAGACAGACGAGGGGTAAAAAATGTTTAGCTTGTCTCAACTTTTGTTGAGAAAATTTCTGTAAAAGATCCATGAAATCATATAACGTTTTCTTGTATTTGTGTAATAGTTAAAACCTCAGGTTTCCCCAACTTTGGACCATGATCAAAGAATAAAAAAACAACTAACAAAGCTAAATCTATGAAAACGGCCATCGAAATTCAAGGAAATAAAATGAGGTTTAGTCATAATATACCTGCAACCCGGCGCAAGGAAGAAGAACTTTATCGAAGGATGTTAATTTTGAATTTGACAAAAGGAGAACCTATTCGAAGTCAACCGATTAACACGGTTATCTCCCAAGACCTACCTGGGCAAAAAGAAAACGCAATAAAAGAACTAATCCGGTCATTTATATGACCTGAACAAACATAAAACACTCATTTATGTGCGCCGAAGAATATTAAGCCCAACCGATTCCCACCTTAAATTCCAACCATTCGTCGAAAACCCGTTCCTTCATCGCCCCCAATTACGGAACGGGTTTTTCATTTTTATCAATCTATCCCTCAATAAATTATAAAATCAGTTTTAGTATTTAATTTTGAAGTCACAAAAGCTTCTTTATGACTCTTTTACGACAAAAGGTAAAACCATTTACTAATTGCCATCAAGTAGTAACTTAAATACTGAGTAACCAAACAACAAATCGGGCATATTAGTTATTCGATTGTACCTTGCAATAAACTTATTATTCCCGAAACATTTAGGCTTTGGGATCATGATATATTTGTCTATTAATTTTAAAAGTATGAAAAGGATTGTATGGTTATTGGTATTCATGATTTGCTTTGCGAATATATCAATGGCACAACATGCAAAATATGTTGTCTTGATAAGCATAGACGGCTTTCGTCCTGATTTTTACAAAGAATCCTCCTGGGCTACGCCAAACCTGCAACAAATGAAAAACAATGGTGTCTATGCAGATGGGGTAAACAGCGTTTTTCCTTCCGTAACGTATCCATCCCATACTACCATGATAACCGGCACCTTTCCCGCAAGACACGGCATTTATTGCAATGAACCATTTGAACCTGAAGAAACAACCGGCCGCTGGAATTGGAACGCCGACCTGATTAAATCACCAACCCTATGGGGGGCTATCCATAAGGCTGGGCTGACTTCTGCGGCTGTTTCATGGCCTGTAACCGTTGGTGCGCCCATTGATTATAATGTGCCTGAAATATGGACATTGGGGAAACCCATTGATAATGTAACCCCTCGCCGGGACAATACTACCCCAAAAGGCCTTTTTGAAGAAATTGAAAAAAATGCAACAGGAAAACTGGTATCTGATGATTTTAATTCTGACTATCTGACAATGGATGAGAATATTGCAAGGATTGGCGCTTACATCATCAAAACCTATAAGCCTAATTTTACAGCCATTCACTTTGTTTGTGTTGACCATTTTGAGCACTCGGAAGGTAGAGATGGAGCAATGGTAAGAAGAGCAGTTGAGCAGGCCGACTGCGGCGTTGGGAAAATCATTGAAGCGTTAAAGGTTGCAGGTATCCTGGATAGCACAGCCATAATTGTAACCGGTGACCATGGATTTGTTGATATACATACTGCCCTGTCTCCAAATGTCTGGCTTGCACAAAATGGCCTCATTTCAAATGTCAAAGGCAAAAGAGTATGGAAAGCAATTTTTCAGACATCAGGTGCCTCCGCATTTTTACGTCTTGCTGATAATAGTGATAAAAAGACATTGGATTCTGTTAAAAACATTTTAGACCGTTTGCCAAATGCGACCAAAAAGATGTTTCGAATGATAAATAAAGAAGAACTAGAAAAAGCAGGTGCGGACCCCAATGCTTGCCTCGCTTTAAGTCCCATACCCGGAATATCAATGAATGGTTCTACTGATGGAGCTGATATTAAATCAGCGCATGGCGGGACCCATGGATATTTTCCCGATTTTAAAGAGATTCAAACTGGTTTCATTGGATATGGGCCAGCTTTTAGCAAAGGCGAGGTTATACCTGTTATGGGACTTGAAGATATAGCACCTATTGTAAGTGAACTATTACAACTTGATTTTAAAGCAACTGATGGCGTATTGTACCCGGGAATATTAAATAAAACCCGAAAATAGTATCTTACTGGTCATCGATTTTTGAAAAATCCGACCGAAAAAATATCCAAAACATAATATGCCTTTTTTGGTAAGCTGACAGATAATTGCAACTTTTGAAGTCTCTAAACTAAATTATTTTGAAAATATTCAGAAAAAGAAATCTGCTTTACTTAATTGGAATCCTGTTACTTGCGGCTGGCGTCGTTAGTTTTGCAGGTAATATTATACCCATTAGCAACAGTGGTGAATCGGCTTATGAAGTAGAAAGCTGCGGCGTAGAGCGCTGGGACGTAAAAGTATTTACGGATACGGCGGCATCAAGCATAAATATCACCCCGGTAAATACTACCATAGACAGCCTGGTTCACATGACAACGCCATATCCTGACCCTGATATGGCGAGACAACCAATTGAAAAACAGGTTTATACTATTCATTGCACTCTCGAACAAATAAAACTGGAATCAGATGGCGATTATCATTTAACTGTCAGCGATGACCTGGGAAATACGATGATCACAGAAATTCCAGACCCAACATGCCCTTCAACTACCAGCTCGATATACCTTGGCAATATTATACAATGCAGGCAGTTTATTGATAAATATTATACGGTTACAGGTTCATTTCAAAATGTTAATAAGAAGGTGGTTATCAGTGGAGTAACCTTCGTTGATCCGCCACATGGTCAGACAGATGCCGCACCAAATAATATTGAATTACATTCCATTCTTAATATCGGGTATGAACCTGTTCACACTTCTGGAATTGCTGCAAATAAGGTTGAAAACAGGCAGATCTCAGCATTCCCTAATCCTTTTAATACGGAAATAGAATTCAGTTTGGATTTCAATGGACAGCCTCGCCAACCTGGTATACTCAAGGTTTTTGACTCGAGAGGGCAAGTAGTAAGATCTATCAACTGGCCTTCAAATGAAACGGTTCTCTCGATGACAAGGGGCGACTTGTCTGCAGGAATTTATTTTTACCAGGTGAATGAAGGCAGTAATTTAGTAGGGACCGGAAAAATATTAGCTTTGTAGGTTTCGATTTCTCAGAAATAAAATATATTATTTTCCTGAAAACCACCGGTTTTCTTCATCACTTAATTTTTTCATTGCGTCAGGTGTAAGTAGTGTTCTATCGAAGTCATTAATGGTTGGCTTGCCGGCATTTACCCAAGCCGTGTACCAAAAACTTCCTACATCCGCAATCGATTGGCGCATCTTCCTTTCCACCATCCCATGCAGCAAAGCATTGTAGCTCCTTGCATACCTTTCTGAAAAAATCTGAATTTTTACGGTATCGTTTTTTGTAATAATAGTGTATTTTTTATCCTGTGGAAATGTATCATTTAAATGCCGCTCGAGATACAGCACACTATCCTTCTCAGAATAACTTTCCCTCAATATTTTCCACATTGCTGCCAATGGATCAGCAAAATAGATTGCTTTTCCTGCATACAGGTTGTATTTATCCCCAACAATTTCGGGTATTCTCGA
>JABDEJ010000062.1:888-13337 GCA_013287095.1 Bacteroidota bacterium | reverse complement strand
TTCATTCAAAACTGTTAAACCCCAATTTTGTAAGTACAACTTATCTCGCTCCACAAAATGTTGCATTGAATTTTGGCACCCCTATAGCAGGGATTACCACCGATATAAATGGGAACCCACGTGATCCAAATCATCCAACGGTTGGGGCATTTAACGTAGCTCAACTAAATGATACAACACTTT
Organism: Bacteroidota bacterium; assembly: GCA_013287095.1. The sequence goes on along the minus strand of JABDEJ010000062.1, from coordinate 13,154 downwards.
GTAAAAACAGTTGTGCCATTTTTACGTCTCCTGTTCCGGGTATAAGCTATCACTGGAGCACAGGCGAAACAACGAAAAGCATCAAATACTGTCCTGCAACAAGTGGCACAGTTTGGCTGAGTGTGAAATACGGATCCACCATAAGCGATACGGTTCATTTTCAATTCTATGTGACTGTTACAAGCTCGACCTGTGTATGGCCGGGTGATGCCAATGATGATGGCAAAGTTGACATTTATGATGCTTTAAGCATCGGACTGGCCTATAGCGATACCGGGGCAAAACGTGCTAATGCAAGCAATAGCTGGTATGCACAGTCATGTAATGACTGGTCAAAATCTTTTGCAAATGGTGTTAACCATAAAAATGCCGATTGCAATGGTAATGGAATTATTGACTCTTCAGATATGCCTGTGGTTGCACTCAACTTTTCAAAAACACATCTAAAGGCGGCACCTGTTGCCACCGGTAACCCAAGTGACCCACCCCTAAGTATTGTTTTCTCAAAAGACAGCGCCATGGCGGGCGATACCGTAGAGGCAATTATAAACCTCGGTTCTAAATCCATACCGGCTTCCAATGTTTATGGCGTTGCATTTAATGTTGGTTATGGTGCCCTTTCGCCAGCTAAATATAACAGTGCAGATTTTTCTCAATCATGGTTGGGAACCTATAACAAAAACATGGTTTCGCTCATCGTGAATGACTCCGCAAACCAGGCAATAGATATTGCCCTTACCCGAACGGATCACAATAATACTTCAGGCTATGGAGAAATTGGTGCTGTATCTATAACCATGCCTGATGACCTTGCCGGCAAAACAGAAGTAAGGCAATATGTAAAATTCAACATACAAAGCTATAAAGCCGTCAGCGCCAATGAGGATACTATACCATTATACCCAGACGGCGATTCCATCCTGTTGTATGAATATAAAACATCGGGCTTAGCCCCTTATAAATTCAATTCAACAGATTTTAAGATATATCCCAATCCCGCCAATGACGTACTTCATGTAAAAACCAATAATAACCTGGTAAATATGGTAAGCATTGAGGATGTACTTGGCAATATTATTTACACATCAACTTATGCTGGGGCAACATCTATGGATTTGCCAATAAACACCTTATCTAAAGGGATTTATATCATTAATATTTCAACAGAAAAAGGCAATGTACGTTCAAGATTTGTTAAAGAATAAGTAGTTATTTAACGGATTTACCCCTCTTTCACTATGTTCTTTTAATCAGCGCTGCCTCTAAAAGGCGGCGCTGGTTTTTTAATAAACAGTTCAGTAAACTATTGAAAACCTATATATTCAATATTAGGATTTTAATCAGTCTTTAAAAATTTCCGGACAATGGCCTCTCCGTTTAAGGTAAATTTAATGAAATAAACACCTTGATTCAAACCACTAATATCTGTTTTGATCATGTTGGAGCTTTCTGGAGCTTGTTCAGATTGAACCAGCTTACCATTGACATCAAATATTTCTATCGGGTCTTTTATCCCTACAGGACGATGAAAATCCAGGTAAATATAATCTAAGGCGGGATTGGGATAAAGATCAAAATTACTGTTCGATGCCTTCGTATATTCGATGGCCGAATTATGATATTTGACACCTGGCAACTGCATTGTGTACACACCATGCCCGAATGTAAATGCAAGAAGGTTTCTGTTAGAAGGTGATATGACAAGATCAAATACCATCACCGCATCAGGAAAGCCTGTTGCCAAAGAAGTCCATGTTTTGCCGGTATCGCTTGAAACAAAAACGGTGAAATCGCATCCGGCATAGATCATGTTAGGGAATTGAGGATCAAGGCAAAGACAATGAAATGGCAGATCCGGAAGCGATGTACTTAAGTCGGTCCAATGAGCGCCTGCGTCTTTTGACCGGAAAATATGGCCGGTTCCAAATCCTGCAAATACAATATAAATGATTTTGCTGTTATGAGGATCAACCACAATGCGCCGCGGATACCTGTTTGGTAGTCCCTGTGTAATATCAACGTAATTACTGCCTCCATCAATGCTTCTGAAAACATGTATATGATTGGTTTCATAAGCCCCAGTGGCACAATATAAAGAATCTGTTGAGGTATATGATGTGGCAATCGTAAGAATTTGATTGCCACTATCTATTTCGTTTGGACCAACCTGATTGTATGTACCCAATCCATCAGTGGATTTAATCATATAATCTGCTCCGGCATAGACAGTATTCTGATTTGATGGGCATAGGACAAAAGGAGCAAGAAATGCAGCAGGATTTACGCCAACGGGGTTTTGCGGCATTGAGATGGAAGGATTGTAAAAAGCAACTCCCCTGTCATAGGAACTATATACATTCAGGTATTGGAAAGACCCATATTGATTATCATCATCATCCTGGTCAATGGCGTTATAAGACCCATCCCCACCTATCACAGGATACCAATAACTTGAATCCGCAAACTCTTGTGTATAATTATCTTGTATACCCCCAAGCATCACTGTGGAATCAGTTTTTGAAACGGATCCGATATAATATTGGGTGGTTACATATCCATTGTTACAATCATAATAGTTTTGGCCAAAATCATCCGATCGGAATATTCCACCATCCCCAATGATATAAATTTTATTCGGATCCTTGGGATTTGGAACAATATCGTGAAAATCAGCATGTACCGTTTGATCCTGGGCAAAGTTATCAGCCATATCCACTGAGCGATATAAATAGATCCCTCCAGCCATTACCGTTGATGAATCATCAGGTTTCATCAATAATCCTTTGGCATACCAGCCCTGGTAAGATGCAATATTCTGGTTATTTGCAGTCCTTTTCCAGGATTTCCCCTGGTCTGTAGAAAGGTAAATACCATCTGTAGCGTACACGGCACAAATTTCAACCATAACAATTTTGGGGTTTTTCGGATATATGGAAATAGTAATTCTACCCTGTTGGGTATCTGCCGGGAGCCCATTGGTTAATACGTTCCATGAATTACCACTATTTGTTGTTTGGTATAGTCCTTTATTGGCCGAATTCAGGTTTCCCACACCCGCATAAATAACATTGGTATCAATGGGATCCAACGCTATGTCCATCACCATTTTCTGGGGCAAAACATTGACCCATGTATTTCCGCTGTCTAAGCTTTTATAAACGCCTTCTGTGGTGGCAGCATAAACAGTGGTTGTTTTTTTGGGGTTGATAATGATTTTCCATACGCCCCGGTTTTGCTGGTAAAGCCAGTTGAGAGAGGGACGCCAGGTTGCCCCTCCATCGGTCGTTTTCAGGATTCCGATCCCATAACTGCCGCGGGTAGTCCTGTCGATCAATCCAATAGTATAAGACCCATAGTTATAAGTCTCACCAGTCCCGATGTACATGACTTTTGTATTTGTAGGATCAATAGCAATACCGCCCACACCCATTACAGGATAACCGGTTGGGATATATTGCCAGGCAGCCGTTCCATTGCCACTGGTTTTAGATTTCCATAGCCCACCGCTGGCAGATCCGAGCCAGATTACAGATGTATCAACAGGATCTATCGCAATGCTGATTGTACGTCCGCCTGTATTGATCGGCCCCATGCTTGTCCAAGATGCAACGCCTGATTTATTATATGCCTTGGGGAAATTTGCCTGGTAATACTGCCAGGCTTTGGTATAGGCATCGGGCGGAATATCAATATTGGGGAAAGCATTCCATCTTGAAACCATCTGGAGCGCATCCATTGCTTCGGTTTTACTTTCCGCCGTTTCAGCTTTCCCTGACTTGATGATCGAAAATTTCCTGTTGGAAGAAAAATTCGAGGAAACAATAACGAATACCACCAACAAAATAGCTTTTAGAGCGCTCATAATGGTCATTTTAGAAATGAAATGGAAAATTACAAAAAACATTTTATAACACCTCCAAACCAATTATTTTCAAACTCTCATTACTGATGACTGTTGACTGCTAACTGTTGACTGTTTTCCCCTGCCAAAATGTCATAAATTTCTATACAATTTGTATCTTTGCCCTTCGTCTTAATATTGCAAGAGCATTTGATGTTTGAAGAAACCGAAAAACTGATACTTGAAGAACGCCAGGGTGAGGTTCTGGTGATAGAACCTGAAACCCAAGGCGACAAAAAGATTTTCCTGGAAAGCTACGGATGCGCCATGAATTTTTCTGACAGCGAGGTAATTGCCTCTATTATGTCAAAAAATGGCTTTTCTTTGACTAAAAACTTAGATGAGGCCGATGCTGTTTTTATTAATACCTGCGCCATTCGCGACAACGCTGAGCAAAGGGTAAGGGCCAGGCTGAAGGAATTCAATATCCTAAAAAAGAATAAACCAGCAATGCTTGTCGGGGTTTTAGGCTGTATGGCTGAAAGGCTGAAGCAGAAATTCCTGGAAGAAGAAAGAATAGTGGATATTGTAGCAGGCCCTGATTCTTATCGTGACCTGCCAAGGCTTGTAGAAACAGCTGAAAGCGGCCAAAGGGCTGTAAATGTCTTTCTTTCCCGTGAAGAGACTTATGCGGATATCAGTCCGGTAAGGCTGGACGAAAATGGCGTTTCTGCTTTTATCACCATTACGCGTGGCTGCGACAATATGTGTTCGTTTTGCGTGGTGCCTTTTACCCGGGGACGCGAGCGTAGCAGGGATCCTCATTCTATTGTAAATGAAGCAAAAGAATTGCTTGCAAAAGGATATAAAGAGGTAACCTTACTCGGACAAAACGTTGATTCATATAAATGGCTTTCTCCCCTCTCCGCAGGAGAGGAGTCGGGGGTGAGGCAAGCCAATTTTGCACAACTTCTCGAAATGGTTGCACTGGTGAGCCCGGAACTCAGGGTTCGTTTTTCGACTTCGCACCCGAAAGATATTACAGAAGAGGTAGTTGCCACCATGGCCAGGTATGAAAATATCTGCAACTACATTCATCTTCCTATTCAGTCAGGGAACTCCCGTATCCTGAAACTGATGAACCGTACCTATGACCGCGAATGGTACCTGAACCGCGTAAAAATGATTCGGAATATCATTCCGGATATCGGGCTTTCCACTGATGTTATTGCCGGTTTCTGCTCAGAAACCGAAGAAGAACATCTTGACACTTTAAGCGTTATAGACGAAGTCGGGTTCAATTATGCCTATATGTTCATGTACTCCGAAAGGCCGGGCACAGCAGCTGCCAAGAACCTTATTGACGATGTGCCCAATGAAACAAAGGGCAGAAGACTTGCCGAAATCATTGAAATCCAGAAAAAACAATCCTTAAAAAAAAACCTTTTGGCAATAGGAAGAATCTGCAAAGTTTTGGTAGAAGGAACTTCTAAAAAATCAGATACCATGCTCAGAGGCCGGAATGATGAAAACCAGATGGTTGTATTTCCCCGTGGAAATTTTAAAACAGGGGACTATGTTATGGTAAAAATCGAAAGTTGTACCAGTTCGACGCTTATAGGAAAACCCATTGAAAATTAAAAGATTAAAAAATTGAAAGATTGGCTGACGCAAAATATTTGAAAATGTACTTACACCTTACCACTTACCACTTACCACTTATCCCTGATATTCATGATTCAATTAGATAAATTACAGGAAATAAAAAACAGGTTTGAGATCATTGGCAATTCGCCTCTGCTCAACCGTGCCCTGGAAGTTGCCGTAAAAGTTGCCCCAACTGATATGACGGTGCTTATCCTGGGTGAAAGCGGTGTTGGCAAAGAAAATATCTCGAAAATCATCCACCATCTAAGCCGTAGAAAACACAATGGTTTTATTGCCATCAACTGTGGTGCTATCCCTGGTGGCACCATAGATTCTGAACTATTCGGGCACGAAAAGGGATCGTTTACCTCGGCAAACGACATGCGCAAAGGTTATTTCGAGACCGTAGATAATGGTACTATATTCCTGGATGAAATCGGCGAGCTTCCATTGGAGACACAATCGCGATTGCTACGTGTGCTTGAATCCGGGGAATTTCTGAAAGTAGGTTCCTCTAAAGTACAGAAAACAGATGTCCGTGTCATAGCAGCCACAAACAAGGACCTGCTCGACCTGACTCAAAAAGGAAAATTCCGTGAAGATCTGTATTATAGGCTAAGTACCGTAACCATAAAAATCCCTGCGCTCCGAGAAAGAGAAACGGATATCCCCATGCTTTTTGCAAAATTCGCCAGCGATATTGGGGATAAATATCATATCCCTCCGGTAGAACTTACCCCTGATGCCATTGAAGTGGTTAAGCATTTTACCTGGCCGGGAAACATCAGGCAATTAAAGAATTTTGTAGAGCAGATATCTGTTCTGGAAACCGAACGCGTATTAAATGGACCTGTGGTTGAAAAATACGTGCCTCAATTGCCTTCAACATCTACAAGTCTCGCAATGAATATGGATGGCGGCAGTTTTGGCGGGTACCAGGAGCGTGAAATTATGTACAAGTTTCTTTTTGATATAAAACGCGATGTTTCTGACCTTAGAAACAGTATTTACGAGCTGGTAAAAAATATCAATCCCCAAGTTGCACCTGTATCAGAAACCGGTATAGGGCAAGTGACCAGGTTGCTGGCCCCTGTAAATGGTGAAAAAATAAAAACGCCTGTTTATGTTCCTGTTGCAAAATACAATGACCACCAGGAAATCATTGAAGAAAAGGATTTTGAAGACAATAATACCGATGAACCCCGATCCCTTCAGGACAAGGAAAAAGAAATGATAAAACAATCATTAGACCGCCACCAGGGCAAACGAAAAATAGCGGCACAGGAGCTTGGTATATCAGAAAGGACACTTTACCGCAAAATAAAAGAATACAATTTAGAGGGAGCTTAATGAATAGATTGATATTTTATTTTAGCATAGTTGCTTCACCATTAGCATTTTCAAGTTGTGGTTCTGTCCAATATTCACTTACCGGAGGTGGGCCTTTGGATGCTAAAACAGTCACAATCAACTATTTTAACAACAAGGCAACCCTTGCAGACCCAAACCTGAGCCAGGTATTTACAGAAGCACTTAAGGACAAATTCCTGAAAGAATCGAAGCTGGAACTGGTAGACCAGGACGGTGACTGGACTTTTAGCGGATATATCAGTAGCTATAGCACAGCCCCGGTTGCCATTTCAAGTGATAACAAAGCTCAATCAACACGGCTTACCATTGCCATTGATGTGAAGTTTGAGGATAAACTGGACAAGAAGAAGAACTTTGATCAATCCTTTTCCAACTATGAGGATTACGACAACAGTAAAAACCTGTCAGATGTGGCGAGTACGCTGAACGCCGATATCAGCACGAAAATCATCCAGGATATATATAGTAAAACCGCATTGGACTGGTAATGAATAAACAAAGGGTAAACGAAATTATCTTATCACCCGAGAGTCTAAAATACAATTCAGACCTGGGCGTAGTGAATGAACTTATCCAAAGTTTTCCCTATTTTTCTACTCCTTACATCATGTTATCCAAGATGTTGCATGATGAAAACAGCATCTATTTCGACAAAAACCTTAAGATCAGTGCCGCTTACGTTGGAGACAGGGAAATACTGTTCAACTATATTCATAGTTCTGAAAAACCGGCCCCGGAATATTTGAAAGCTTTTGAAACCAGCGAATCCATATCTGCGAAGGAACCTGTTATTGAACCAACTCAGATCCCGGAAATACAGGAAAACCAATCAGAAAAGGTCATTTTAATGGAATCCATGCCTCCGGTTTTAGTAGAAAGAGAGCTGGAACAAGTTAAACCTTCCATTGAAACCACAGCTGAAATATACAAAGAAAAACAACAAGGAATATCTACTTTTGACCTGTTTCAATATCCTGTCAGCGATTATTTTGGTCAATACTACAAAAAAAAAACAAAAGGCTCATTGAGAATGAATCGCCAATTGATCAGGAACTTCCGGATCCTCTCTCCGGTAAAAAAAGTTTTTCCGACTGGCTCGATGTCCTCGAATCAAACAAAAAAAGTGAGGGTAATGGGAAAATCCCGGAAAAAAAATTAGAGGTTTCCGCAAAAAATCCTGATTCTATTGACCTGATTTCCAAATTTATACAAACAGAACCTAAAATAAGGCCGCAACAATCCAAGATGTATAAGCCAGAAGATATGGCGAAGCTGAGCGTGATGGAAGATCACAATATTGCCACTGAAACCCTTGCCAATATCTATTTAAAACAAAGCCTTAAAAGCAGGGCCATAGAAATATTTCAACAATTAATTTTGAAATACCCGGAAAAAAGCGCTTACTTTGCAGGGAGAATTAGCGAAATACAATCTGAAGGGACTTTTTAATGCTTACACTACTTTTAATATTAATCATCATTGCCTGTTGCCTGTTAGTTGTCATTATATTGGCACAAAACCCAAAAGGAGGAGGCTTATCTAACATCGGAGCTGGTGCGAGCCAGTTTCTGGGCGCAAGACAAACCGCTGATTTTCTTGAAAAATCTACCTGGTATTTCGGCATTGGCATACTTGCCGTTGTGGTTATAACATATTTTCTGACAGGCTCTCCCACTGGTGGCCCTGAAAAAGTTTTTAAATCAAGGACTGAGGGTGCCGAAGCTCCTGCTTATGCCCCAGCAAAACCGAAGGCTGCCGCTCCTGCAAAACCTGGTCAGGCTGCTCCTTCTAATGGCAATGCAAAACCAAATAGCAATGGGGGTGATAAACCAATTGCTCCACCACCAATGCCAGCTGATGCACCGGTACCTGCGCCTCACAAATAATCTGTTTCTTTTTGCAGCTTAGTAAATATTGCCCTTATGCAATTCCCTGATCTTTTGCATGAAGGCTGAATCTTCTGGATCGCTGTATACTCCGAAAGCATCTATTAATAACCCCTTTATCCCACTATCAGTTTCAATGGCATAAAGAACCGTCATGTCTGCCGGGTCAGACTCTCCCTCAAACCTGAAATGCTCGTTTATTCTGATCTGTTTGGGCGAATACGAATGGGTGCCGTCATTTGTTCGTAAAGAATTACCGGAAATTTTAAATTCTTCCCTGTAACCTTTTTCTTTTAATTCAGTCATCCTTTCAGAAAGGGTATCCATATTTGTGTTTGAGGCCATAATTCTATATTTAAGAGGTAAACAAATTTAGAAACTTTAAGTTTACCACGTTCGCCACAGTTTGCACCATATTTATATTTCAATTTCTCAAACTTTCCGGACATAATCTTGTTATTACTACATTAACCATTTCAAAAAAAATAAAATTTATGAAAAACACGAATCAATCATTTCCAAACGATCCAGGCCAACCAAACGATACGAATACCTATAACAAAACTAACAATTCAACAGCAAAAACTTTGGTTGCCATTGCAGCAGGTGCAGCGGCCGGCGCAGTAACTGCTATGTTGCTTACACCAAAAAATGGACTTGAAACCCGTAAAGTAATTTCAGACAGCGCTGCCAGATTAAAAGATGGTGTAACGGATTCCATTAAACAGGGAATTGATAAATTGGGCGATAAATTAGGTCAGGCTATTTCCGGGGCTGATCGCATAAAAGATGAGGCTTTGGCAAACATGAAAACAAGTGCCAAAACACCTGATGCCAAAGCGAACAATGCCTGAACTGCAAAAGATATTCTTTTACTGACGTAAATCAGTTCATAAAGCTAAGATAATGTAGTATCTTAGCTTTTTTTTTAATACACCCTATTAAAATATTCTCATGGAAGAATCATTGAATGAGGAGCCTAAATTAGAATTTGAAAATATCAAAAAGCATGTCTCAGAATACCTGAAAAACAGGCTTGAATATTTCAAATTATCTACCATAGAATATACGGCCAAAGTAGCACAGTCGGTTGTTTTTGTGATGGTTATATCCCTGGCGATTCTGTTGTTCTGGATATTTGCAAATATAACGGCGGCCATTGCCATTGGAGAAGCCATGGGCAGAATGACCTATGGATTTTCCATAGTAGCTTTTTTTAACCTTGTTCTGGCACTTTTTATCCTGGTGACCCGTAAAGCATTAATATTCAAACCGGTAGGCAATTGGATCATCAAAGTCCTTACAAAAAGTTTAGAAACCGATGAAAATAACTAGTTTAGATAGTCTGAGAAGCGAAAAAATACGTCTTCAAAACGAGGCTGGGCTCATTACTGCTTCTTTAATGAATGACGCGGACATGATAAAAAGGGCAGTACAACCATGGGCATTGATACATCGTGCCGTAACTTCAATTATCCCTGATGTCCTTATGAAATCCAAAATTACCGGAGTCCCCATCAATTTTATACTGAAATCTGTTTTCGGAGAAAAAACGGCCCCTAACAAACCTGTCGATCCTGCCGAAGAAAAAAAACAGCGAATCAGGACAATGGCTTTGGGAATAGTGGAGACGGCTGCGCTGATTTTATTGAACAAAGGCATCAAAAAAGGCTTCGGTAAAAGTTAGTTTAACTTTGGCGAATGATATCCATGAATAACCTCCTTTACATCATAGCCGGAATACTCATAATAATGTGGGTCATTGGCTTTATTGGCTTTCATTCTACCTGGGGCCATGTATTTGTGATTCATTATCTGCTTCTTATTGCAGCTATTGCCATTATTATCAGGCTTGTGCGTCTCAAAACTCCGGTCGGGGAATGAATTAATTGTTACTGATCGCGCGCCCAGCCTTGATCTTTCTCCTGTTTTTCTTGCTATAAATTTCAGTGCCAAGCAAAACCCCATAATGCTGTAGCGAAGGAACATTACTGAGAATCACTTTAAGCATGGCGACAAAAGGAAGGGAAATAATAAGTCCGCCCATACCCCATAAATACCCTCCCGCCACCAAAGCAATAATGGCAGCTAATGGATTGATATTTACCCTGCCACCTGTAATTTTTGGCGTAATGATATTTCCCTCCATAAACTGGATAAAAGCAAAAGATACAATAACGGCAAAGGCATACCACCCACTGTCTTTGGTAAGAAGTGCATAGATAGCGGGCAATAATGCCCCAATGATGAGGCCCAGATATGGGATGACCATCAAAACAGCCGCAAGGCAGCCAAAAAAGATGGCATCATCAACGCCAATAATAAAAAGTGAAGTTGACGTAAGGATCGCCACGATAGACATTACTGTAAGAAGTCCTATTATATAGTTCTGAACCACTTTTTGTGACTGATAAAGAATCCTGAGAACGATTCTATGTTTGTCATTCGGAGTGATATTCAGGAAAAATTCTTTGAATGAAGAGCGGTATAAGAGAATCAGGAATACATAAAATGGAAGCAGACCAAGAAAATTAAAGATAGTAATCAGGGTGGATATCGTACCGCCGAGTAATTCAACTCCTGAATCTAAAATCTTTGAAGTAGAACCCTGGAACATGGTACTCAGATCCGCATTGATCTGGATATTGTAATTTTTAAACAGGAACCATTCGAAATCATTGAGTGCATCACTGAATCTTTCTTTCAAGTCTGGGAGTTCATCCTCAAAACGATATATCTGTGTGGATAGCAACACGACCATTCCGCTAAGGATACAAAACAGGATAAACATGGAAAGAAGCACCGCCAGAGTGCGCGGAAACCCAATATTTTCGAAAAAGCGGCATAATGGATATAGCAGCAGTGCGATAATGCCGGAAAAAGCCAGAGGCAATAAAATCGGTTTGCCATAATATAATATCGTAACAGCCGCGATGGTAATAACCAACATGGCTGCGATTTTATTAAGTGGTGATTGCCGGTGCGTTTGCCTGATCAAAGGAGCTATGGAGTGTTACGTAAAATGGAAGCAATTTACGCAGAATTCAGACAATCCATAGAGTCGATGACTTTTGGAAAGTCATCGACTCTTGTCAAACATTTCCCTCAAAGGCTCCCAATAATAGGTTACCCACCCATCTTCAATAGAATCTGCATGTTCTACAGGTACACCTTCATGGGTGAAGTTCAAAGTTGTGCCACCCTTTTTATCTTCTTTCAGATCGAAGGTGATCTTTGAAAAATAATCATCTGGCCAATGGTCCTCCTCGGCATGCCAGCTTTGTACTATCTTTTTACCGGGAACAAGCTCGATGTTTTTGCCGGTGATATAACCGTCATGCGCTGAAAAACTGCCGCCGACTTTGTTGTCAATCTTAGCAGCTGCACCGGTAAACTGTGCATGCTTTTTAGAGTCCATAATGGCATCATATATTTCTGAAGGTGATGCCTCGAAATGTTCCTCTTGTTTAATGTCTTTTGTTTTCATGAGTCTAATAAATTTAATACTAAGACGAAGCAAA
>JABDEJ010000062.1:0-878 GCA_013287095.1 Bacteroidota bacterium | reverse complement strand
GGATGAACTCCCAGACTTGAAAGAAGAAAAATAAACCGCAAAGACATAAAGGTATCGCAAAGCATATAAAGAAAAACTTAGGCTGCCTCATTCTTAATTCCTAATTCGTAATTCATAATTGATTTCCCCTTTCCTTTATATAATTTTGAACGTCTTAGTTATTCAAGGAAAAAAAATCTCAATCGCCCCAATGCAGGCCAAATATCTCAGAAGCCTTTTTTTTCTGATCTTTCTCAATGTCATTATTAAACCTGTATGGCTGTTGGGGATAGACCGCGGGGTTCAACATGCCACAGGAATAGATGAATATGGTCTTTATTATTTTATCCTGAGTATCTCTTTTTACCTGCAAATGGTACTTGACCCCGGTTTGCATACACATAACAACAAGCTACTTGCCCAGGAGCCGAACAGATTGTCTGACAACCTATCAGAGTTCCTCCCGCTCAAAGTTATTTTGAGCCTGCTCTATATCCTGGCTACTTTGGGGATAGGGTTGGTGATGGTCTGGATACACAAAAATGCCCCCAAAAACCAGCAATTCGATTTAAGCAGTTTTGGACTGCTCTGGTGGATCATTTTCAATCAGGCGCTTGCGTCGTTCATCCTTTATATGAGAAGCTGCCTTTCAGGAATTTATCTTTTCAATACCGATAGTATTTTTTCTGTACTTGACAGATCCATCATGATCATATTGGTCGGGCTGCTGCTTTGGGGAGGTTTTATGCCGAAACCTTTTAAAATTGAGTGGTTTGTCTATGCCCAGACCCTCTCCTATTGTATTACGGCTATTGTAGTTACCGTAGTTGTATTAACAAAAGCCAAAGAAAAACTCAAAAAACCGCGCATCAGGTTCAGGGTTTACCAGGATGTTCTGA
>JABDEJ010000061.1 GCA_013287095.1 Bacteroidota bacterium | reverse complement strand
TTGTTCTTCACTCTCGTGAAGAAGGAATGAAATACGAATTTGTTGTTTATCCGGTTGGGCAAGCACGGAAATCAAAACTACTAAAGGTGCCTACCAGTCGGCTCCGGGTGGAACTTTTCTTACCAAATTCTATGGTAATGGACAACTTGCGTGGGCTACCTATTATGGAAATTCAATTGATTCAGGTGGGTCAATTCTTGCATACAGTGTTGTCACAGATGATTCAAACAACGCCTACATAGGCGGAACTTTTACAACGCCCTCGAATATCCGAACCGGTGGACATTATGCAGGTGATAGCGGGGCATTTCTCGCCAAATTTACCAGCAATGGCGTATTTCGCTGGTCTGCAATACTTGGCAAAGGGGTATTGTATAGTACCGCAGGGGTTGCAACAGATCACTATGGTCATGTTTATATTACTGCCGCTACAACGGATACCATTGGGATAGCTACAAGTGGAGTATACCAGACTTCTTTCGGTGGTGGCATTTCCCTAAGCGGCACTCCTGCCAGTGATGTTTTTCTTGCCCGATATAATAGCAGCGGCCAGCTACAATGGGCAACTTATTTTGGCGGACCAGGTAATGAAGTATATGGCGGAATTGCTACAGATAGATATGGGAATATTTATATTTCCGGCAATACCACCAGTTATTCTGGTATTGCCACAAATGGCTCTTATCAGAACACCAGCCAGGGAAGTGATGCCTTCCTGGCAAAATTTACCCCCAATGGAAGTTTATCATGGGCAACTTATTTTGGGGGCGATTTTACAACTGCGGCAAATGGAGTATCGACAGATGGCTCTAATAATGTATATATGGCCGGATATACTACTTGCCCATCAGGTATCGCAACAAGCAATGGATATCAGCGAAATATTAAAGGTGGTCAGGATGCCTTCATAGCAGAGTTCAACCCTTTGGGGAAGATGCAGTGGGCAACTTATTTTGGGGGCAACGGCGGTGATAATAGTCTGGATATAGCAACCAACCCTGATGCAAAAATATATATTACAGGCTGGACAACCAGCAGTTCCGGGCTTTCAACAACCGGCGTGCATCAGACTGCATTTGGAGGTGGAGGAAATGATGCCTTTCTTGCTGAATTTTATAATAAATCTGATATTAATGATGCTGGGATAGATTCCATCATAAGTCCCCAAGGTAACTATTGCAAAGATACCCTACCTCTTATGGTGCAGCTCAAAAACTACGGCCCAAATGAGTTGGATTCCGTGCAGATCATCTTGTCCATCAACGGCAAAAAACAACCTGCTTATTCCTGGCACGGGAAACTGCAAACAGACAGCACTGTAATCTTAAATCTTGGCAAAGTTGCATTTCCCTATGGAACCGATACCCTGAAAATCTGGACTTATAACCCAAACGGAGGCCTTGATTCTTTTACGGGAAACGATACAGCCTCCACGATCATAAACAGTTATCCACTGCCAAATGCAAATGCCGGACCAGATACCATTTTATGCTACAATGAGAGCTATACCATGCAAGGCTCCGGCGGGGTAACCTATTTCTGGCGCCCTGCATCTTATCTCTCCTCATCTGTTGACCCTAATGCGGTTGCTATATTGCCAAATACGGAACGTTATATCCTTTTGGTAACCAATACGCACGGCTGCCAGGATAGCAGTACGGTTTTGCTCAAAGTGAGGCCGAGACTCCAGGTTAAAATTGTAAGCGATACACAAACCTGCTATGGAACAAATATATTATTGTACGCAAAAGCCAGTGGCGGGGACAGTTTGCATTATCATTTTTCATGGCCATTGGATAACAATCATTCCGAAGACAGCCTCACCATATCAGCTTCCGCAAGCGGCTGGCATACAGTTACATTGAGCGACAATTGTTCCGGTGTACCGGCAACAGACAGCGTTTATATTAACGTCATTCCTCCCGCAAAAGCTGCTTTTAATTCGTATCCGGATTCTCCTTTGGTAAGAGAAACAGTCACTTTTGTGAACCAGTCCCTTAATGCATCATCCTATTTATGGGAATTTGGGAATAAGGATACCAGCAGACAGGTATCGCCTGATTATAAGTATTATGAGACGGGTAAATATAATGTAGCCCTTATTGCATACGGGTTAGACCATTGCCCCAATGATACTGCCTTTGGATTTGTTAATGTTGTTAATTTCCTGGTTACAATTTATATTCCAAATGCCTTCACCCCAAATGGAGACGCAACAAACAATATCTTTGACATTCAAGGGGTTGGAATAAAAAGCTATTCATACAATATTTATAACCGTTGGGGAGAGCACATTTTTGAAGCAACCACTGGTCATACGGGATGGGATGGTACTTTTAAAAATCAGGATGTGCCTGATGGGGTATATATTTACCAGGTTGATGTCATTGATATTAAAGGAAAGCATCACTATGAAAGTGGAAATGTCACGCTGATGAGATAATTTTTTGGGGGCTGATGTAATTTTTATAAAAAATTATTATATTTGAATTAAATCACTCCCCAGAAAAAATGAATTTCCTGAGAAACATATTTATTATTATTATTTCTTTCACATGTAATAATATATATGCCATAATCTCAAATAATTGCAAGCCTGACCAAGCCCCTAGTCCTTCCTTTGACAGGCAACTTATAAACCATTCAGACTGGAATTTCATCGAAAATAAGGGGCAGCTTTCCGATCGAAAAATATCTTATTACGGGCACCAGGGTGGGGTATATCTCTTTTGTAAGCCAGGGATAATCGGTTTTGTTTTTACGAAGGCGGAAAAAGAAACGAAACAAATTTCAGAGGCAACCAGTCTGCCATCGGGGAATAATTCCCCATTTGGAAAGCCTGTCCCGACTTATTCGGGAGGGGCAGGAGGATTTGATCCTTCGAAACACCAACCTTCAAAAATAGCCACAAACCGTGCTGACCTCATCCTCCTGAATTCCAACCCATCCGCTCAAATCCTTGCATCAGAACAGCAGGAATACTACGAAAACTACTATACCACCGGAGATGCGGATCATGGTATCGTAAATGTTCATACTTATAAAACCATTACTTACAAGGATATTTATCCGCATATTGACCTTATTCTTCACTCTCGTGAAGAAGGTATGAAATACGAGTTTGTCGTATATCCAGGAGGCAAGGTCAGCGATATACAAATACAATGGAACGGATTGGAGAGTGCTAAAAAATTAAAAGATTCAAAAATTGAATATTCTTTGGTGTTGGGGAAAATGGAAGAAAGCAAACCGGTAAGTTTTCAGGGGAAAAATATTATTGAAAGCAATTTTATTAAAACGGATAACTGCATTAGCTTTCAAATATCCGGCTATAATGAAAAAAAGCCTTTGATCATAGACCCATCCCTGGAATGGGCTACTTATTTTGGGGCCAATCAGGCAGAAGGGAACAATGTTTCCACCGATACCCTGGGGAATATATTTATGATCGGAACTTCTTTTGGCGCCAATGCAATAATAACGACGAGTGGGGCCTATCAATCTACTGGTAGCGGAAACGATGCTTTTCTGGTAAAATTCAATAGTAAGGGGTTCCCAAAATGGGCCACTTATTTTGGAGGACCCAGCCATGATTATGGCAATGCATTAGCAATAGATCTTTTAGGCAACGTGTTTATTACCGGTTTTACACAAAGTGATTCCGGTATAGCCACAAAAGGAGCTTACCAGGTTTCCAATGGCGATAATGGCCATTATGAAGATGCATATCTTGCAAAATTTGATAGCAGCGGTAATTTAAAATGGGGCACTTACCTGGGCGGCAGTGGGTTTGATCAAGGATATGGTGTTGCAGTAGATCTTGCAGGCAACGTATATATGTCTGGTTATACCCAATCAGCTGGCATAGCAACAAAGGGTTCATATAAAAGCATATTTGGAACCGGATACGATTTAAGCTATGCTTTTTTATCTAAATTTACTACAGATGGCAAGGTAAAATGGATAACTTATTTTGGAGGGGGCAGAGATGGCAGCGGTAGCGGAAACGAAATAGTAGCTGACAGATTTGGTAATATATACTTTTCTGGTGCAACCAGTAGTGATAGCGGATTGGCGACCATCGGCGCTTATCAAACAATAAAAGGCTATGACGAAGATGCTTTTCTTGCTAAATTTAACAGCGGAGGAGGACTGGATTGGGCTACATATTTTGGTGGAAGCGGTTCAGATTATCCAACAGGGCTTGCAATTGATGGATCAGAGGATATTTATTTAGTTGGACGTACAGGAAGCGATACCGGAATAGCAGTAAATACTTCATTTCAAGCAAATTTAGGAGGTTATGGACAAAGTTTCCTTGCAAAATTCAATACAGGCGGCGCTTTACAATGGGCTACCTATATTGGCGGATTCGGCCAGGCAGTTGTTAATGCGGTTGCAGCTGACGGAGTCGGCAATGCTTTTTTGACGGGCTCTGCATCAAGCAATTCTAATATAACGACCCCTGATGGCACGAATATTTCTTCCAGTGGGGCATTTCTAACCCAGTTTACAAAGGAAGGAGATATAAAATGGGGTTCCTTTTTTGCGACCCCGAGGGATGTTGGTATCGGCATTACAATTGATAGCTCTGAAAACATTTTCATTACAGGGGTCGCAAATAGTATTGGCGGATTGGCCACGAGCGGGGCATATCAAACTATGAGCAAGGAAACGAATAATGGCAGCAATGCCTTTCTGGCCAAATTCAGTTTCCCGGGTAATGATGCCGGGATCGATTCTTTTTTATCTCCTGCAGGAAATTATTGCATGGATACCTTGCCTGTAGTGGTACAGCTCAAAAATTACAGCCACCTTAAGCTCGATTCTGTCAGGATAAATTTATCAATAAATGGAACCCTGCAGCCCGTGTATCATTGGATGGGAATCCTGGACCCTGATAGTACTATTAAGGTAAAACTCGGGAATTTTTTGTTTTCCGTCGGATCGAATAAAGTTAAATGCTGGACTTCGAAACCAAATGGTTTGCAGGATTCAGTGCCTAAAAATGATACTTTATCAACAACCATTCAGGTAATTCCCCCGCCTCCTGCCAACACAGGCCCTGATAAAGTGATTTGCAAAAACGGTTCTGTCACGATTGGAGCTTCTGCTATTCCTGGAAACAGCTATTCCTGGACATCAAATCCTTTGGGCTTCATTTCCACCATGTCAAACCCTTCCGTTAGTCCGCTAAACAGCACAGTATATTACTTAACAGAAACCGACAATGTCACCCACTGCGCCAATTCAAATTCTGTATTGGTAAAAGTAAATGCACTGCCGGTTGTCAATCCTGGTAAAAATAAAGCGATTTGTATTGGAGACAGTGCGACTATAGGTGATACATCGAAGACAAAAGGGTACAGTTATAGTTGGACTTCCTCTCCCTCGGGATTTAGTTCAAACGCTCCGAATGCTACGGTGATGCCTTCCGCTACCACCGTCTATTCATTAACTGTAACTGATGGAGGTACAAGTTGTTCCAATACAGGTTCTGCTAAAATAACTGTGAATCCATTACCCTCGGCCAATGTAGGACAAAGCAGTTATCTGATCTGCACAGGTACCCATATCAAGATAGGGGCAAACGCCAAACCGGGAATTATTTATTCCTGGACCTCCTCTCCTACTGGTTTTAAATCCTCTTTGTCAAATCCTGTTGTAAGTCCTGGCAATAATACAGTCTATTACTTATCAGTTACCGATACAGCTACAAAATGTGTGAATAAAAACTTTGCCGACATTATTGTCAAAATTTCCCCGGCACCTGTTATTGATGTGGGCAAAAACCAAACCGTTTGTGTAGGAGTATCCTCACAAATTGGTTCCGATTCATTGTCTGGAGACACTTATTCATGGGCTTCAAATCCTGTCGGTTTCAGTTCTGCAAAAGCAAAACTTGTTGTCACACCAGTTAAAACCACTTCATACTCATTAACAGTAACCAGTTCAGTAGGTTGCACCAACTTTGATTCAGTAACCATTACTGTAAACCCGAGGCCTATGCCTGTGGCAGGGGCACCTGAAAAAATATGTACCGGCACGGTGGTGCAGCTTGGAGATACATCCGCAAAAGGGTGCAGCTACTCATGGACATCGAATCCTAAAGGGTTTATTTCCACTTTGAGCAACCCTGTGGATAGCCCAAAAATAACCACAACATATACGGTTTCTGAAACCATAGATTCTACCGGATGCAGTGATTCGAACACTGTCCAGGTTACAGTTATGCCATTGCCAAATGCTGCGTTTGTTACAAAAAATATCAATGGTTATGAATACCAGTTCACAGCTAAAAGCCCTAACTACCCATCATGGCAATACCATTGGGATTTTGGTGATACCACTGATATGTTAACAGACACATTATCAGGCTACAAATTATCTCACACATATCCAAAAAATGGGAAGTATCATGTAACTCTTACCGTTTCTTTGCCGGGTTTTTGCACGGTAGTTGATACTTATACAGTGGTTATTAATCTCAATTTCTCGTTGAATGTTTTCCCCAATGCTTTCTCCCTTCAGACTGATATAAACTATACCATTGTTAATGCTGCAAATATCCGGATAAGTATTGTTGATGCCATAGGAAGAGAGATATGTGTCTTAAAGAATGAGCAGGTTGGACCTGGCGAATACGATACCTATTTCAATGGAGCGCTATGGAAAACCCGCCCCGGAATGTACTTTGTCCTGTTTGTAATTGATGGAAAGTTATATGTCCGGAAAATAATACAACTGGATTCGATATACCACTAACTAATTAAGAATTAGGAATTAAAAATTAGCACATTATCGCATTAGCAAATCAGCACATTGCTTAATCGCTCCCTCCAAGCCTCCAGGTTTCGTAAATGGCCAGAAGGGCCTTGCTGCTGATATAACAGAAGACCAGCCCTGCAAGCCAGAAGGCGTATCCCGTTACCTGGGCGCCATTAAAGGTTTCTTTGAAAACATAGTGCGTGCCTTCGGTAAGCAATATCATACCTCCGCACATCATCCCGAAAAAAATGATAAAAGCCATAGCTTGTTTGGCGTGAAAACCAGCCTTTGAAAATGTCCTTGCTTCGAACTGCTCAAATTGCATATTTGCATACATCCTGGCCCTCATAGCCGCCCTCCGCTGCATCTTTTCATACTCTGCCCTACTTACCCATTCACTTCCTGCTTTCAGGTCTTCTTTAAGCAACTGATCATATAATTTCCGCTTCAGCGGGTCAATCAGGGTGGCATAGGCAATATAGAGCATCCTGAAATTTTCATCAGCATCAGAAGACCTGTTTATGTCAGGATGATAAAGTTTGGCGCGAACACGAAAAGCGCTCTTGATTTCCGTAGCGCTTGCTGTAGCCGTTATTCCCAAAAGACTGTAAAAATCCAATTCTAAACTGTTGATTTATATAACGGGCTGATTGTTAAAACAAGTTCCAAATTTAATCAAGCTCTTTGGAAAGCAAAACCGAATATCCGAACAAGCCCTTTGCAGTTGTCATTTTAGCCTGCTTTGGCTGGTCAATAAATTTCTGCTCCTCATTGCCTTTAAATTTCAGCATGTCAGGGTAATCATCATAAGCTTTTGAAGGAACCGTTGTCTGGAGGTTTTCAAATTGTGAAATGGTAACAGAGACCGGGAATGGCAGTTCGCGGTCTTCCGGATGAGCCGTAGCCGTGATAACCCGATAAATATCTGTTACCGGTTGTCCATGAAAAAGATAATTGCTGCCCATAAATAAAGCAGTTATGATCAATCCCCATCCTAACAACGCAAAACCTATAATTTCCGCCAGGTACCTGTTCAGCTTTTTCAGGAATGGCAGGTGCATAACAAAGACAATTATTCCGGCAACTGCTGCAATATTGAATACTGCATCAACACGAATCAACGTTTTTTCGCCAATGAAAAACAAAACACCCAGACCGGGAAAGACGCCAATAAGTAGAATACTTAATGTAAACATATTCACATCTCCTTTGTCCTTTTTTTCATTCATAAAATCTGAATAGATATGCAAATTAACGATTTTAGCGTTTAATCAAGAACTTCATATCAGTAAGGACGATCACATGGTGTCGACCGTACTGAGCAGATTTGTAGTTAAATTCGTATATTATTTAAAAATTAGTTTTGTTAAAAAGCCTGTCAACCACCGTATTTATCTGCTTCTTTGCACATGGGTTTAGCTATGCTCAGGAAATCGTTTTTTGCAGTAATTATGACAGCAAAGGTGAGCCTGTCGGTGCCTCAAATACCTGGAACCTTGATGAAAAGGGCGGCTATGTTTATGTGTTATTTTACAACCATAATAAGCGCATAAAGAGCAAAAAACTAATATTAAATATCAGGAAAAAATCGGGCAATATTTACAGGAATTACGAGAAACGCGCCATGGAAATACAAAGCAACCGAACCTGGGCATTGTTGGATTACCAGTTCACCGAAGCGGGCAACTATAAATGTACTGTGCAGGACTATGAAGGCAAAGAACTTGCAATGAATGATCTTACAATAATTCTCAAAACCCGAACTGAACCTGAAAATGAGCAAAATCCGCCTACTATAAACCATCAACAAAATCGGGTCTTACATAAAGACCCTGACAGGAGTTATTACAATGCAAAAACCATATTTTGCAGGTCAATTGTTAATATGGTTCCTACAAATACAGGCTCGGTTTTCAAAGCTGGCGAATTGAGTGTAGAAGTTGTGAATGACAGACCTCTATACACTGACACCATGATCGTAGATGTTTTTAAGAAAGGGTTCGAAACCGAAAAGTACCCGATATACGTAACATCCAAAAACTTCTGGATAGACGGTTCCCTTGAAAGCGCATATTTTTCCTTAAACCTGAATGAGACAGGTGAATACAAGGTTATCTGTTATAACCGAAGGAGCCAGACAATATCTCAGGGTTACGTCACTATCCGATAATCTCTGTCTTATAGTCTGTTTCCCTTTTTGGTTTATTTTGCTATTTCAATTCTTTTTACGGCCCTTTGATTGCCAGAAATGATATTCAGGAAATAAACGCCGCTTTGCTGATTGCTGAGATCAATCCTGATACTGTTTTCGTTTAAAGCAATGCCATTTATCCTCGCCACTTCTCTTCCAAGTATATCAGTAACAGATATAACTGTAGATGGATTGCCTGACTCTTTATCAGGCGGGAAATTCATATTTACAAAAAATACTCCTGAGCCCGGGTTCGGATAAACTGAAACATATTTTTCAGGGTTCAATCCCTCTACAATGCCTGAAGCACATTGGGAATAAGTTTCTGATATAACTTGGATACCACGATATAATGATGTGGATTTGTTTCCGGACTTATCCGTTGCTGTATAAGCCAGGTCAAAAAGACCTTCTATGGAAGTCTTTGTTTTTAGGAAAGTCCCTATAGTATCAATTTTAATATCCTTGACTTTATCGTAGTTATCTGAAACCGTATATCCGCTGTCAATATAAGTTCGCCATCTGCATATCGATACAGATTGGCTGCCAACAAGGGTAATGATAGGTGCCGTTCTATCCTGCACTTTTACATATCTTGTCTTAGATG
This sequence comes from Bacteroidota bacterium, assembly GCA_013287095.1. Next base: position 4,193 of record JABDEJ010000061.1, on the reverse strand, counting down.
CAATATTTCCTGCCTGATCCCTTGCAACATATATAATGGTAAAGATCCCCAGGGAATCCGGAATACCACTGGGATATAATGCAACGAAAGTGCCTAAGCGGGTAATTGTAATCTGATTCGATTTGCTCACATTATCCGTTACCGTAACACCCGGATCAGAGTAGGACGTATAAACTGCCACGCTGTCAGTTGCAGGGCCGAGCAATGTGATGACAGGAGGTGTTTTGTCAACAACCACAATTTCCCTTGTAATTGCTTTTGATTTGTTTCCTGAAGGATCTGTCAGATTATAGGTTTCCGTATAAACCCCAGGCACGTTAATGTTAAGCGTAGGGCTGAAAGATGTCTTTACCAGGCTATCAAGCAAAGTAATCCTGTAATAGTTATCGGTAACTACGACACCTGAATCTTTGTAAGCAGAACCGGCAGCAATTGTATCTGTGGAACCGCCCTTGAGTTTTAGAACCGCTGCAACAGTATCAACAATATCCACATAGCGCACCACCGTGGTTTTATTCCCGGCAGAATCTGTCAAGGTATAATATACAGGATAAATGCCCAGCAATTTGTGATTTATTTTAGACGTATCCATTACAGGATGCAGTATCTTGGTGACAAGATCAGAAGTGGAAGTCACTTTTTGATACGTAATTTTAGCTCCAACCTGTGCTTTGATGGTGTCTGGCCCTGCAACAACCAATGTCGGGGCTATGGTGTCTTTAACATATAAAACATACCTGTACACTGTAGGCGCTTTCTGGAACGAAGAGTCTGTAACATTATATGAATACAAAGTGCCACCGGGGAACGGAATACTTAATTTGCTCGAAGTTACTTTCACCAATGAGGTAATATTCCCGTTAAGCGAAGAATATGCTGAATATCCGGGCTCGACATAAGGATAACCTAGTTCCAGATTAATAGTATCCTTACCTTTCAAGGTTATGACAGGAGGTGTGTGGTACTGTTGTACATAGATCCTATAGTCCTGAAATTCACCGTATTTACTAGGGCCACAAGGATTATTTCCCTGGCTTCCTACATTTATGGCAATCCGCAACACCGTAGCACCAATGGTAGCATTAGCAGGGACCTTTATATTCTTGGTCCATCTTATTGAGGTAGAATTTGAATCAACACCTACCACTTCTGATGAACTGAATACACCATCTTCATTCCAGTCTATATATGCAGTCCTGGTAATGGAATTATATGCCGGGCTATCCCTTTGTACCGTAAGTGGATACGTGATCCCTACCTGAACTGGGGTTGTTAACGAAGGTGTATTTACAAAATTTGAATACACGGCTGAACCCGGCTTGGTATAATTCACGATCTGATTGAACTCGACCTTACTTATCCCAATATCAGAAGTGAGCGCATTAACCGTTGGCGTACAATAGGATTGTCTCACATGCAAATACTTTGTTTTGGTTATGGCGTTGCTCTGAGTCCCTAAATTGTTGTCAACCATTAAAGTCACATTATAATACCCGGTATCAGAAAATGAAACAATTGGATTTGGGTCACTTGCACCAGTTCCATTCTGGTACACCGCTGATCCGGTGTCATTAGGGTCTGATTTGGTAAAAACCCATTTATAATCATCAATACAGACATTGGAAATGGCAGAAAAATAAATATGATCATATTCCGTTGGATCCTGATTATCAACTGTAAAATTGATAGATGGGGGTGGCGGATTATACACTGTAACCGTTTGTGTGGCCGAATCTGTACCCCCGCAACTTGAAGCAATGAGGGTAAGATTGATCTGACCTGAAACACTATAGGAGTCAATGGTTGTAACACAGTTGCCGGGACAAGGGAATGGCGCTAAAATGCTGCCACTCCACCAAAAGAATGAAGGAGGGTCACTCGGGTCAATTGGGGTAGTATTTGTAAGTACGATCCTGTGACCAACACATACCGAATCTCCTGATTCAGACGATGTAAAAGCGGGTTTTGGGTTGCTGCCTTTCTTTGGCTTGCTCCACCAATGGGCCGCAAATCCGGCAGAACCATTATTGGTGCCATCGTTCATTTCGATGTACATAAAGTTCCTTGCTTTGAATGTATCAGGTCTTGTGACATTTGGGAAACAAATAGCACCACAGACATTAGTTGGCCCTCCTGTAAAACCCTGAGGACATGGGCCGAGCATCGTACCCGTATTGTCCTTGCCTTGATAAACTTTCAGGTAAGCATTGCCGCAGTAAAGATCAAACATGCTGAATGTTAGGTAAATGGTATCTGCACAAGGATTTATAAGAATTGAATTGACAGCGTTGCTTTTGTAAGGCGCATTGGGACCTCCATCGTCATACAAATAACCAGTGGAATCATTTACTGTAGATTGAGAGCCAATGTTAAGCGCCCTATATACTGTTATAAAGTTTGTTTTGCATGTTTGCGACCCGGCTCCCACGCTATTGCTTGCAGTGAGGCAAATAGTGTACATTCCGGCTGTAAGAAACTGTACCACAGGATTTGGTGTGGTAGAATCGTTATTAACATAAGCATAGGTTTTAGATAATCCACTGGTGGCAGGACTAATGCTCCAGGTCCAGGACGTTGGCCCGTTTGAACTAACATCTGCAAACGAAACCGTCTGCCCTGTTTGGATCACATTGGTATTAGAAACAAAATCAACCACAGGAGCTTTTTTTGGAGATTTTACGGTATCAATAGCTGTATAAGTACTTGATCCACCACATGAAGTAACCACAAGTCTGAGTGAATCAACACCCACCACGAATTTACTTGTGAGTAAGACTATTGAATCACTAACGAGCGTCCCATTCAGGTACCACGCATATGCTTTTGGCTCTCCCGGTTTTCCGGTTTGGGTAACAAGCGCCGGTGATCCTGGGTATATTACAGACGGGAAAAAGAATTTTGCAGTAGGGGTACCCTTGTCATATGACGATTCATTGGCGCCCGCCGTTGGGAACAACTTACACCTGGCATTCCCATCAATATCTGTAGAAATACCGGTATATACACCCAACGGATCCGGATTAAACTGATTAAGATGAAGGTTAAACGGAGGACTTATATAAACTGGTTTTATACTGGATGCATTCAGCTCCCATCCATTGGCATTCATTGCTGTTTGATAAGTGGGAAAGTCATGATAGACAGTGCCGAACAAATTGGCATAATACTGCCCTGGAGCATATAGGTCATTGCCCTCAATCACATTAAATTCCGAAGCAGTTCCCGCCAATTGAAGCAAACCATTGGTACTGGTATTATTTGAAATAAGCTGTTCAAAAATATTGCTCTCTATACTCAATCCTTTTGAAACGGCACTTGTAGCGAAAATGCACCCATTTGCCTTCATGGTAGAATCAGTGTAAAAGGTATTGAAGTCAATAGAGACGTTTCCACTTGAAGTACCTGTGAGATTCACATAAAGGCCATAATTAGTGTAATTCGTACTAAAGGAATTATAAACCTGAAATGGCGGTGCAGATGCCTTACTGTTTGGATAAAGAATATAAAATGAGTAGGCCAGTTTAGCCAATATTTTATTGTTGCTATATGTAGCGCCGGTTTCAAATTCAGAAAAGAACCCATAACCGGTAGTATTATATGATGAATCTATTACATTACTGCTATACAGGTTGTTTACCACGCCATACCCACCCGAATTGTTTATAAACAAACCATAATTCTGAAATTCAACAATCCTGTTATTCGAAAAGGTCAAATTCCCGATTGGAGCAGAACTGGTTCCGCTACTCGCAAATATTTCTCCTCCTTCACCACCTCCAAACAGGTAACAGTTATTTACAGTAGAATAATTTGTATTATTCAAATAAAGGGGAATACCGTTTCCCCCTTTTGTACCCATCAAACTTGAATTAGAAATGGAGCAATATAATGTGGCATTTTGCTCAAATAAAGTGGCTGCCGGTGTGGAGCTTTGGACCGTAAATCCGCTAAAATTAATGTATGAACCTGAATTGACATACACTACAGGACTTGCAGTACTTGCAATTATGGATGCACTTTTACCCGCCCCTACAAAAGTGATGGTATTTGTCGCTGAAACACCTGTTATTTTACCGATAGTTACTTGTTCATTATAGGTAGCCGCAGCAACTTTAAAAGTAACAGCGCCGCTTACCCCGTTGGTTGTAAGATCCTTTACGGCAGCTGCAAAAGTGGCGTAGCTGGGACCCGAT